>SABL01000023.1 GCA_009928985.1 Clostridia bacterium
TCCTTGCAGGCGCCATCGCGAATGTCAGGGGCATTTTCACCAATGCCTGCGGTAAAGATGACTGCGTCAACACCACCCATGGTGGAGGTATAGGCGCCGATCAGCTTGCGGCACTGGTACTTGAACAGGTCGATCGCCAGGGCGGCCCGGCTGTTGCCCTCGCCAGCGGCGGCATAGATGTCTCGCAGGTCAGGGCTGACCCCTGAGATGCCATACAGGCCGGACTGGTTGTTGAGCAGATTTTCCATGCCATCGATGTCGAGCTGTTCCTTTTCCATCAGGAAGGTGACGATCGCAGGGTCGATGTCGCCGCTGCGGCTGCACATGGCCAGACCAGCCAGGGGCGTCAAGCCCATCGAGGTGTCGACGCTGCGGCCGCGGTCGACTGCGGCGATGGAAGAGCCAAAGCCGAGATGGCAAGTGATCAATCTAAGCGTGTCAAGTGGCTGGCCAAGCAGTTCGGCAGCACGCTGGCTGACATAGGCATGGGACGTGCCGTGGAAACCATATTTTCGCACGTCGTATTTCTCGTAGAACTCGTAGGGCAGGGCGTAGATGGCGGCTTTTTCTGGCATCGTGTGATGGAAAGCCGTATCAAAAACAGCGACTTGGGGCACGCCGGGCAAGGTCTTTTCGCAAGCCAGAATGCCCTCCAGGCTGGGTGGATTATGCAGCGGGGCGAGATGATTGTAGGCCTCGATCGCGCGTTTGACCTCAGGAGTGATGATTGCCGGTGCGGTGAATTTTTCGCCGCCATGAACGATGCGATGCCCGACGGCTTCGATAGCAGTTTTATTTTTGATCACACCCTGTTTGGCCGAGGTCAGAACCTTGATGACCGCCTGGACTGCGGTCGCGATATCAGGCATGTTTACCTGCGAAGCAATGGGATCGGCGCCGCGACGAGAATGCGTCAGCGTAGAGCCAGTGCCGCCAATGTGGTCACACAGACCTTTCGCCAGCACGTCACCGGTGCCAACTTTGATCAGCTGATATTTCAGGAATGTCCGGTTGGTATTGATCACAAGAACGAGCATGAGGAAAACCTCCTTGATTCAAACGAGCTACGAAAACCGTATCTATTTCACAACTATTCATCAATTATACGGGCAAAACAGTAAATTCTCCATCAAAATTGGAAAAGTGCCGAATTTAAGACCCCGTCTCATTATCGAAATCCGATATCGGTTTACAATATTGAGACCCCGTCTCTTTTTAGTTCAGACCACCAGGATTTCACGTTCTATGGTGAGAATTTCGAGATCGTGCCATGTTTCGGTATGATTTTCGATGTTTTGGAGGAGTTTTTCGAGCGTTTTGCGGTCGCTGCCGGCTGCGGCGAGACCGAGTCCAAGGCGGCTGTGTTGGTCTTGAAAAGCGACTTCGGCGACGGAGACGGCGAAGCGGTGCTGCAGGTCGGCCTTGAGACGACTGGTGACAGTTCGTTTGTCCTTGAGAGAGTGGCAACTGTAGAGCATCAGGTCGAGCTGCATGATTGCAACCTGCATGGCAAAGTCCTCCTTCTACCTGGAATCACCTATTGGTGTGATTATATTGTAATGCAGGAAATCACAGCTGGCGATTCGCTCAGCCCCGTCTGTTTTATCGTTAAACGATAAAACAGACGGGGTCCCTTTTTCGGCAAAACGCTGAAAAGCCGCTCGGGCCAGTCGTTTGCCTGATTCCGGAGCGGCTTTGGTTTGGTACGGGATTGTAGAGCTGCGGGTGTTGCTAAATCTGTTTTCAGTCCATGCCGGGCATGATGAGGTCGTTGGGCATGCGGCCGGCTGGGATCATCGGGTAGACGTTTTCGCCGGTGTCGATGATGCAGTGGACCAGGTAGGGACCTTCAGTCGTGACGCATTTCTCGATTTCGCGATTGAGGCTGGCTTCGTCGTTGGCAAATCCGCAGGGCAGGTTGTAGGCTTTGGCGATCATGTTGAAATCGGGGGTGCCTTCCATGCCGGAATGGGAGAAGCGTTTGTCAAAGAAGAGATCCTGCCACTGGCGGACCATGCCGAGACTGCCATTGTCCATGATGAAAATCTTGACTGGCAGCTGGAGGTTGGCCAAGACCCCGAGTTCCTGGAAAGTCATCTGGAAACCGCCGTCACCGACAAACAGGATGGTCGGGCGGGTGCGGTCGGCAAACGAGGCGCCAATCGCGGCGGGCAGGCCGAAGCCCATGGTGCCCAGGCCGCCGGAGGTGATCCAGCTGCGGGGCGACTCGACCGGGAAATGCTGGGTCGCGAACATCTGGTGCTGCCCGACATCGGTGACCACAATCGCGTTCTGGCCCTTGTAAGCCTGGGCCACGCGGTGGATCAGATACTGCGGCAGCAGCGGGTAGGTAGGCACATACATCTGTTCGACGAGCTCATCGTAGCGTTTCTTTTTGGCCATCAGACTGTCGATCCATTCGATCCAGTCTTCGGAAAAAACACCGCAGGTGCGGTCAGCCGGGTAATTGGCCGCCATGGTGCGGAAGAAATCAGCCGCATCATCTTCGATCCCGATGTCGGCGCGGACATTTTTGCCAATTTCAGCGTTATCAATGTCAACATGGATGATGACACGTTTCTTGTCCTGGTTGTACAGGTCCGGGTCACCAATGATGCGGTCGCTGAAGCGGCAACCGACCGCAATCAGCAGGTCGCAGGTACCTAGGGCGGTATTGGCCTGGGGCGTGCCGTGCATGCCGATATGGCCGAGGTATTTGGGATGGTCCGGCGCGACAGCTCCCTTGCCCATCAGGGTGGTGGCGACCGGGATGCCCAGGCAGCGGATAAACTCCATCATGTCCTGGACCCCGCCATTGGAAATGACACTACCGCCGCCCGCCAGGAGCAGAGGTTTTTTCGCCTTGGCCAGGGCCGCATAGACCTGCTCAGTCATGTGCTCGGTGCGGACCTTTGCCGGGCGGTGCCGGACATACGTGCTGGCAGAGCGATTGACTGCCTCCGGGTCGATCTGGATCGCCAGGAGATCCTTGGGCACGTTGACCAGGACTGGGCCGGGGCGGCCTTCGGTCGTCAGCTGCCAGGCCTCTTCAAGGATCGGCAGCAGGTCATTGGGCTCCATGACCAGGTAATTGTATTTGGTGATCGGCTGTGTGATGCCCGTGATATCCGCTTCCTGGAAGGCATCCGTGCCGGTGGATTTGCGGGCGACGGCGCCGGTGATGGCCAGGATCGGCACGGAGTCGAGCATGGCGTCGGCCAGGCCGGTGACCAGGTTGGTTGCACCGGGACCGGAAGTGGCAATGACGACACCGGGAATGCCGGTGACCTTGGCAAAGCCCTCAGCCGCATGAATCGCACCTTGTTCGTGGCGGACCTGGACATGGGGGAAACCGGCATTGTAGATGGCATCGTAGAGCACGAGCACGGGGCCGCCCGGATAGCCGAAAGCGTGATGGACGCCCTTGTCGAGCAGGAACTTGACGATCAGATCTGCACCATTCATGATTCATCCTCCTTGCCATGGCGGCGCAGGCGGGCACCTACACTGCTGGCGATCACCTGGGACTGGTAGCGATTCAGGACGCCGCGCAAATTGCGGTCGGGCTGGAGCGCCGGCTGGCGCATCGCCAGTACTTCCGCGGGAACGAGCAATTCGATCGTGCGCGCCGGAATGTCGATCCGGATCCGGTCGCCTTCCTGGACATAGGCAATCAGGCCACCAACGGCTGCTTCCGGGCAAACATGTCCGATCGAGGCACCACGGGAGGCGCCAGAGAAACGGCCGTCCGTGATCAGGGCGACGCTGTTGTCCAGGCCCATGCCGGCCAGGGCACTGGTGGGTGTCAGCATTTCGCGCATGCCCGGGCCACCCTTGGGGCCTTCGAAGCGGACGACGATGACATCGCCGGGATTGATCTGGCCGCCAAAAATCGCTTCCGCCACTTCTTCTTCACTGTCATAGACGCGAGCCGGGCCCTCATGCTGCATCATTTCCGGCAGGACTGCGCCCTTCTTGACCACACAGCCATTCAAAGCCAGATTGCCCTTCAAAACAGCCAGGCCGCCATCGACCGAATAGGGATTGTCGATCCGGCGGATGATGATGCCATCGGCGCCAAATGTCCCAGTCAGTCGATCCTGGAGCGGGCCACTGACCGTCAGGGCATCGAGCTCGATGTGATTGCCTTTCGTCAACTCAGTCATGACGGCACGCAGGCCACCTTTTTCATTGAGGTCGGAAATGTAGTGATCGCTGGCTGGATTGAGCTTGCACAGCTGCGGTGTCGCACCGCTGATCTGGTTGATCTCGTCCAGGGTCAGGCTGTAGCCGGCTTCGCGAGCGATGGCCAGCATGTGGAGGACGGAATTGGTCGAGCCGCCGAGGGCCATATCCATGCGCAGGGCATTGCGCAAGGCAGCCGGGGTCATGATGTCCAGCGCGGTCACACCGGACTCATACAGGTCCATGATCTTTTCGCCGGTCATTTTGGCCAGGCGGATGCGGTCCGAATAGACGGCCGGGATCGTGCCACTGCCAGGCAGAGCCAAGCCCATGGCTTCCGTCAGGCAGGCCATGGTATTGGCGGTGTACATGCCGGAACAGCTGCCACAGGTCGGACAGGCTGACATTTCCATCGCCGTCAGCTGGGCGTCATTGATCTTGCCTGCCGCGTGGGCGCCAACGGCCTCGAAGACATTGCCCAGGCCGACGCGGTCATGGCTGACTTTGCCGGGCAGCATCGGTCCGCCGGTGACAAAAATGCTCGGGACATCGAGCCGGGCAGCTGCCATCAGCATGCCGGGGATGACTTTGTCACAGCTGGGGATGAACACGACAGCGTCAAACTGGTGGGCCATCATCATGATCTCGATGCTGTCGGCAATCACATCACGGCTGATCAGGGAATATTTCATTCCGGCATGGTTCATGGCGATGCCGTCACAGACAGCGATGGCCGGAAATTCGAACGGTACACCGCCGGCATTGCGGATGCCAGCCTTGACGGCATCGGTCAAAGTCCGCAGATGAATATGGCCGGGGACAATTTCATTGAACGAATTGACGACGCCGATGAACGGCTTTTTCATTTCACTTTCGGACAGGCCGAGGGCATAGAGCAGGGACCTGTGGGAAGCACGGCCGGGGCCTTTCTTGATCGCATCACTGCGCATGAGAGTCACCTTCTTTGTTATTAAGATTTATTCATTATAGCATAGCTGGCCGGATGGACTGCCAACCGGCCAGCTGGTGAAAAACATCTGGAAAAGTCGCATGCCAGGCAGTCAGTCTGGCCGTAAAAATTTCAAGCGTTGACGACAGCCTCGACAACCAGGCGGGTCATTTCGCGGGTGCCAACGCGCTTTTCGGTCGAGCTGCTGCCGACATTCTGGACGATGTCACCGGTGCGGTAACCCTCGGCGAGGACCTTGGCGACTGCAGCTTCCACGGCGTCAGCTTCCGTGATCAGGCCGAGCGAGCTGCGCAGCAGCATGGCAGCGGACAGGATCGTGGCCAGCGGGTTGGCTTTGTCCTGGCCGGCGATGTCCGGCGCGGAGCCGTGGACCGGCTCGTACATGCCAGGTGTGCCCGGTTTGCCCAGCGAAGCCGAGGCCAGCATGCCGATCGAGCCGGTGATCATGGCCGCTTCGTCGGAGAGGATGTCGCCAAACATGTTGGTGGTGACGATGACATCGAAGTCGGAAGGACGCTTGATCAGCTGCATGGTCGCATTGTCGACATAGAGATGGTCAAGGGTGACCTCCGGATAGTCCTGGCTGACCCGGATCACGGTCTCGCGCCAGAGGCGGGAACTCTCAAGGACGTTGGCCTTGTCGACGCTGGTCAGGCGCTTGCCTCTGAGCATGGCCTGTTCAAAACCGACGCGGGCAATGCGCTCCACCTCCATGACGCTGTAAGCCTCGGTGTCATAGGCTTCCGGACCGTGGGGTCCTTCGCGGCGGCCGCGGTCGCCGAAGTACATGCCGCCGGTCAGTTCCCGGACAATCATGACATCAATCCCGGCGGCGGCTGTCTCCGGGTGCAGAGGGCAGGCAGCGGCCAGGGCGGGATAGAGGACGGCCGGGCGCAGGTTGGCGTAGAGGCCCAGCTCGGCGCGCAGACCGAGCAGTGCGCGCTCCGGGCGTTTGTCGCCCGGCAGTGTGTCCCACTGCGGTCCACCGACCGCGCCTAAAAGCACGGCATCGCTCTTTTTCGCGGCTGCGACAGTGGCAGCCGGCAGAGGCTCACCCGTGGCATCGATCGCGATGCCGCCGGCGAGCAGTTCGGTGTAGGCAAATTCATGGCCAAAGCGGACAGCAATGGCGTCGAGGACTTGGCGGGTGCCATTGACGACCTCTGGGCCGATGCCGTCGCCGGGAATGACTGCAATTTGAAACTTTGTCATAGAAATAGTCTCCTTGAAAGTCTGGTCTGGTGATTTGGAATGGTACAGGAAGTATGGTGTTCAGGTCAGGCCAAGCTGCTGGCACATGAGTTTGTATTCGAGTGAATCAACCAGGGCCAGCCAGGAGGCTTCGAGAATGTCGGTCGAGACACCGATCGTATGCCAGGTGCGGATGCCATCGGTGGACTCGATCAGGGTGCGCACGGTCGAAGCAGTGGCTTCCTGGTTTAAGACACGAACTTTGAAATCCGTCAGCCGGACCTGGGTCAGTTCGGGATAGAAGACCTCCATCGCCTTTTTCAGGGCCCGGTCCATGGCGTTGACCGGACCTTCACCTTCGGCGGCTGTGACCTCCTCGACCCCGTCGACCAGAATCTTGATGTAGGTAAAGGCACTGAAAGCGCCAACCTGGGGCTGCTCGATGGTGATGCGCAGTTTTTCCAGAGTGAAGAACGGCTGGTACAGCCCCAGTTCCTTGCAGACCAAAAGCTCCTGTGAGGCTTCGGCGCCTTCGAAATGGTAGCCTTGGTGTTCGAGATCCTTCATCGTGTGCAGGACACGGGCCACTTCCGGGGCGTCCCGGCTGATGTCCGGCTTGATCCGGCGGATGATGTCCAGAACAGCCGAGCGGCCGCTGATCTCGGAGAGCAGGAAGCGGCGGGCATTGCCGACGGACGTTGGCTCGATGTGCTCGAAGGTCTTGGGATTTTTCTTGACCCCGTCGACATGCATGCCGGCCTTGTGTGAGAAAGCCGAACTGCCGACATACGGTTCACCATTGGGCAGCTGGATATTGGTGATCTCAGCGATCGTCCGGGCCACGGGGGTCAGCAGCTCCATGCGGTCGTCCGGGATGCAGGAGTGGCCATACTTGAGCTGCAAGTTGGGGATGATCGTGGAAAGGTTGGCATTGCCGCAGCGCTCGCCGATGCCATTGAACGTGCCCTGGACATGAGTCGCGCCGGCCAGGACGGCAGCCTGGGAATTGGCCACGGCCATGCCGCTGTCATTGTGGCAGTGGATGCCGATCTGGATGCCCGGCAAAGCCTGGACCACGGCCGCGGTGACCGCGCCGACCTCGTCCGGCATGGTCGCACCATTGGTGTCGCAGAGCACGGCACAGAGGGCGCCGCCATCCTGGGCCGCTTTCAGGCAGGCCACCGCGTAGTCCGGATTGGCCCGGTAGGCTTCGAAAAAATGCTCGGCGTCAAAAATGACATCGCGACCCTGGGACCGCAGGTATTCGGTCGTTTCACGGATCAGAGCCTTGTTCTCTTCATTGGTGCAGCGCAGGATGTCGCGCACCTCGAGGTCCCAGGTCTTGCCGAAAATGACAATCGTGCTCGTCTGGGCCGACAGAAGGTCCGCAAGACCCGTGTCATCCTCAGGCTTGATGCCTTTGCGTTTGGTCGGACCGAAGGCAACCAGCTCGGTCTGGTCCATGACCGGTCGTTTTTCGTTGAATTTGGTGAAAAATTCGCGATCTTTCGGATTGGAGCCGGGATTTCCGGCCTCAATGTAGCGAACTCCGATGGTTACGAGATTGTCGAGGATCTGGAACTTGTCATTGACAGAAAATGAGACACCCTCCATCTGGGCACCATCGCGCAGGGTCGTGTCAAGAATTTCAACAACGGGTTTTGCCAAAGATCTCTCCTCCTTTTCCAAAGCATCTGGTCCGGGCCGGGGAATTTTCCGGCCCGGGCAAGGTGTCGCAAGGTTATTCAAGCATACCCTTTGCCCAGAATGCGGGCAAGTTTTCCTTGGTCCTTTTTCTTCACGCTTTCTGCCGAAAACTGGCCCCTGCCGGGCTGGATATGCTATACTGGCGGCGCATTCCAGACATTTGGAGACTATGAAGATAAAATGAGCCTTCTGTCATTGCAAGCTGTGGAAAAATCGTATTTCGGCCGCACGGTCCTGTCCGGTGTTTCCTTGCGGATTGACCGCGGGGACCGGATGGCTTTGATTGGTGAAAACGGAGCGGGCAAAACCACCCTGCTGCGCCTGGTCACGGGCCAGGAAAAACCCGATGCCGGCCAGGTCATCCGGCCAGCCACCGTTGTGGTCGGCTATTTGAGCCAGCATGTCGAAGAGATCTGCGACCTGGAGAGCCATCCGCTGGCTAACCAGGAGCTGTCTGCGCTTGAAGATGAAATGCGCCAGCTCGAACATGAGATGGCCAGTGCCCCCGGCGATCGTCGCCTGATGGCGCGCTATGCCGAATGCACCGCCCGCTTCGAGGCCCTGGAAGGCTATGATTTTCCGCGCCGGATGCAGGAAGCCCTCGATGGACTGGGCCTGTCCGGCGAAGCTTTGTCCCGCCCGATGTCCACGCTTTCCGGCGGCGAACGGATGCGGGTCGCCCTGGCCCGGATCCTCCTGATGTCGCCTGATGTCCTGCTGCTGGACGAACCGACCAACCATCTCGACGCCACGGCGCAGGAATGGCTGGAAAGTTATCTGAAAAGCTTCAAGGGCGCGGTGCTGCTCGTGTCCCATGACCGCGCCTTCATCGACCAGGTCGCCAATGAGGTGGCCGAACTCTCGCTCGGCCAGCTGACCACAAGGCCTGGCAACTATTCAGCCTACAAGGAAATCCAGGCCAGCGAACAGCTGACCTTGTCCCGCACGGTCCGGCAGATGGAAAAAGAACTAGCCCATCAGGAAGCGGTCACCCAGACCATGCTGTCCCACCGCAAAATGTCCAGCTACCATGCGCGGGAAAAAGTGGTCGCCAAGCTTTCAGCCGAGCTGACTGAGATCCGTGACCGGGCCCGGCTGCACCAGACGCAGCTCAAGTTCAATTTCCTGCCGGTGCAAAACTCCGGCGACCCGGACAAACAGCTGCTCCTGGCCAGTGATCTGGAAATCCGTTTCCAGGAACGGGTCTTGTTTTCCAGCGTCAGTTTTGAAATCCGTGGCCGCGACAAGCTCTGTGTCTGCGGTCCGAACGGCTGCGGCAAATCCACCCTGCTGGCCCTGCTTTTAGGCAAGATCCCGCAAAGCAATGGTGCTCTGCGCCTGTCGGAAAAGGCCGTCTTCGGCCACATGGGGCAGCATGTCGAATTTCTCGATGAGCACGCCAGTGTGCTGGATGAATTGCTGTCCCGGTTTGCCCTCGACGAAGCCGGTGCGCGCAATTTGCTGGCCCGCTATGGTTTCCGGGATGTCGATGTCTTCAAATCCATATCCGTCCTGTCCGGTGGCGAACGGGCCCGGCTCTATCTGTGCTGCCTGCTCCTGGAACAGCCGGATCTGCTGCTTTTGGACGAGCCAACCAACCATCTCGACATCCACTCCCGCGAGATCCTGGAGCAAGCGCTGCTCGAATTCCCCGGCGCCATTTTCGCCGTCAGCCATGACCGCTATTTCATCGATAAAATTGCCCGGCGGGTCCTGGGTTTTATCGGCAATCAGGTCCAACCTTTTGACACCTATGCCGAATACCGGACCAAAGCACGCCAGGATGAGGCTGCTGTGGTGGCAAAAAACAAAGTTCTAAAAGATGCCCAGTCCCGGGAAGCACGCAGCCAGGAGGCCGAGTCCGCCAGTGGGCGGGGGCAAAACTTGAACAAAGCTCAGGAACGACGGGAAAATGCCCGGCGCAAAGATCAGCTGCGCCAGGCAGAAAAGCACATCGAGCAGCTCGAACAGGAGCGGACTGAACTGGAGACACTTTTTTCCGGGGCCGCGACACCAGCCGATTACGAACGGTATGCGGTGGTCCTGCAGGAAATCGATGATGCTTATGCCCTCTATCTGGAACTGGCCGAAGACTAAGGATTCGGATGGTCCAAGTGATCGGCTAAGGCACGATCAGGCGCAGGGCCTGGTGCTTGACCTTGAGTTCAACCGGTAGTTCACCACCCCATTCACCATCGAGGTCAATAGAGAGGGTTTCGGACTTTCCGGTGGAAATTTTCAAAGATGCCGTCTGGAAATAATCAATTTTCGGATGGTTGACGTGGACACCGTTAACCATCTGGACCAGAAGCGGAAATAATTCCAGGATGTTCTGTGGCTTGACCAGCACAACGTCAAGCAGTCCATCTGTCACCGAGGCCTGGGGGGCAAGATTGCGGAATCCGCCGACACTGCTCGTGTTGGAAACAATGAACAGCAAAATCTCCTCATCAATGACCCGGTCCGGCATCTCGATGTGGACCGGAACCGGACGCAGGGCCTGTGAGGAAAGATCCCTGGCCCCCTCGATGACATAGGCGAGCGTGCCGAGAACGGTCTTGGCATCCGATGGGACTTTGTAAGCGACATCCGTCAGCAAGCCACCCGCAGCCACATTGACAAAATAGCGGTCATTGGCCTGGCCGACATCGATCAGGCGCGTCTTGCCCTGGCGGATCATTTTGGCCACGGCACTGTCAGCCCGGGGCAATTTCATGGCGTAAGCGAAATCATTGACTGTCCCGGCGGCCAGAATGGCCAGCGGGGTCTGGTGCTTGCCGTCGAGCAGGCCGCTGACGACCTCGTTGACCGTGCCATCGCCGCCGACTACCAGGACCAGGTCGAATTGCCAATCCTGGTAATAGCGAGCGGCAATATAGGCATCCCGGGGCCCCACGGTGCGGACGACATCGACATCACTGAAGGTGCCATCGGCAAGCAGCGTCTCGGTCAGGCGCTCGGCTTTTTTCTGCAAAGTCTGTCGGCCGGATGAGGGGTTGATGATGACACGTGCGCGCATGGCAGACTCCTGATTTTCTTTGATAGTAGATTTATTATACCATGCCTGACATTTCAAGTAAGGCTGCCGGACCGCTCAAGCAAGACGGCCCCGGGCCTTGAGCACGGCTTCGGCACAGCGCAGGCCATCGACGGCAGCCGACATGATCCCGCCGGCATAGCCAGCCCCTTCCCCGCAGGGGTACAGCCCCTGGCAGCGACTCTGGCAAGTATCCTCGCGCACCATGCGGACCGGCGCTGAGCTTCTGGTTTCCACACCGGTCAGGATGGCTTGTGGTGCGGCAAAGCCAGAAAGTTTCTGGTCAAGAAGCGGCAGGGCCTCGCGCAGAGCGTGGACGGCAAAATCTGGCAGGCAGAGAGCCAGGTCGGTCCAGGTCACGCCCGGTGTATAACTGGGCAGAACATCTGCCGGTCCTGTGGAGGGGCGACCAGCCAAAAAATCGCCGACTCGCTGGGCCGGGGCCCGGTAGTTCCTGCCGCCGAGGTCAAAAGCGCGCTGTTCCATCTGGCGCTGGAGGCTGATTCCACCCAGAGGACCTGTCTCAGGAAAGTCCTCCGGCCGGACTTCGACCAGCAAGGCACTGTTGGCATTGGCCTGGTCTCTGGCATGGAGGCTCATGCCATTGGTGACGAGGCCTTCCGGCTCGGATGCCGAGGCCACCACCTGGCCACCTGGACACATGCAGAAGGTGTAAACGGAACGTCCCGAAGGCAAATGGACGGCCAGCTTGTACTCGGCTGGAGGCAAATCGGGATGGCCGGCTTGCGGCCCATACTGGCTCTGGTTGATCGCGCTTTGCAAATGCTCGATCCTCAGGCCGACCGAAAAGGGCTTGGCAGCGAGCGGGATATCGTGCTTTGCCAGCATCATCACGGTGTCGCGGGCGCTGTGTCCGATGGCCAGGATGACCTCGCGCACCGCCCAGGTCTCTGGCTGCCTTGTCCCATCTGCGAATGGACGGCTGACGATGATTTTTTCCAGCTTGCCCATGGGACCCTCTTCATGGACTGCCCCTTCTTGTCCAGGCACTGGCACGTTCACGGCCGGGGTGCAAACCAGGTCGTCAAGACGGGTGCTGAAATGAAAACTGCCCCCCAGCTGCTCAATGGTCTGGCGGATCGTCGTGACGACCCCGCACAGCAGATCGGTGCCGACATGGGGCTTGGGTTCGACCAGAATGCTGGAGGGGGCTCCGGCCAGGACCAGTTCCCCAAGGACAGCCTGGCAGCGCGGGTCTTTGAGATTGGTGGTCAATTTGCCATCGGAAAAAGTTCCGGCACCACCTTCGCCAAACTGGACATTGTTTTCCGGATCCAGCGGACCACCAGACCAGAACTGGTCAACCGCCACCTTGCGCAGTGCAATCGGCTGGCCGCGTTCAATGACGCGCGGTTTCAGACCGGCTCGCGCCAGAGCCAGGGCGGCAAACAGGCCGGCCGGGCCGCTGCCGATGATCACCGGTCGCTCGGCTGGTGGCAGGTCCGGACTGCTGGACGTTGACTCAAAGGCGGCCTGCAAGGCAGGGATGGCCGCAAGACCGGCTGGCACCGGATCAGCCTGGCCCCGGACAATCGTATAGTGGATCCGGATGTCCCCCTTGTGCCGGGCATCGATCGATTTGCGCTCGATGTGCCAGTCTCCCAACCGGCCCACGGGACAACGAAAGGCCCGGGCGATCGTCCGGTTCAGGTCATCTGGCGAATGGCCGAGCGGCAAGCGCACGGAGCACGTGGTCCCATCTGCCTGACCCAGCCCTCTATCCGATGGACGATCTGGATTTTCCCGCCGCCGGGTCATGAGCGCAGCCTTGCCAGCAGGTGGGCGGCAGAAGCACCGGCCAGAAGGCCGCTCGACCAGGCCCACTGCAAATTGAAGCCGCCGCAGGCACCATCGATATCCAGGAGCTCACCAGCGGCAAACAAACCCGGTTTCAAGCGCGACTCCAGGCAATCCGGCATAAACTCACGGCAGTCCAGGCCACCTGCAGTCACCTGCGCCTGGGAGAAATCTTTCGTCCCGGTCACAGTCAGCTCGAGCTGTTTGATGGCCCGGGCCAGGCTTTTCACCTGGCGTGGCGTCAGGGTGCGAACGGGCTGGTCCAGTGCTGCATGGAGCGCCTCCCGAGCCAAGTAAACACCGATTTTTCGGTGCACCAGGCCGGTCAGCAGGTCCGCGAGGTGCAGAGCTGGATTCTGGCTGATCCGCTGAGTGATCTTGGCTTCAATGGCACTTTCCTGCCATTCCGGCAATAAGTCCAGCCGGATGTGAAGCGGCTCGACACTGTTTTCCTGAAGGCTCACGCTGACAGTCCGGGACAGTTGCAAGACCGGGATCCCGGAAAGCCCATACTCTGTAAATAGGACCTCACCAGACTCACGGCCGATTTCCTGATTGCCCAGGACCAGGGACAGGCCGCATTCCACCCGGATCCCGGACAAGGCGGCCGTTTTCCGGCCTGCGGTGGTCAGCTGGACCAGGGCCGGGAGCGGTTCGACCACGTGGTGGCCCAAAGGTTCGGCTAATCGGTAGCCGCTGCCATCACTGCCCAGATTGGGCGAGGCCATGCCGCCGGTCGCCAGGATGACACAGGTGGCATCTTGCGTCTGGCCGTCGGCAAGTCCGAGGCGCCAGTGGGGTGCTTTTTCCAGAGGCTGGCTGCCCAGGTAGACTGGTTCGATGGGCTCGAGGGAAACGACCGTTTGCTGTGTCTGGGTCGCAATGTGCAGGCGCTGGATTTCCTGCAGGAGCAGATCGACGACGGCTGCAGCCTGCTGGCAGACCGGATAGATCCGGCCGTCCTCTTCTTCCCGGCAAACCAGGCCGAGATCGAGGAAAAAATCCAGCGTAGCCTTGACGTCATAGCGGTGCAAGGCGCCGCGGCAAAAGCGGGGATCACGACCGTAATAGGCCTCAGGAACCGCCAGTGCATTGGTCAGGTTGCAGCGCCCGTTGCCAGTGGCCAGGATCTTGCGGCCGATTTTGTCATTTCTCTCGAGGATCAGGATGTTCAAGGGTCCAGAATGGGCCGGTGCTGTCTGTTCATGCCAAGTCCGGGCAGCCGAAATGGCCGCCAGGAGTCCAGATGCTCCCCCCCCGACCACAACGAGATCCACCCGTTTCGGCCGCCTGGCGGTCGTTTCCGTCATAGCGGTTTTTGCTTGGCCAATAGCCTCAGGCAGCGGGCAAACTTGCTCAGTTCCTCTGGCTGCACCGGCAACTGTTCCTGCATTTCATGGCCCAGCTCGACCAGGTCACGGACGTCGCCTTCCTTGAGTTCGACTTCGATCTCATAGAGAGGCTCACTGAGGTCGCCAGCGATCAGCTCGCCGTGGTCGATGGCCAGTTCCAGGAGCGAATCGCCGTAACCAATGTCATAGGTGATGCGCTGGAAGCGGGCTTCACACAAAAGAATCAGGGGCCGGGCCTTGATCAGGCGCAGGGCTTCCTGCAACTGGGCGTCAGGATCACCCATGCTGGTGGCCTCGCGTTTGAACCAGCTGGTGTCGAGGCCATTTTTCAGGTCACCGTCCCAGTCTTCCGGAAACACGGCTGTCCATTCGAAACGCTGGTGCAGCTCGCTGACCGTGGCCTCACCCGTCTTGAGGGTCACCTCGGAGCGATCGGCAACCTGACGCAGACGCAAGGTCATTTCGCGCTCGGTCAGGTCATGGCGGGGCGTATCATAATAGAGATTGACCAAGTCGTGCTCGCGGCGCGAGTCCGGCATGGCCAGGCGGGTCATCAGCGGGTGTTCGATGATCGCAGACAGTTCGGTATTGGCAGCAAGTCTCAGTTTGATTTCGGATTCCAAGTTGGTTCCTCCCAGAGTCAGGTCAGCTGGACCAGGCTCGATCCAGTGATGGATGCAAGCAGGTGTTCCAGTTCATCCAGGGCCTTGGCAAACACAGTCAGGGCATCCTGGACCGGGGCGGCAGTCGACAAATCAACCCCCGCCTGTTTCAGCAGATCGAGCGGATAGCCGGAGCCACCCGAACCGAGGAACGTGAGATACCGGCTGACAGCCGTCTCCCCTTCCTGCCGGATGTGCCGGCTCAAAGCGACCGCAGCTGAAAAACCGGTTGCATATTTGAACACATAGTAGGCATTGTAGAAATGCGGGATCCGGCTCCATTCCCAGTGCATAAATGGATCGATCACGACACCCGGTCCAAAATACAGGACCAGCAAATCGCGGTACAGATCCGTCAGGACTTCTGAAGTCAGGGGCTGGCCGGCCTCGGCAGCCTGGTGGGCTTTCAGCTCGAATTCGCAGAACATCGTCTGGCGGAAAACAGTCAGCCGGAATTCCTCGAGGAAATGGTTGAGCAGGGCAATTTTCTCCAGGCGCCCCTCTGGGGTCGAGGTGTCACACTGGTCCATCAGATGCTGCAGCAACAGGTTCTCATTGACGGTCGAGGCGATCTCGGCCAAAAAGATCGGGTAATGGGACAGGGCAAACGGCTGGCGGGATGAAAAATACGTATGCAGGCTGTGGCCAACCTCGTGTGCCAGCGTGAAGACATCATTCTGCATGCCGCTGAAATTCAACAGCACATAGGGATGGGTGCGATACGTACCCCAGGAATAGGCTCCGGTTGTTTTGCCGGGAGTCTCATGGACATCGATCCAGCGATCGGACAGGTGGCGCTCCAGCACCATGGCATAGTCGTCGCCGAGCGGGCGCAGCCCAGCCTTGACCAGATCACATGCCTGGCTGTAGGTGAAGTGGCGCTGGCTTTCGGTAATCAGCGGCACATAGGTGTCGTAAATGTGCAGGTCAGGAAGACCCATCAGGCGCTGGCGCAGGCCGAGGTAGCGGTACAGGTCAGGAAGGCCGGCATGGACGGCAGCAACCAGGCCGGTCACAGTCTCGGTCGGCAGCTTGTCGGCAAAGAGTGCGTTCGCCAGCGTATCGGTGTGGCGGCGGGCCGCAGAAAAAGCAATGTCGGTTTTCACCCGCGTGGCATAGAGGGTTGCCAGGGTGCGGCCTACTTTGGCGTAAGAATCATGGACCTGGGCAAAAGCCCGGGCCCGGATCTCCCGGTCAGGATGCTCGCGCAACTGGGCGAAGCGGCCATGCGTCAGACGAGCCTTGTGGCCTTGCTCATCCGGGAATTCCCCCAGGTCGATCTCCACATGGTCGAGCATCGAGAAGATGTCGTTGATACCTTCGCTGGCCGGGCCAAAGCGGGAAAGCAGCGCTTCCTCTGCCTCACTGAGTGTATGGGGGCGATTGCGGATGCTGTTGTCGATCAGCATCCGGAAATCAGCCAGCGAAGCGGTGCTCGCCTGCCATTTCTGGAGCAAGTCGGCATCGATCTGGGCCATCTCCGGCAGGATGAAGGCGGTCTGCTCGGCAAACTGGTAGTAAAAGGCGGTGATCCGGTCCGTCATGGCCTGGTACACCGACTGGGTATTGTCCTCGTCACGGTGCATCCGCGCATAGGCCAGAAGCTCGAGGCATTCTAGCTCCAGCAGGTCAGAACCCGAAAGTGCAGCAGCCAGGTTTTCCGGTGAATCAGCCAGCAAACCGCGCCAGGCGATCAGCTCAGACAGACGTGATGGCAAGTGTGCAAATGCAGCCTCCCAGGCTGCATCATCCGGGAAAATATCCTCCAGGCGCCAGCGCTCACTTTCCGGCACTTCGGATCGGCTGGCAAATGGGACCTGGGGTGTAATGCCAGCCAGGTGCTGCGCGCCAGGCTGGTCAGGTTCTCGAGGGGGGTCGGCTGGGGTTTCCATGCTCGCTCCTTGTATGTAAGATTATTGTATCGTCAACCGGCGCACCCCTGTCGAGGTCACGACGGTCAAAGTCTGTGGATCAGAAAAGGCCAGACGGACGACCTCGGCCGCCAAGTTGGCATCGAGGCGCAGCGTCTGGGTTTTGGCGTCATAGACAAAGACCCGGGTCGAGCTGCCCAGCGCCAGGAGAGATCCGGAAACAGCGGGTGCTGTGGCTGCTTCGCCAATCTCAGTCCGCGGACCCATCTGGCCCGTGCCGGACAGCGGATACAGCCCCAGTGTACCACTGACGCGCTCACCCGCCAACACGATGAGGCCGGACCCTGTGGCTGAAATGGATTCAATCCGGGGCAGATCGAGGGAAAAACGGGGCTGGTCGGTGGCATAATCGACGCCGGACACATTCGAGTCATTGCTGATGACCAGTTGGCCGCCCTCGTCATAGGCCAGGACAGGATAGAGGCCCTGGGCATCGAGAATCCGCTGGCCCACCGCCTCACCATCGAGTGCAAAGCGCTTGAGCACCGGCCTGGTCTCAAGGCCATCGGCATTGACCAGGGCCACGTCGAAGGAGCGGCCATCCGGCGTGAACCGGGCTGAGAGGACATAGCCGGACTCCGGGAAATGGCATTCATACTGCAGGTCGCCGGTTGTGCTGTCAATAATCGCCACCACACCCGTACTGTCATGGCGATCCTCGATCAGAGCCAGAAGGTGATCCGGTCCAAAAGCTGCCCCGACAATCCGTCCCTCCCGGCTGCCCGTGGCCAAAACGCCCGTCTCGTCAAGGACCGCGAAGCTGGTGCCGCCACGGTCAGCTGCCAGCAGCCGGCTGCTGCCAGCCACCGCAAAGGGGGACACCATGTCGATTTCGCGGGCATACACTTCACTGCCATCCAGCGCCAGGTAGGCCAGCCGATTGTGGGTCAGTTTGACCACGCCCTGGCCAAATGGATACAGGCGCTGTGCTTCTGTCGCATCACAGGCAAACCCGAGCTGGGCAGAAGCTGCCAGGTCGACGCTCTCGGTTGCATCAGGCAGGATGGTCTGTTCCGGCACACTCAGGGCCAGGGCGATTGCGGCCGCAAGCAAAAGGAATGCCAGCAGGATCAGGATGACCAGGCTGGCTTTGCTGCGGTGGGGCAGATTCTCTCTAGGTGGTGTCATGAAATGGCCGGGTACCCCTTGCTGGTATCGAACACGCCGTCCACGGCATGGTCAATGGCATACTGCAGCTGCAAGACGGCAAGTTGGAGGCCTTCCAGGCCCACTTGCTCCGATGTGAAAACATCGCGGTGGCTGATGTAAAAGCCGGTGTAGCTGCCGTCGATTAAGACGTAATCAGTATACGCATCCCGGGTGACAAATTCAATGACCAGGGTCCTGGCGTCACTTTGGGTCTCTGGATCGGGCTTGAGCGCGTAGGTGATCCGGCTGGTCGCAGGACTCTCTGGACTGGCCGCCAGGTCAAAGCCATCGATCCGGATCCCGATCAGGGTCTGGTAGAATTTGCTGAACAAGTTTTCCCCGGTCTGACTGACGATCTTGGCATTTTGGCCATCAAAGGTCAGTTCGACAGCTTCATCCGTCGTCTTCTGGCCTTCTTCGATCGAAAGGCCCAGCTCATGCTGCTCGCCTTCGAGATCGATCAAGACCGATGAGACTTTCCAGATGCTCATCAGGGCCACGAACCGGTCGACATAATCAGTCAGCGGCAGATCCACCGCGGTCAGGGCATCTGCCTGCACCGTCATGATGGCTGGCAAGGCAGTGCTGGTCACATAATACTGGCCACTGCCAGCACTGTCGCCGATGCTGATGACGACCTCTTTGCCCGTCAAAGTTTCCAGTGTGATCTGGTATTTGGGCTCAACCAGCCCGAAGCGTTCCAGATTGCTGGCATCAAGATCGACCATGCGGACTGCTGAGAGTTTGAGAATGCTTTGCAGCAGACTGGTCAGGGTATCCGGATTGCCGGGACGGGCAACCGGTGCAGTCAGATTGAAGGTCAGGCCAGCCGCAGGATCTTCCGGGCTGGTGGGCGTGATGGCAGCTTGGAGCCTGAGCAGGTCATCACGCCGGAAAAAGGTCATTCCGGACAGATCCGTTGTTGCCAGGCCGCCGATGGCCTGGCTCAGGTCAACCAGGTCAGCCAGGGATTGGCTGGCCTGGTCCTTGAACTGGCTATCGACAGCATAAATGCGGGTATCCTGGCTGATCCGGGCATAAACACCCTTGCCCGAACTCAGGCTGCTGCCAAATTCGATGGTCTTGCTGCTGCCATTGGGAAAAACGATCGAGATCGTACTGGATGGACGGTTGAGGCCAAACGCAGCCAGGTCATCCGGATTGTCCACGATCACCTCGGAATAAGTCATGGACAGGGCAGCCTCGGCCAGGTCTGACAAGATGGTCTGGCTGATTGGCAGCCCCTGGTCTTCGGCCAGTTTCCACGTGATGAGCGGCTGACCAGAAGCATCCTGAGTCCGTTCCGGCAACAAGGTCAGGTCCGCGAAGTTGTTGTGAACCGCAATCCGGGCAACCTCGGCTGGATCGACTGTAAACAACACAGACTGGGACCTGGTCGTAGCTGCACTCGTTTCATCACCCGGGCCCGATTCTGGAACCAGGACCAAGGCCACCCAGAGGGCCAGGAGAATCACCAGCACCCCAGACAGGATCAGCAAAACGCGCAAGTTTTTTTTCATTCAAGATACTCCCAAAGATACGTTACAGGTTTTTCCGGCGGCGGTAGACCCACAAGGCCAGCCCGAACAGAACGGCCGGGATCACCAGGATTGCAAGGGCTGAAACCAGGCCGTTGACGGTGGCATTGCCGGAAGCAACGGCATAGCTGGGTGGGACTTTGGCCTCAATGTACAGGACATCGGCAGCATCTGAGCCTGAAAGCCACTGGATGCTGTAGAAGAACAGGCCGGCATTGTAGATATTGCTGCCAAACTGGTTGATCAGGGCATCGCCAAACACCGAACTGGATCCGACGACCATGACCCGGGTGCTGTCGGTGACGGAGCTGCCATCGACATAGCCTTCATGGGTGCTGATGGCCGCCAGAACCTGTGTCCCTGCCGCCGAGCCGGCCAGAGGGTCACCGCCCATCTCGCGCACACCCTGCCCGGATGTGGTCAAAATGGCTTCTGTCTGAATGTAGTCCTTGCCGCTGCTCAGAAGGTCAATCGCGCGGACATTGTCTGCCAGGGTGAAACCGTCGATGGCTTGAGGCGTGATAGAACTGGCCGGGGCGATGGCCCGGAGCATATATGGGTCATCGTTCAGGCGATGGTCGGGGCTGCTTTCGCGGATTTTGTCCTGGCTCAGGGCCAAGTCATAGTCAGCCAGCACCGCGTTGAGCTGAGGCAGATCTGCCGTGCCAAAAGATGCAATCACCATCAGGCTGCCACCTGTGCGCAGATAGCGGTCGATCGACTCGAATTCAGCACGCGTCAGATCTTTTTTGGGATCGATCATGACCAGGACAGAGCAGTCCTGCGGCACCGGGTCACCAGCAAACAAGTCCAGCTCAGTGACGGCGAAATTGTTGTTTTTGAGCAGTCCTGTGATGGCAGCATAGTCTGTTTCATAATCGGGCTCGTCATGGCCGCGAGTGAAATAGATGGTCGGTGTAACCGGTGACAAGACGTACTGGATGGCTCCCGTCAGGCTTTGCTCAGCCGTCACACCGGTCAGGACAGTCTGGTACGTCTGGTAGTCCACCTCGGTCTGGAACAGATCCTCATAGCGGACGACCTTGCCCTTGCCCGTAGCCTGGCTGGTAAAGACCAGGTCACCCTGCTGGGCTGCAAGGTAACCGGACGGATCGATCTCGGACAAAACCGAAGGCGTCCGGTCTGGATCGATGTAGCGGACTGTCAGCTGACCATCAGACTGCTCTTCATACTCTTTGAGCAAGGGCAGGATGCTGGCATAGCCGAACGTGGCGGCTTCCTCTTCACGAAAGAGGGCGGTCAGCGTCACAGGCTGGTCCATCTCAGCTAAAATCGCCACACTGACGTCGCCCAGGCTGTACATCTGGCCAGACGACCAGTCCCATTTGAGTTTTTCACCCAGCAATTGGTCAAAGACGATGTTGAAAACCAGCAGGATCGCCAGGAAAATGACCGTCATGGAGACGGAAAAAAGCTTCAAAGTCTGGTTTCTGCGGTCTGTGGCAGGCATTTTCATGATGTCACCTCTGGCTCCAGCGCCGTTTTTCAATCAAACGGTTGGTCAAAAATAAGAACGCGGCAGCAACACTCAGTAAAAACACGAGCGGTGACAGGGAAAAGATCCCATTAGTCAGGTCCGTGATCCGCGTCATCGGGCTGAGCCACTGCAAGGCACGGGTTACAGCCTGACCGGCTTGTTCGATGCGGGTTTCAGGCAGGCCGAACACATTCAGCTGCGCCAGAAGCGTCGTGACCATCTGGCCAGTGATGGAGGCGATGGCATCGAGCAGGGTCATGGCGATGATGACGATAAAGGTGATGACAGCGGCAATGATCTGGTTTTCCGTGGTGGCCGAGGCAAAAAGCCCGATGGCCAGGAAAGCGGCGGACAGGAACAGGAAACCCAGATAGGCACCGAGGACGTTGAAGTCAATCAGGCCACCATACGCCAGGGTGACAGCCAGGTGGAGCCAGGTGCCGGCCAATAGGGTCACCAGCATGGCCAGGGCAGCAAGGTATTTGCCCAGGACGATTTCCACCGTGCTGGCCGGGGACGTCAAGAGCAACACTTCCGTGCCATTCTTGCGGTCTTCGGCAAATGTGCGCATGGTCAGAAGCGGCACCACGATGAACAGGAACGATTGCATGAAGGCAATTTCACCGACCATGTCCTGGTAAGACTGCAGGACGCCGGCAGAAAAATACAGGCCGCTGAGCAGCATGAATATGGCCAGGACGACAAACCCGATCGGGGACCGGAAATACGCCAGGTAGTCACGTTTGAAAATGGCCAGGATCCTTGTCATGGCGCTCACCCTTTCTTCCCTTCCGGACTTGCTGCGGTCACCTGCAGGAAGATCTCCTCCAGGGTCGGATCGAGCGATTTGAATTCGACGATCGGCCAGCCTTGGCGGGCCATTTCGAAAAAGATGGGTTTTCTCGCGTCGGTCTCCGGTTCAAGATCAATCTCGAACACCGTGAAATCGCCTTCTTTTTCCGCCAGGACCAAGACCGCACGCACGCCTGAAAGCTGGCGCAATTTCTCGCTGATCTCGCGCGCTGGGCCTTCGGCTGTCATGGAGAGTTTGTTAGCCCGGGCCATCTGGCGCGACAAGCCCTCGGGCGTGTCAATCGCCGCGATGGTGCCCTGGTTGATGATGACGACCCGGTCACAGACCGCTTTGACCTCGGTCAGGATGTGCGAACTCAGAATGACGGTGTGCTTTTTGCCCAGGTCCTTGATCAGGTTCCTGATCTCGATGATCTGCTTGGGATCGAGGCCGACAGTCGGTTCATCCAGCACCAGGACCTCAGGGTTTCCGACCAGCGCCTGGGCGATGCCGACGCGCTGGCGATAGCCTTTGGAAAGGTTTTTGATCAGGCGGCCAGCGACATCGCTCACCCGGGCCAGCTTCATGATCTCGGCCAGCTGCCGGGTCTGTTCGTGTTTCTTGACCCCTTTCAAGTCACAGACAAAACGCAAGTATTCCTGGACCGTCATATCCAGATAGAGGGGCGGATTCTCCGGCAGATAGCCAATGTGGCGCTTGGCTTCCTGTGGATTCTCCAGGATATCAAAGCCTGCAATTTTGACCGCGCCTGAAGAGGCCGACAGATAACCAGTCAAAATGTTCATGGTGGTCGATTTTCCGGCGCCGTTCGGACCCAGAAAGCCCAGGACTTCACCTTTCTCAACGGTGAAGCTGATGTTGTTGACAGCCTTGACACCACCATAATGCTTGACCAGATTTTGAATCTCGATCATGGGATTTCCTCCGGAACAAGAATCGGCTGTCCCAGTTTGAAGCTGCCTGGGGAACAGGGCCAGGTCAAGGCAGGCAAGACAAAAAACAGCCGGTTCGATTATAACAGATCGGGTGTGACAGCGCGGCCAGCTTATGTGAACGTTAGCTGAATCTTAAGTCTGACTGAAGGTCAGCCGGGCCCGGAAAGCGGCTGATGTTTGGTCGGTACGCAAACCTTCAACCAAGATGACTGAGCCCTTCGGGTCCAGACTCGGATGAACATCCAGATGGGTCCGCTCACCTGGCCGGATTTCGGAAAGATACTGGATATCGATGGCAGCAAGGTCAAGCGGTTTTGTTCCAGGCCCGAGCAGCTGCCCCGGTCCATTCCGGAAATAGGCATATGCGGCATCCATGCACCAGGCCACATAATGCGTGTTGTTGACATGGTGGTTGCGGTCGATTTCGGAGAAATCAGCAAATTTGATCAACAAGGGCTCTTGGTCACGCGTCAGGTCTCGCTCCTTCGCCGGATCGATTTTGCTGCAGGCAAAGTCAAATGCCTCCGGAATCTCCAGCGAGCTCACCTCAAGGCCGGCAGGTCCCAGGACCACGTCCGGGCGCTGCGGCCGATGGTCCGTTTTTCGTGCCACCAGCCATTCCGAAGTGGCCCGGCCGATCGGTTCGGAGTCGGGGGATCCGGCCAGCAGCTGATAGTCACGCAGGAACAATAGTTTTTTCACACCACGGCTCCAGGTCCGGATCCAGACCTGTTCTCCCCAGTGCGGCAAACGGTCCAGGCGGACAGAGACTTTGGACAGCAGCCAGGTCAGATCCGCAACATCCAATGTACTGGCACCGATGCCGAGCTGCTCGGCATGCTGGTAGGCGGCCTCCTGCATCAGGGCAAACAAAGAGGCCAGATGGAGCTGGTCAGCAAAATCAGTATCAGAACTGCGGATGGCAAAAGGGAAAAAACCAGGTTTGAATTCAGCTGTCATGATGGTTGCGCTGGGCCTCCACGGCAGCACGCTCGGCAGCTGCTCCCTGTTCCTCGACCAGGCGCAAGTACGGCCGTCCGATCCGGATGATGATAAAAGCGATGGCAAAAAGGACAATCAGACCGAGAATGCCGGAGGACGAACGTCCGGTCAGGCCTGCGAGCGTCGCATAGATGAATGGGCCCATGACGGCAGCAAATTTGCCAAAAATGTCAAAGAAACCAAAAAACTCATTGGAACGATTGGGGGGCACCAGTTTGCCAAAGAACGAGCGCGACAGAGCCTGGATGCCTCCCTGGCTGGTTCCGACCAGGACCGCCATGGCCCAGAACAATCGTGTCGCTGTTTCAACGCCACCCGGGGCTCCTGACTCAACCAGGATCCCCATGTAGAAGCCGACCAGGCAGATCACAGTGTAAATGCCAATAGCCGCCGTAATCATGTTGATCGAGCCAAAGCGCCGGGCCAAGCGGCCGAAAGCGATCGAGCAGGGTACAGCAACCAGCTGGGTCACCAGCAAGGCCAGGATCATGCCGGTGGAGTCTAGGCCCAGGGTCGAACCATACACAGTCGCCATGTGGATGACGGTATTGACACCGTCAATGTAGAAAAAATACGCCAACATGAAAACCAGCATGGCCCGATTGGCAATGATTTCCCGGGCTGTCCGCACGATGCTGCGCAACGCACTGCCGACGAGGTCTCTGGCCGGCATGTCGATAGAATGGACCTGATGGACATGGAGCAAAATCGGCAGACTGAATCCAGCCCACCAGACGACACACAGGCCCACGGACAACTTGACCGCCAGGGTGGCACCGATGCCAAACGAAGGTCCGACCGTGATCAAGAGGATCGAGAGAATGAATGGGATGGTACTGCCGCCCAGATACCCCATGGCAAAGCCCCAGGCTGAGACCTTGTCCATCCGGTCCGGGGTAGTGACATCCGTGATGAAAGCGTCGTAAAACAGCAGCGACCCGGTGAAGCCGATGTAGGAAAATACATAACCGAGCAGCATGACTTGCCAGTTGTCGGTCAAAGCCATCAGCGAGGTGAAAGCCAGGCCAATCAGCAGGAAGGTCAGCAGGAGCTTCTTTTTCATGCCATGGAAATCGGCAATGGCTCCAAGCACGGGTGCCAGGACCGCAACCGTCAGGGTTGCAGCCGATGAGCCATAGCCCCACCAGACATCGCCGCTGACACCGGCTGATTTGGCGACACTGGCAAAATAGATCGGAAATACCGCTGCCATGATGATGGTGGCATAGGCGGAATTAGCCCAGTCATAGAAGATCCAGCTGCGTTCGGCCGGAGTGAATATCCTGTTCCTTGATGTACCCATTGCATTGACCCCTTCCACATGAAGTGATGGTTCAGCCCAGGCGAATCCGTCCTGGATTGTACTTCTTCAGCTGGTTGACGATCTTCTCATCCGGTGAGAACAGTACGATGACTGGTTTGCCTTTATAGTCGGTCCGGATTTTATAGTCAACTCCATGGGGATGGCTGGAGCGGCAGTCGATGACTGTGCCTGCTTTTTCCGTTTGTGCCGAGACTGCCGGTTGTTTTTCCAGCGGTTCCATCGAATCGAATGTACGAGCCAAGCCGGAAAAGACCCGGCGACGCTTGCGCTGGGCGATGATCAGGTCGATGTCGAGGTCGCCATTGGTGATGGTGTATTCATACTCGCGGGCAAAGCCACGGAGCAGATAGAACAGGCCATACCCCAGTCCAGCCAGGACCAGGATTGTCAAGCTGCCGAGATTGAACCAGAAAGAAATCACCAGGAAAAACAAAACCAGGCCCAGAAGCACCAGACCAGCCATTTTCAGCCGGTCATTGCTCGTTATCCTGGCTTTGACAATCATTTCATGAAAGGAATCATCCATTAAAGTCCACCGCCTTCCTCTGCACATTTTAGCGGTCTTCACCGGCGAGGGCAATATGGGAAAGCGGTGCATTTGAAGCGCTCGTCGGGCGTTGCAGTCCGGTCCCGTTCGGATTGGAATCAGTTGCCTGGGGCACCTTCAATCTTTTTCACCGGGTCAAACACGAATGTCTTGCCGTAGATGAAGTCTTGGATCAAGGGGATCATGCCGTTGAAGTCACACAGGCTTTTCCATACATTGCCGCTGACATTTGTGTAGTAGCCTTCGATCGGGATCTGGAGCTGGGCGATCGGCTTCCTGAGCAGCGGGAGTGAACGGAGGCCGAGAAGGAACATTTCACGGGTGCTCAGGTTGGTCGTGATCTGGGACAGCCCGACTTGCGCCAGTTCGATTTTCCTGGCCGGTCCGGCCTTGATGGCAGCATCGGCCAGCGCCTGCATCACTTCGCGCTGGCGTTCCATGCGGGCATAGTCGCTGTCGATCTTGCGGATCCGGGCATAGGTCACTGCCTGGCGGCCATTCAGCAGCTGGAGACCGGGCTGCTCGAGGATCGGTGAAGGCTCCGTATCCGGAAACGTCTTGTTGACCATGGCCAATTCTTCATTGACAGCCTTGAGTTCCTTTTCTGAAACATCCAGCAGGACTCCACCTGCAGCGTCGATGATTTTTTCCAGACCAGCCATGTTGACGACGACGAATTTCTGGATGTCCAGACGCAGGGTCTCGCTGACCACACGCATCGCCAGAAGTGGCCCGCCCAAAGCATTGGCTGCATTGATCTTGTCCGTACCTTTTTTGCCAGGGATATAGACGCTCATGTCACGTTGCAGCGAGGTTAGCTTGATCTGACCATGAACCGAATCCACAGTCAGGATCATCATCGAATCTGAACGTTCAGCGATGCTGTCTGATGCTGCATTGCGGTTGTCCACCCCGAGCAGCAAAATGTTCGTGATGCCCCTGACCGCCGGCAGAGGATTTTCGAGCGGTTCCGAAGCCTTGTTATAGGGCTCCTTAAGCGTTTCGGAAGCATCGAAGGTCCGGACATTTTGGCTGACCAGGATCCACAGGCCGCCGCCCAGAGCTAAGGCAGCGACCAGGACCAGGCTCAAGATGACCAGTACGATTTTTTGCGCGCGTTTGCCCGGGCTGGCTGGATGAGAGCGACTGTAGACTCTGTCTGATGTCGGTCTATCTGGATTGGTTTCAGGTACAGGAGATTGTTCCGCGGGATGATTGTGCTTCATGTTGGTTCCTATCAGAAAAGGCTGGTTTAATTGCGAAAATGCAAAGCAATTTGTATATATAGCCCTTTTTTTCGAAGCTGTCAACAAATAAAGGAAAAAGCCGCCTCAAAGCATCTTCAGCTTTGAGGCGGCTCCACTTTGAATCAGTGTGCTGGGTGTTGCTATAAGCTCTTAGTACATGCCAGCGCCGGGGCCACCAGCGGGCATCGGAGGCTCAGGCTGCGGGATGTCGGCGACGACGGCTTCGGTGGTCAGGAGAGTCGAAGCGATCGAAGCGGCGTTTTGCAGGGCAGAACGGGTGACTTTGGCCGGGTCGACGATGCCGATTTCGACCATGTCGACATAGGCTTCGTTGAGGGCGTCAAAACCGACACCAACTGGGCTGGACTTGACTTTTTCACAGATGACACTGCCGTCGAGGCCAGCATTGGTGGCAATCTGGCGGACCGGCTCTTCGAGGGACTTGAGGACGATGCGCACACCGGTGCGGATATCACCGACCGTGGTATCCAGCAGCGCGGCGACTTTCGGCAGAGCGTTGATGTAGGCAGTACCGCCGCCGGGGACGATGCCTTCTTCAACGGCTGCACGGGTGGCCGCGAGGGCGTCTTCGATGCGCAGCTTCTTTTCCTTCATTTCGGTTTCGGTCGCAGCACCGACTTTGATGACGGCCACGCCGCCGGACAGCTTGGCCAGGCGTTCCTGGAGCTTTTCGCGGTCAAAGTCGGATGTGGTTTCTTCGATCTGGGTCTTGATCTGGCCGATGCGGGCCTTGATGTCAGCCTCTTTGCCGGCACCATCGACGATGATGGTGTTTTCCTTCATGACCTTAACCTGACGGGCGCGGCCGAGCTGGTCAACGGTGGTTTCCTTGAGCTCGAGGCCGAGTTCTTCGGTGATCACGGTGCCGCCGGTGAGGGTGGCGATGTCCTGCAGCATGGCCTTGCGGCGATCGCCGAAGCCGGGAGCCTTGACCGCGACGCAGGTGAACGTGCCGCGCAGTTTGTTGACCACGAGGGTGGCAAGGGCTTCGCCTTCGACATCCTCAGCAATGATCATCAGCTTGCGGCCAGCCTGGACGATTTTCTCCAGGATCGGCAGGATTTCCTGGATATTGGAGATCTTCTTGTCGGTGATCAGGATGTAGGGATCCTCGAGCACAGCTTCCATTTTGTCAGAGTCAGTGACCATGTAGGCGGATACGTAACCACGGTCAAACTGCATGCCTTCGACGACTTCGAGCTCGGTGCCCATGGTCTTGGATTCTTCGACAGTGATGACACCATCGTTGGTGACCTTTTCCATCGCGTCAGCGATCAGGTCGCCAACATAAGGATCATCGGAAGAAATCGCGGCGACACGGGCGATGTCCTGCTTGCCGGCGACTTTCTTGGAGCTGGTCTGGATGCTCTTGACCGCTTCTTCGACAGCCATCATGATCCCGCGGCGTAGGATCATCGGATTGGCACCGGCTGCGATGTTCTTGATGCCTTCACGAACGATGGCCTGGGCCAGGAGCGTGGCGGTGGTGGTACCGTCGCCAGCGACGTCATTGGTGCGGGTGGCGACTTCCTTGACAAGCTGGGCGCCCATGTTCTCGAAACGGTCTTCGAGCTCGATTTCCTTGGCGATGGTGACACCATCATTGGTGATCATCGGAGCACCGAACTTCTTGTCGAGCACGACGTTGCGACCTTTCGGGCCGAGGGTGATCTTGACGGTGTCAGCCAGTTTGTTGACGCCGCGTTCCAGCGCATGACGGGCTTCTTCTGCATATTTCAAATCTTTAGCCATGAGGGATTTGCCTCCTATTATTCTTTCAATTCAATGATTTTGTACCAGATGTCATTCCACAATTGCGAGGATATCGCCTTGTTTGAGAATGGTGTATTCCACAGTGTCAATCTTGACTTCCGTGCCAGCATATTTGCTGATCAGGACACGGTCGCCCGGTTTGACCTGCATGGTCACTTCTTTACCGTCGACCAGTCCACCTGGGCCGACAGCAACGATCTCGGCAACCTGCGGTTTTTCTTTCGCAGTACCCGGCAGAACGATGCCGCTCTTGGTGGTCTCTTCCATTTCAATCATTTTGATGACGACACGGTCACCCAACGGCTTGATGGTCATGTTT
>SABL01000390.1 GCA_009928985.1 Clostridia bacterium
GAGCCAGAACCAATGCCCACGCTCACAGAAACGACCAGAACCCAGGCCGGCAAAGTCTCCGACGCGCTGAAGAAAATCGCAGGCGGTCTCATGGGCGACACCAGGTCTCAGGCAGACCGCAATCGTCCAGACTTCCAACGCGCACAGAGTTTGAATTCCCAGGCAGATACTGACTGGGAACTTGAATACAACACCAAGAACGCAGCAGCGGTTAAGGCCAGGAAGGCCGAAGATGCCCTGATCCTCAAACACCTCGATGCCGACAAGAACATCATCACCGGCATGATCCGGAAGATGACCAAGCCCGGCGATCTGCAAGACTGGATGTTGAAAAAAGCAGCCCGCGTCCTGGCACCGTTCCAGGCTGCGAAGCCAATCGAGCGCATCCTGTTTACTGTTGCTGAGAACATGGCCTACGACGCGAAGAACGACACCCTGAAGCCGTCGCCAGGGATCCGCCAATATAATCCCGACACTGGCGAGTATGAATACGTCCCCAGCCAGCACGCCCGTGCAGCGGAGATGTTTTTCAACACTCTCGCACCGAATTGGAAGCAGGTCATGATTGACCGAGCGAAGGAAAATGAAGACTACAGGAAACACTTCGAAGAAGTTATAATTCCTCACGCCAAAGCACAGACAGCGATTGCACTGCTTGCCAGGTATCGACAGCTGGGCGCAGCTCAGTCAGCTCTGCAGGGAGCCGAAAGCGAGGCTCGCTCGATGCTGCAGAAAGTCAATGGCAAAATCGACCAGGCGGAATACGCAGAACTCGAATCCATGCTGGACAAGATATTGAAAATTCCTGCAGACCAGATAGGCAAAAACACCGTCGCCCTGGAAGGCATAATCAAAACTGCCAAAGGCGAACTAAAAACCCCGGCAGCACTCCAGGCCGAACTGAGGCGACTGGAAACGAACCGGGGTCACTACGGTTACGTTCACCACTATTTTGAATCCGACATGGCGCCAAGCCAGGGCAAGTCATTTGACGCCTTTGGCCGGATCCCGAACGGCTGGATTGAAGAAACACCCGGCACACAGAAACTTAGAACCGGCGTAGAGGGCAACACCCAGAATCTCTTAAAGGCCGATATTGCCAAAAATAGCAAAGAGATCAAAGCTGAAGCATCCAATACCTGGATGC
>SABL01000391.1 GCA_009928985.1 Clostridia bacterium
CTCGTCGTCCGGGTCGCCATAGAGAAGGTCAAGCAGGCTGTCATCGATGTCGCTGTTGTTGCTGCGCCGTGAGGACTCGGCGCCATGGTCGTGATCGTGATCGTGGTCGCCGCCGGACAGGCGGGCTGAGCGATGCGCCCAGAGCTCCTGCAGGCTGGTCGATTGCTTGAAAAGCCTGGTCAACTGAGCATCGGGTTCGGCATAGACGATCGGCAGGTTGTCTTCGCCCAATTCCGGACGGACAGGGCGGATCAGGACATCGGGATCAACGGCGGCAAATTCTGCCGGATCTTGTTCGAGCGGAGATTGGCGGGTGGAGTCGGGCGAGTAGCTGGCATCGAGCCGCACCCAGCCGCCCAGCGACTCCAGATAGACAGCATTCAGGGCATGCAGAACCAGCGGTCCATCTGCAGATTCTCTCAGATACTGGTAGGCAAACCCAGTGGGAATACCATTTTTGCGCAGGAGAGCGGCGATCAGATTAGCCTTGCCATAGCAGGTTCCTTCCTTTTCGTTGAGGACCTCGGACGCCCGCCACGTCATTTTTCCTGAAGTGGTTGGCGTGGAGTTGGCAATTTTGTCGCGGACATATTCATAGGTCAACCGGACCAGAGCTGTCTCTGGATCGGACCAGGGCGCACCTTCCGGACTTTCCAGCTGGCTGGACAGACGGCCCATCAGGTGTTCGGCCACAAAACTCACGCGGGGCTCATCACAATTTACGGGCGACAGAGCCGCCAGATAATCTTCGTAGGGGCGATTTTCTCGGATCAATTGCATGTGGGGTGTTCTCCTTTTCAGGGCAAGCCTGTGTATTGATTGCTCCGTTTGACATCAAAATACGTTTTGCGGAAAGGATCAATGTAGAGGCTGATCGATCCAATTCCCGCTTTTTCCTCCGTCTGGAAGACAAAATGGATGGTCAGGCGGCCCTCATGAAAACCGACAGAAAAGTCTGGTTCATCGGCGTTGATGATGGCCGGGTCATCACCCGTTGCCTCCAGAGCCAAGGCCAGGTAGCGGTCTGTATCGAGATAGGCACGGAAAAACAAGCTGTAGCCAGCCAGAAGCACGACCAGGACCAGGCCTGAAACCAACAAACGCTTTTGCCAAACCGATTCCATGACTCCATTGTATTTT
>SABL01000392.1 GCA_009928985.1 Clostridia bacterium
AAGCGCTGCAAGACAGCGGCGTTCTGTTCCGACCAGCTGACCACCAGGTCAAAACTGTCATCATCGGGAACGACCTGCTGCCAGTTCGGATAGGTGCCGTTGACACCCGAAGCGATGTAGGTGAAGCCCTCACCACGGATGGCGAAGAGCTGCCGTTCATCGCCCTGTGTCCATGTGGCCAGAGACACCCACCGTTGTTTCAGATTGGCCAGAGCCGTCGTGTAGTTGATGACGATGTCTTTGGGAAGCAGGCTCAGGGGAAGAGCAACGTGATAGAGGTCCTGACCACTGGTCGCCGTAACGCCGATTTCAGAGACGTTCACACCAGCAAGCAGAGCTCGGGTAGGATCAGAGCTGGTACTCAATGCGGCATGGGCCAGGAAGGTGGCAAAGCTCGTGGGCAGCAGCACCGGGACCGCATCTTTGGGAATGACCGGCGGATCGGGCATCTCCGCGATGGGGTAGAGCGGCAGGTCAATGCATGGCCCACCGTTGTCCTGCACTTTCACTGTGTTGGCACCGATCTCGAAGGCCAGATCGCCGACGCCCTTGATGAGACTCTTCAGCTCAGAGCAGGCAACGGCGATGTCGATGTCCGCATCGACAGGAGCGGCGAGGTGGAGGTAGTACTCCAGGAACTGATCCAAATCCTGAGCAGAGAGCACAGCAGTCTTGGCACCTACCTGTGCCTTCAAACGGACGTACTGGATGAAAGGCAGAGTCGGTCTGGTTGAGGCAATCTTGGCAATGGGACGAAGCGCTTCGGCAAGTTCACGTTTGGGGATGATGATGTGCATGGCGGTCTCCTTTGGGTTGATAAGACAGGAACACAAAAAAGCCCCCACCGCCAGAAGGCGATGAGGGCTACGAGAAACTCGTTTTTAGGGGATTAAGCTCTGTGGTCAATACAGTTATATATAGGTGAAAAAACGCCAACTACACTGGCTGGCGGTCGGCGTCCTGCGCGCGGGCGTTGTCAGCCTAAGCTGGCCTTGAACTGCTTCTGCATGTCAAACACCTCCTGCATCCGCGACGAGTTGCCGATGATCTCCTCGATCCGGTTCTTGGCGGTGAGTTCCCGGCGCAGTTTGGAATTTTCCTGCCTGAGGGCTTCTTTTTCCTCGTTGACCCGCTGGAT
>SABL01000123.1 GCA_009928985.1 Clostridia bacterium
CCGCGAACAAGTCATGTTCTATTCCACCGGAGGCCACCGAAACTAAAAAGGGACGGGGTCTCAATATCGGAAACCGATATTGAGACCCCGTCCCTTTTTAGGCAAACTTGAAAATTCTTTCGATTTTCTGCATTTTGTTTTTATTATAGTTTTTTGATTGAAACGTCAAAATGGCTATGTTATCTTTTCATTACCTGTGTTTCTTTGGCGCTATTACACAAAGGAGGGTGAGCGGACGGCATGACAATTCATCAGAAAATTTTCAGTTACATTTTCTCGATGATTCTCGTGTTGTTCATCGCGATCAGCCTGGCCGTGTACCTGTTGTTCTACCGTACGTTTTTCGAAAATGAAGTCCGCAACATTATCAACAACCAGGACAATGTCACGGAAAATGTCCGCTTCATCCTCGAGCAGATTGAGGGAGCGGCCACCATGATCGCAGCCAATCCCAACATTGCGGCTGAAGTCGACTTTGCCGCCTCTGATTACCAGCCCTTTGACACCAATGATCAAGTCCATCACATCGCAACCCTCGAAAACACGGCCAACATTCTGGAGGCCATCAACGGGATCCATATCGTGACGTCCAAGGGCGAGTTTTTTTCCAGCAATGCCGCAATCGACGCCTCGCAGACCAGCCGTCTGCGTGACTTGTACAGCTCCCAGATTTTAAACCCCGGTGAAACCTACACCGGTCTGCAGGCCCTGACCCTATCGACCGGCTACACCTTTTCCGCGATCTCCTACGTGCGTCCGATCTTCAATTACCACGACGAATACAGTCTGGCAGTCCTGATCATCGACATCGACTACGTCATGTTGCGCGAGGTCCTGACTGCCGCCGCAATCAAAAACCACGAGTGGGTACTTCTCGTCGACCGCAGTGGCAACACGATTTTCACCTATCCCTACAACACCATCCTCGATCCCATCCTGGTCGAAAATCCCGATTTGCTTCAAAGCAGCAAGACATTGATCGAAAAGAAGGTATTTGGCCGCGACATGATCGTCTCATCCAGCGACATCGCCACGCCTTCCTGGAGCATGGTCCGGCTGATTCCACTGACTGACATCCGCGAGCAAATCAACTCGATTGAAATGAGTCTCGCCTTGATCATCTTGCTCTACATCCTCATCGCGCTATTGTCGTCTTATTACATCTCGAAGATTTTCATCCAGCCGATCAAGGAAATGTACGAAAAATTCCAGGCAGTCGAACGTGGCGACTTGTCAGTCCGGATCATCAACCGGCGCAAGGATGAGTTTGGCCATCTTGGCCACTCATTTAACGCGATGGTTGCGCAGATCGATTTGCTGCTCAAGCAGCAACTCCAGGAGCAGCAGCAGAAAAGCGACCTGGAGTTCGAGATTCTCCAGGCCCAGATCAATCCGCATTTCCTGTACAACACACTCGATTCAATCAAATGGCTGGCTGCGATCCAGAATGCCAACAACATCGGCGACCTGACCACTGCCCTGATCAACTTGCTCAAATACAACATTTCGGTCAAAAAGGCCGTTGTCTTGCTCGAGGACGAAATCAAAAGCCTGAACCATTACATCGTGGTCCAGAAATACCGCTACGGCGACACCTTCGAAGCGAAATTCGAACTGGACCCTGATACGCTCCAATGTGAAGTCCTGCATTTCATGCTCCAGCCGATCGTGGAAAACGCGATTATCCACGGTTTTGAAGACATCTCCCACACGGGGTTGATCACCATCCAGTCCATCAAAGACGGCCCTGATCTGGTGATTGCGATCAAGGACAATGGCATCGGGATCGAAGCAGACCGCATTGCCGATCTCGAGAACAATCCCGCTGATAAATTCAATGGCATCGGAATGTCGAACATCCATAACCGTATCCAGCTGCACTACGGCAAAGCTTACGGATTATCGATCACCAGCCAGATCGGCCACGGCACAACCGTCATGATCCGGCTGCCTTACCAGCCCAAGCAAGAAAACTGAGGTAAGCCATGATCAAGGTTTTAATCGCAGACGATGAACTGGTTGTCAGGATCGGCCTGAAAACAACCATTGACTGGGAGGCCAACGGTTTCACCATTGTTGGTGAAGCTGTCAATGGCAAAGATGCGGTCGAGCTTTTTCACAAGCTCAAACCGGACATCCTGGTCACCGATATCAAGATGCCGATCATGGACGGTCTTGATGTCATCCGGCAGCTCAAATCCGAGCACTGCCTGTTCAAAGCCTTGATCCTCAGTCATTACGACGATTTTGACTTCGCCCGGAAAGCCATCAACCTGGGCGCTTCGGATTATATTCTGAAAACAGAACTGACGGAACAGAAATTGCTCGCATCGCTTAGCCAACTGGCTGAGCAGCTCGCCGAAGAGCGCCGGCTCGAGCCACCTCAACCATCTCAGCTTGATGAAAGCATGCCAGTTGTGACCAATGCACAAAGAGCCCGGTTTTTACGCAAAATTCTCGATGGCGAATTGACCTCGGACAATCTGCCCGGCTTTCTGGCGCAGCGAACACCCCTGTTCGACCGCCCTTGCTTTGTCATGGCCTGCTTGAATATCGAAAAACAGGCAGATTCCAGCCAGGATATCGAGAGCAACCAATTCCACCAGGCTTTGGATAATCTGTCCGCCAATCTGCTCGGTCGCAAAGGCTGGAACCATACTCTCGTGCAAACCATGAGCAACACCTATTACCTGGTCAACCTGCCCTGTGAAGACGCCGAATCCGATGCCACTTTGGCCGAAGTCTTCGATAGCCTCAAGCGCAACATCGAACAGTTCCTCAATGTGCATCTGAGCATGGGCGTCAGCCAGGCAGATAAGCTGATCACCAACCTCCCCGCGCTCGTGAACCAGTCCAGGTCAGCCTGGTTGTCCTGCTATTTCGAGCCACTCAATTCTGTCCGGCTGGCTGGTCCCTTGGTTCCATCGCCCGTGCAAATTTGCCCTGCCCTGGACACGGATTTCATCCGCAAAAGCATCGCCTTGCATGACATCGAACCAGTCCTCGAACACATTGACACCGTCTTCGATGCACTCAAGGAGGCCAACAACTTTGACTACGTACGCGAGGTTTTCAACGACGCCATCAGCCTGGCCAAAATGATCGTTTCCGAACGCAAGCTGACCAATGCAACCACCCTCAATGACGAGCGTTTCAGTTATCGCAACTTCGACCGGCTGGCCAAATTTGACGAGGTCCGCAAATACATCCTCGATCTCTATACGCAGATCAATGTCGGAGACAATGCGGAGAAAACCGAAAAATATTCCTATGGTATCACACGCTGCATCAAATTCATCAAGCACAATTACCAGAACCCGATCTCGTTGACAGATGCTGCTGATTATGTCGGAATCAGCAAGTGTTACTTGAGTTTGTTATTCCGCCAGGAAACCGGTGTCAATTTTTCCAGTTGGCTGGCCAATTACAGGATAGAAAAAGCCAAGAAGCTGCTTTCCGAAACCAATATGAAAATCTATGAAGTCGCTGAGATGGTTGGTTTTGAGAACCCCTACTACTTTAGCAAGGTCTTCAAGGAAATGACCGGGGAATCTTGCAAGGATTTCAAAACCAAAGGGGCTGTCCGGAGCGAGCACTGAGCCATTGCCCTTGCGAGCAGAACGCGATCAAAGAAAAAGCCACTCTGGCGAGCGGCTTGGAACTGGCATCACAGTTGGAAGAGATCATTCGATTGGGGCCAACTGCTGTTCAAGCACTTGGATAGCCTCAGCCACACCATTTTCGTTGTTGCTGGCTACGACGTGTTGCGCCAATCGCTTCAGTTCATCACAGGCATTGCCCACAGCAAAAGAATACCCACTTTCACCGACCATCGGGATATCGTTGTAGTTGTCACCAATCACTGCTGTCTGCGACTTCGAGATGCCAAACATTTTCTGCAGCACCCGCACGGCCTCTCCTTTGGACGCTTTTCTGTCCAGAATGTCAAGGAAGGTCTCCTCAGAAAACGCCAGATGCCAAGATTCATCCAGGATTGACAGTAAATACTGATTGACGCGCTGGAGCACTTCATTTACATCGGCCAGACAGATTTTGCACCAGGGCCGAGGAATGTCCTCCAGAGCATATTCGTCATCCAGAATCACTTCCTTGGTTGCATGCCAACGCACCGTTTCATTAATGCGGTAAGGGTAGACGGCCCGGTCGGTAAATATTTCAATGCCTAGTGAAGGGAATTCCCGGGCCAGATCCAGGATCAATCCGGATGCCGTCCGGTCATCCAGCCGGCTCTCCCAGATCGCTGTCTGGTCTTTCTCATACAGGCGGCTGATAATCGCGCCATTAACGGAAATGACTGGCATGTTGATCGGGATGGCAGAGCGGATCGCGTTCATGGCGGCCAGAGTCCGGCCCGACGCCACGGTGAATTTGCCACCATGTTCGATAAACCGGCGGATGGCCTGAATATTGCCTGTTGACAATTGGTTTTGGGAATCCAGCAGGGTTCCATCGATATCACAGACCAATAGCATGCCTGCAAACACATATTCTGTCATACATTTATCCCGCCTGGTTTGTGTTAGGAGGAGGAGGAGGGGTTGGACCTGCCCTGCTCAAAGCTGGCCCAACCCCATGAAAAAGTGCATTCAGGCCAGAAGCCCCAGCATCGAGTCGGCCATGCTCTGCAAGATCAGGTTGCAGGACGTGGCGCCGGCATCGAGCACGCCGCGAGACCGTTCGCCCAGGCGACTGGCACGGCCGATCTTGGCCACCAAATCGCGGGTCGATTCCTTGCCGGCTTCGGCTGCGGCTTTCAGGTCATTCAAGGCCTCGGCAAATGGTTTGTCGTCTTCGAGCGCGACATTGAAGGCTTCCTGGGCCGGGATCAAGGTATCCATCAGGGTCTTGTCCCCGACCTTGGCATTACCCAGGCTGTTGATGCCAGCGATGGCAGCCTTGAGCATGCTCGCAAAAGTCGTTGCGTCGATTTCGTCCTTGCCGTCGCATTGCTTGGACATCTCGATGAAAAAAGTGCCATACAACGGGCCCATCGAGCCGCCGATCTCCATCAGCAGCACCCGACCGAGCGTTTTCAGCGCCTTGGCCAGCGGGATGTCCGTTTCACTGCGGAGACGCTCCTCGGTCATCGTGAACCCTTTGTTCATGTTGATACCGTGGTCACCGTCGCCGATCAGACCGTCGATTTCGCTGAGGTATTCCTTGTTGGCCTGGATGGTCTTGATCACGCTGCGGACCATGTCGCCGCCCGCAGTCGCTTTGAAACTGTTGCTCATTTTGGTTCCCTCCTGCTTTTAGTACTTGAATTGCTTCAGGCCCATGCAGTCGGCCTCGTCATCGATCAGTTCCTTGAGTTCGTCGTCCATCTTGGTGATCGTCAGGGTCGCGCCCATCATCTCCAACGAGGTGAAGTAGTTGCCGACATAGGAGCGATGCACTTTGATGCCCTTTTCAGTCAGGATCTCCTCGACCTTGTTGTAGAGGATGTACAGTTCCATCACCGGCGTGGCACCGAGGCCGGAAACCAGCACAGTCACTTCATCACCGGCGACAAAGGGGTAGTCGGGCAGGATGATGTCGAGCATCATCTGGGCCATTTCGTCGGCCGATTTCAGTTCGGTGACCTGGATGCCGGGTTCGCCGTGGTGGCCGATTCCGAGTTCCATGGTGCCTTCCTCGATCTTGAAGTTCGGATGGCCGACGGCAGCGATCGTGCAGGGGGTCAAGCCAATACCGACGCTCCGGGTATTGTCGATCGCTTTCTGGGCGGCGGCAATGACTTCGTCGAGCGAACCGCCGCGGGCCGCTTTGGCACCGCCGACTTTCCACATGATCACTTCACCGGCCACACCGCGGCGACGATGGCGTTCGGTTTTCGGAGCCGAGGCAACATCATCGTTGGCCACGACGGTCTTGACCGTGATCCCGTCTTCGGCGGCCAGCTCGACACACATTTTGACGTTCATGTTGTCGCCGGCATAGTTGCCATACAGGCAGGCCACGCCTTTGCCACTGTCCGCGGCGACGCAGGCATCGTAGAAAGCCTTGGCAGTCGGC
>SABL01000393.1 GCA_009928985.1 Clostridia bacterium
GCAGGGCCGTCAGCTGGCGGTCAAAGGTGCCGATGGCATCCGGGCCGAAAAATTGCTCAGGAGCCTGATGCGCCTGTCCCGCGGCGTCCAGTACGACCTGCTGCTGCCCCATGACCGCAATTTTGGCCTGGGTGAACAGATTGCCGCGGCCCGTTCCATCGTGCCACCAGTGTCCCGCATCATCCACCAGGGCTCAGCCGCATCCTACTCCGGTAAGGCCTGTGCGATTTTGTTCCCCGGTCAGCCGGTACGCAGTGTCCAGACGTTTGCCGAAGCCTGTCTGCAGGTGGCAGGAAAGGAAGCCGATGTCGCAGTCCTGCCGCTGGAGAATTCCACCGCCGGCAGTGTCGGTGATGTCTACCAGCTGTTGCAAAGCCACGGCCTCTATATCTGGCGGTCCTATGATCTGCCCGTGCACCACCATTTGATGGCCGTGCCAGGTGCCACCCTGGACCAGATCCATACGGTCATATCCCATCCCCAGGCCCTGGCCCAGTGCTCAGATTTCATCCGTCGCCAAGGCTGGCACACCATCGAGTCCTTAAACACTGCCTTTGCCGCTGCCCAGATTGCCCAGGAGGGCGATCCGTCCCGGGCCGCCATAGCTTCACTCGATGCAGCCCGGACCAGCCATCTGCAGGTGTTGGCGGACGACATCAGCAACAGCCGGGAAAACCTGACCCGCTTCGTCGTGGTGGGTCGCGAGCTGGTGATCACTCCGGATGCCAATCGCCTCAGCCTGGTCTTGAAGACACCTCATGCCAGCGGTTCCCTGGCTGCAACCCTGGCTTTGTTTTCCGACCGCAACCTCAATTTGTCGAAAATCCATTCCCGGGCCAATCCAGTCGAACCATGGTCCTACCTGTTCGATCTTGATGTCGATTGCCCGGCCAACGATCCCCAGGCCCTGGCAACGCTTTACCAGCTGAGCCGGGAAATGAGTTATCTCCAGCTGCTGGGCTGGTACCCGGCCGAAACCGGCAACCAGCCGGCAGGAGACGATTGAAATTCGAAATGGACTAACAAGGGTGGCAGCACCAGGCCAGCTGTGAAACTGACCTGCATGGACGAAGAGAGGTTTGACAGATGATTGAACTGCAGCACGTCAGCAAAAGTTACAACGGCAAGATCCAGGCC
>SABL01000124.1 GCA_009928985.1 Clostridia bacterium
GTGGGACCTGGACCAAAAGTCCGGTGATTTTCAACCTGGGCACAGGCAGTGGCAACACGCCATTTGGCGGCACGGCACGCTATGAACTGAGCACCGATGACGGGAGCAGCTGGCAGGCCATCACGGCTGCAGGCAGCCCGGCAGTTGGCAGCGAGAGCGGACCAGACGGCAGCTTAACCGGCGCGACCTACACGGTCAGCGACGACCTGGTGCAGACAGTGCGATTCCGCACGGTGTCGAATTCGGGCGTGGCCTCGGCCGCGACGGATCGGGTTACGATCCAGCTGGACAACACCGCCCCGGCCCCGGCAGACGTGACGATCGACAATGGATCGGGCGTGGAAGTGACACCGGATCAGGATACCTGGTACAAGGACAACACCCTGACGGTCAGGGTCAGCCAGGACAGTAACGGGGCGCCGGTCGCGGGCCAGTACTCGATTGACGGCGGCACAACCTGGCTGCCGTTGACATTGACCGAAAATGTCGGAACCATTGAGCTTGCTGAAGGATTGAACACATTAAGAATTCAGACCTCGGATGAGGCCGGCAATTACGACCAGCTGACGGGTGTCGAGTGGAAAGTCCAGACCGAATTAACGAACCCTGTTATTTTTGTCACTTCAGATAAACAATCTGATACCTGGACCAATCAGGCCGTCAGCTTTGCGCTGAACGGTACGAGTACAGCGCCTATCAACGTCTACCAGTACTCTACCGATGGAACAACCTGGCAGGAAATTACCGAGACACCAACGGGAGACACTAATCAAGTCATCTTCACAACACCGGCTAGTGAAACTGCAGGTACAAACTACCAGTTCCGTGCTCGTTCGATTGTTGGCCATTTCTCGAGCCCCAGCACCATGTATCTCGTTAAGATCGACCGGACTAATCCGATCGTAGATCCCAATATTCAGTACCAGTACGTCAACAATGATATCGTCTCCAAAGTGCTCTATACTCTGACCAGTGGATTGTACTTTGGAACAAAAATCCAAGTTACAGTGACCGCTTCTGATGCAGCCAGCACCGTGGTTAACAGTGGTTTGCTGACTTTGTCCTACACACTGACCGGCACTTCACCACAGACCCTGACGGCCAACCCGGCTGGCCAATTCATCTTCCAGATTGACCCACCTTATACTGGCGGTCTGACTGTCCAGGTTTCAGACCAGGCTGCTAACGTATCTGAAACCATTTCCATCACTGAAAACTTCACCCTCGATGCGACCATGCCCGGTGCCGCGCAAGTCATTGAGTCACCCACCTTGGCAGAGGGCAAGTACAGCCAAGGTCCAATAACATATACCCTGACGAATGCTTCAACTCAGAATGTGGCAGGCGTCAAGGAATACCAGTACCAGGTCAACGGCAGCTGGTACAACCAGACTCAGACGATCAACAATGTCACCTATACTTTAAGCCAGGAAGGAACACCAGTCAGCGGAGCGATCCTGGTGGTTAGTCTGAATAGCCCGTCGGCCAGAACAGGTTCAATCCAATTCCGGGCTATTTCCCTCGCCAAAACCGGAGACAGTAATGATTCAACTGCTTATTTGCCTGGTACACCGACAGCTTCGAAGACCTTCCGACTCGACCAAGTTGTTCCAGTCATCACCTCAGTCAGTGGCGGGGGCGATACTTGGCAACAGTCTGCGACCTTGACCGTAGAACCCGGAATTGAGCCGGAGTCGGGAGCCACCTATTGGTATAGGACCGACTCCCAGATGACTTGGCAGAAGCTGACAAATAATGATTTAACCATCCAGGTCGCCAGCTATTTCGATGGCACTTACTCCTTCAAGGCCATTTCAGGCAGTGGTGTGGAATCTTCTGTCAAATCGGTCCAAGTTCGAGTCAGCCCGGATCAGCCGAGCCGGCCGGTTCTAAAACACAATGGCCAGATCATTGCAACTGGCAGCACCATTGGCTGGACCAATGAGACTGTCGAACTGACCGCGGGCGATTCTGCCGTCGCGGGCTTTTCATCGGGAACACAGGGAATTGCCACCTATCAGCTCAGCACGGACTCCGGGGCAAGCTGGAAGACCTATGAGGCGAATTCATCGATCACGATCAATGGCAACACCAACCAGACCTACCATTTTAGATCCATTTCCGTCTCGGGCTTGGCCAGCAGTGAAGCCCTGGTAACCGTCAAATACTGGAACACGATTCAAACACCCCAGGTGTCTGTCACCGGTACGCCGACTAATGGCACCTGGTACAAGGCCAGCCCGTCTGTGAACCTGACAGCCGCGAATAGGGAGGACGATGGACCTCCTGTGACAAACCAATATGTCCTGACAACCAATTCATCCCCTGGCCAGCCACAGATCCTGAGCGAATCACCTCTGACTCTGGTCAAATGGCCAGACGGCCGGTATGAATTGCAGCTTGTTGCCACCGATGAAGCAGGCAACGAATCTTCAACGGGACCTGTTCCGTTCAACGTGGACACCACAGCGCCAGTGATTCAAGCCGCTTTCAAACTGGATGACCAGACACATGATGAACAAGTTATCTATCGGGGCCTGGACCAGGTCAGGCTGGAAGTGGTGGAAGCAAACGTCGCTGCCGGCAACCCTGTTCTCACGATCGTCAAAAATGGAATCGACCAGACAGCGCCCGTATTCGAACGGACTGGCGAGGTGAGCATTGCCGATTATGAACCGACCGGCGATGGTTCCTATCAGGTTACCGTCTCTTGCACCGATCTGGCTGGCAATACCCAGTCGATGACCCGCTCTTTCATTTTGGATAGTACACCACCACAGATCCAATCGATCCAATGGCGTTACCATGATCAGCCACAAACGGCCTTGCAGGATCTCTTGGGCGGCGAAGTCTTTGACCGAGCAATCGACCTGGTCGTCAGCACAGCAGAAACCAATCCAGATCAATTGAGTTTTGATCTGATAGCCGATCCAGTCGACGGTACCATAGGCTCAAATCCTGCGCAGACAACCGTTGACTCATCATCCGCAACCCTCATCATCCAGCCTCCCTTCAAGGGAACGGTGTCGATCAAGGCTGTTGATGATGCCCAGAATCAGTCGATGCAGGCCAAAGCTTTCATCATCGATAAGGACCAGCCGTCTACTCCAGTCATCTCAGCTGCGGGAGGCTATGCAAGTGGGATGTGGACCCAAGAAGATGTCACGCTTGCCATCATGGGCGCATCTGCCCTTTCCGGAATCGCGCGCTATGAATTCAGCACAAATGATGGTGACAGCTGGTCAACCTATGTCGATCCGATCTCGATCAGCAGCAATACTGATCGCACGTATCTGGCTCGCGCGGTATCATACGCCAATAACATCAGCCAGATAAGCGCTCCCTTCACCGTCAAAGTCCTGAAAACTCTGGGCCAGCCGACCTTGTCTGTGATCGGCGGTACCTTGCAAAACGGCTGGTATCCGGCCACCGCCCAAGTCCTGGCCGTTAATAGCCAGACCTTTGGCGCCGAAATCACATCCCTGCAGTACCGCCTGGACACTGAAGCCACCTGGACGCCCTTGCCCGAGACAGGATTTGTGCCGGTCAGCAATGGTCAACATGACTACCAGGTCAGAGCGCTGGCCCTTGCTGCGAGCGCTAAACCTGTCTATTCGGATGACTCAATACTGACAGCCGCCATCGAATCGGAGCTGCCTGTCTTGACTGTCACGATGAAGAGTGAGGGAGAGCCCTATGCTGGTTTCCCCCTGTGGGCTGGTGATTCGGTGGTCTTCGAGATTGAATCCACAGCCACCTCGGGCGTAGCAGCCTATTATCTCAACGACCAGCCAGTCAGCCTGGACAATAAAGCCTACACGGTCGAGACATCCGGAACCTATGTCTGGAAGGTGCTGTCGACAGCAGGCAATTTCTCCGAGATCGTCACGCAGGCAGTCCAGATTGACAAGAATCAGCCCAGTCTGTCAGTCGCTTACCAGACAACAGACGGGCAGTCTGCAACGGGCACCCTGGTTTCCGAACGTCTCTGGTTCGGGCAAGACTTGCAGCTGGCGGTCAGTGCCGCTTCGCTGGGCACCAGCCCGATCGATTCTGTGGCGTACCAGATCGGTAATGGCCTTGAAGCAGGAAACACAGGCACACTGCCCACCTCTGGCGGAGTCATCACCCTGCCAGCGACCATCCAGGAGACCGTTAAGATCACGGCCACCACAAAAGCCGGGCGCCAGACCACCTTCACCACGCCGACTCTTGGCGTGGATCAAACCGCTCCCTCATTCAGTGTGCAGCAAACACCAGAGGGCTGGATCAACGGACAAGTGGCCCTGACCATCCTGGCGTCGGATGCTGGCAGTGGTCTGCCGGATGCTGGCGCATACCGTTTTGGGACAGCGGACTGGACGGCCTTGATCAGCCAGTCTTACGGAGTGAATGGTCCGTACCTCATCTCGGTACGCGATGCGGTTGGCAACATGAGTCAGCAGACAATCACCATCAGCACGATCGACACGACAGCCCCGACTGTCAGTGTCTCCACTGGCTCCTATCGGGTAGGAACTTGGAGTCGCGAAGCGGTTTCCCTGATCGCCTCTGCTTCGGACGAAGGTGGTTCAGGTATCCCGGATGCCCTGGCGTATAGTTTTGACGACGGCCAGACCTGGCAGAACAGCCCGGAAAAAATCTATGCAACCGAGTTGGATGATACTGTTAGGGTCAAGGTCAAGGATCGGGCTGGCAACATCAGCCAGTCTGCTGAAGTATCGGTCAAGATCGACTTGACTGGCCCAGTTATCGAAGCCGTTTCTATCGACCCAGAGAGCTGGACCAAAGACTCGGCGCAGGTGAGGATCACCTCGTCAGATTCGACCGGCACACCCCTTCAGTACAGCTTCGACAACGGCCAGACCTGGCAGGATCAAAACACCCGGACCTATTCAGCCGACACAGGCGCGAACGGACTCGCTGTCCGCGTCCAGGCTAAGGATGCGGCTGGCAATGTCACGATCGCAGCTGATAGCCAGGAAGTCCTGGTCAAGATCGACCAGACCGCACCGCAGATCACAGCAATCAACTACCAGCTGGTCAATGATGATGGAGTATCCGGAATCTTAAAAGCCCTGACCAGTGGTCTGTTTTTCCGGCAGAAGATACAGGTCTCCATCACCAGCTCGGATGATCATCCAGGTACCCTGGCGTGGAGCATCGGCGGGGATCCTGTCAGTGACAGCGTGACCAGTGGCAGCACAACCCAAAACTCGATCAGTTTTGACTTGAGTCCTCAGTTCCAGGGTACAGTCACCGCGACCGCCACGGACCTGGCCGGCAACCAAACAACTGCCATCCGGTCCAATGTCACGCTTGACGCCGAAGCTCCTGCCAGACCTGCGATCTGGGTCAATGGTCAGGCGACTCTGTTGGATGCGAGCGGCCAGGTCACGCCCAATCCGGCCTGGACGCATCTTGATGTGGCCGTGTCTGCGGATGGCGGCTCAGCCTTGTCCGGGATCGCCTCCTATCAAGCCCGATACGTGAAAGATGATGTGGAACAAAATGATTGGACCAGCTATGTTCCAGCAACGACTTTGACGGCGACTGGCAATGGCAGCCATACCCTCGAGTTCAGGGCCATATCCAACGCCGGAAACGAAGGGCAAACAACCAAGGTCGTATTGAATCTGCTCCAATCCATTTCTGCGCCCAACCTTGTGGCCAGCGATTCGCCGGGCGCCAATGGTTGGTACAAGGCCGTGACGACGTTGGCTGCTACCAATACACAGGACTTTGGCAGTCATCTGATCACCCTGCAGTATTTCGATGAAGCAGCACAAACATGGTCGGACGCCGGCACAGGGGGTAGCATCCCGGTTATCAATGGCGAACACACCTACCGGATCCGTTCCGTGGCCTTCCCGATCGAAAATGGCACGGACCATGCTGTCAAATCGAGTGAAACAAGCGTGACCCTGAAAATTGAAAAAGAGCTGCCGGTTTTGACCGTTACGACAGATCCGGTTTACAACAGCGGCAGCTGGACCAATGCCTCTGGCATCAGCTTTACAC
>SABL01000394.1 GCA_009928985.1 Clostridia bacterium
CATGATCCAGCGGGGACAACGCAAAGCACTCAACCAGGAAGCCATCGTGACCATCCGCGGTCTGCAGATTCGCTACTCTGGCTGGCAGTTGGACCAGGCGGATTTCGAGGTACTCGCTCATGCCCTCTACCTGGTTTCGGCTCAAGCGTCCGGGAAGTTGGTCAGGTTCACGGCCAAAGGATTTCTCAAGGGTATTGGCCGGAGTTACGGCAAATCAGGTCGTGAATGGCTCAAGGAATCGCTTCGACGCCTGACCGGCTCAACGATCGATATCCAACAGGAAACGCCGGGTGCCATGGGGGCGCCAACCATTTCTTATTCTGGTTCACTGCTCGAGGAATTCCAACACGACGAGGCAGAGCAGAGCTATTTCCTCAAGTGCAATCCAGCAATGGCCAGGCTGTTCGATGCCGGCTGGACGCAGATCCCGTGGCAACAACACATGCAGTTGAAAACCGATCTCGCCAAATGGCTGCATGGCTTCTACGCCAGTCATCGCGTCCCCTTTCCGCTGAAAGTTGCCACGTTGCGGCAACTCTGCGGCTCGAACTGCCGCCGCCTTTCAGACTACCGAGGCAACCTCCGAAACGCCCTCGATGAATTGCTCGAAAACGGGTTTCTCACCTCCTGGCACATAGACAAGCAAGACAAGGTCCACATCGACAAACAACTGCCAAAATCCTCGGGCCTCGCGTGAAGGACGGGGGCACTGCAACCGCGCAGGATGGGCATAGCATCTGCACAAGGTGGGCAGCGCAGTCACGGTGGCAGGCATGGCATCCGCATCGAGATGGGCGGGGCGGTCGCACAAGGATGGGCACGACGGTTGTACAATTGTCCTCGCTCAACCTCGGGAAAGCCCATCAGTACAGGGTTTGCGGGCAGCCCCCGAAAGTGCCTAATCTTTTTTAATCTTTTTTTAATCTTAAAAGAAGGGCGAGCAGCCCGGACGCATGATGACCGACCGAACGGATCAGCCACGCGACACCGACCAGGAGACCTGGCTGACAGCGAGGAGGTGGGTTACCGAGAACATGCGGCTCATCCACTGGATCGCCAACCCCTACCGCAACCACATGGCAGCCGACGAGGATGACCTGCTCCAGGAGGCGACCATGGCCGCCTTCCAGGCCCT
>SABL01000395.1 GCA_009928985.1 Clostridia bacterium
TGATTTGAGTGAGGCTTGTCAGACGTATCCCAGCAAGCCCCGGACAGATACTTCACCCGCAGCAACAGTCGCCATCGAGCCGTCAGGTTTTTTCACCAGAAGATCACCACCCGGAGCGATCCCCAGTGCCTGGCCTTGCCAAACCAGTCCAGATGCCTCGTGGACTTCTACAGCGCGGCCCAGGGTTGCGCAAATCTGGCGATAGTCATCCAGCCAAGGTTCCGGTGACTGGTGCAAAAACTGGAACCAGCGTCGATCCCATTCTCTCAGGATCGCTGTGATCAGATGGATCCTGTTCAGTGAAGGATCAGGATGCAGAGATGGATCTGGCTGCACGAACTGGCCCAGCTGGGCATTTTTATTTTGAGCCACAGAAACCAATGCCAGATCCAATGAAGTGGCAATAGCCTGCAAGTCCTCCGGAAAATCCAGTGTATGCACATTGATGCCGATACCGACAACGACTGCTGAAACCTGATTTTCCTCAACCATCATCTCAGTCAGAATTCCGCCGACTTTTCTGCCTTCCGGTAAAACGACCAGGTCATTCGGCCACTTGAGCCAGATGTCGAGGCTCGTTTCCTGACGCAGGGCTGCGGCCGTGCACAACCCAGCAAACAGCGTGATCGGTGCAAGCCGTTCGGGAGGCAGGTCTGGCTTGAGCAGCAGGGAAAACCAGATCCCCTCACCTGCTGCAGAGCGCCAGCTTTTTCCGCGACGACCCCGTCCCGCAGTCTGTTCCTCTGCCACGTAGATGGAACCAGCCGGGTCTTTCGCGTCCGCACCGCGGCGAGCCGCCAGGTTAGTCGAGTCAACACTGGTAAAAGCGTGGGGTGCCGGCGTGATCGTCTGCCAGTCCAGACAGGAAAAAGACGCAGAAAGCAACGGCTCAAGCATCAGATCCGGCAGACTCAAGAGCCGATAGCCGTGATGTTTGGTGCTTTCGATCGGCAAGCCAGCAGCAATCAGGCTTTGGATCGATTTGGATATCGCCATCCGGCTGACCCCAAATTCACCCGCCAGCTTTGTCCCGGAAATAAATTCCTGACTCTTAAGAAAAGTGGTAGCTAATTGACGCAGAATATCATCTTTCATGGTGATCATCTTAACATGAGAGAATTATGAATGCGAAGGG
>SABL01000396.1 GCA_009928985.1 Clostridia bacterium
GCCCTGGATCGAGTTGCCCTGCTCGGAAACGCCGATGACCCGGGCGCCGAGATAGTAGAGCTTTTCGGCATGGGCGCGGAAATTGCTGATGGTTTCTTCATAGGGGACATTGGGGGCGGTCAGCATCGAGGAGAACCAGGCATTGCAGATCGTCATGCCACGAAGGTCCAGATGCCATTTGAGCTCTTCTTTGTCCTGGGGATATTTGCTGCCGATTTCACAGCCGGTGAAGCCAGCCAGGGCCATTTCACTGATGGTCTGCTGGAAGGTGTTCTCGCTGCCAAGTTCAGGCATGTCATCGTTGGTCCAGCCAATGGGGGCAATACCGAGTTTGACTTTCTTCGGATCGAGCATGGTGGTTCTCCTTTAACTTTTATAAGCCGGCCTGAATCATTCCAGGCCGGCTGGAAACTCAGGTGATCAAATCAGTACTGGCGGACCTTCTTGAGTTCTTCGACGTGGTCGGCATAGGCTTTCTGGACCGATGGGCGGGTTGATACCTCGGCCACACCGACACGCCACCAGCCGCCATAACCATCGGTCATCGTTCCGGGAGCGACCTTGATGTCAAAGACACAGGGGCGGTTTTCCTTCTTGGAATCCTCGAGGGCAGCCAGGAGTTCGGCTTCAGTGGAGATGTTATAGCCCTTGGCGCCATAACTCTCGCCATTCTTGGCAAAGTCGACGACGACATTGGGTCCGTCGAGCTGGCCGGTGGCAGGATTTCTGGCCTTGAAGACGGTGCCGAAGGTCGGGGTGCCATTGTTGTTCTGCAGGTTCTCGATGCAGCCCCAGCCACTGTTGTCGACGACCAGGATATTGATCTTGAGCCCTTCCTGGACAGCCGTGTACAGTTCGGAATGCATCAGGACATAGCTGCCGTCGCCGACAACTACATAAATCTCGCGGTCTTCGCCGACGGCCATTTTGGCACCGACAGCACCACAGACTTCATAACCCATGCAGGAGAAGCCGTATTCTACATGGTAGGTGCCCGGATTACCGGAGCGCCAGACACGCTGGAGGTCGGAGGGGAGGGAGCCACCGGCGGTCAGGATGACATCCTGGGGACGCAGGTGCTTGTTGAGCAGGCCTAAGACATGAGAGGTGGCCAGGAGGCCATCGTCAAGGG
>SABL01000125.1 GCA_009928985.1 Clostridia bacterium
ATTTCGGCTTCCATGATCGCCATGACATGCGGCATCATCTCGACGACGGAGACCTTCATGCCGCGCTTGACCAGAGCTTCCGCCATCTCGAGACCGATGAAACCACCGCCGACGACGACCGCGCTCTTGGGCTTGTTGTTATCAATGAAGGAGGTGATTTTGTCCATGTCCTCGAGCGTCCAGAGCTGGAAAACGTGATCATGATCGGCACCGGGGATCGGTGGAGCGATCGGACGGCCGCCCTGGGCGAGGATCAGCTTGGTGTATTCATATTCTTTCTTCTCACCGGTGCGGGAATCAACCGCATGGACGATCCGGTTGGCGCGATCGATCTCAGTCGCTGTGGTATGGATGTGAACCGCCGTCTGATATTGGTCGTAGAAGCTCTCAGGGCTCTGCAGGATGAGCTTGGAGCGGTTCTTGATATCGCCGCCGATGTAGTAGGGCAAGCCGCAATTGGCAAACGAAATGTCCGGACCTGATTCCAGAATGGTTATCTGGGCATCCGCCGACAGTCTTCTCGCTTTAGCTGCTGCCGTCGCACCTGCCGCAACACCACCAATGATCACAATTTTCTCCATAACACAACCTCCATCAACTCTGATTGATTTAATTACTAACCCGGTTCCCATGTGCATCGCACGGGTGCACCGGAAGCATTTGCTTGTTCGAAAACGTTTGGGCTGTTTTCTCAACGCGCTCATCTTATCAATTCTTTTTCAGAAGATATGTAATAGAAGCACACTTCTTGCAGGTGCTATAATTTGTCCTAAGGTCTGATCAGCTGGAGGATTGCGATGGAACCGTCTGAAAAAGAAGAACGTCCAGAATACCGGGACAGCCTGGAGCCAAATCCTAAGCATGCGTTTGTCTTTGACAAAAAACCTTACCGGAACCTCATGCTCATGGTCGTGATGGTTTTGCTGGTCTCATTTATCATCACCCTGGTCAATCAAGCGACCCAGCTCGTCTACCTGGCTTCTCAAGTTCATTCAGCCTTTGGCCAAGGCTTGCTCTGGTTTTTTATCCTGCTGGTCCTGGCGACAATCATCTGGACCATCGTCTTGTTGGCGAGTCTCGAGAAGCCCTTGCCCCTGCCTGATGAAAACGACCCGACAGCTCGCACACGCTATTTGGCTAAACTGAAAAAGCGGTTGACTGGCAATCGTTTCCTCCGGACGTCTGGTTTCAAATGGACACTCGACAAATCGGATCAGGACTCGATCCAAGCTGCGCTACAGGTCCTCGACGCGGAGAGCCAGGTCATCATCCGGCGCCAGGCGACCACGGTTTTTGTGACGACTGCAGTTTCCCAGAATGGTTCGCTCGACAGTCTGTTTGTCTTTGTCACTGCCTTCAAGCTCGTCTGGCAGATCACCCTGCTCTATCACCAGCGTCCGTCCATTCGCGACCTGGTCAAGCTGTACAGCAATATTTTCGCAACGGTCTTGCTGACCCGCCAGATTGACGATCTCGACCTGATCGCCGAGCAGCTGGAGCCAGCCCTGACGACGCTGTTTGGCGGTTCGGTCAGTACCCTGGTCCCGGGAGCCAGTTATGTGGTCTCGTTTGTTGCCGACTCCATCTTCGAAGGCAGCCTGAATGCGTTGCTGATGCTGCGCATCGGCTTCATCGCCCAGCAATACTGCCACAGCACCACCCGGACCGAGCCCCGGACCATCAGCCGGACCGCCTCTGTCCAGGCTCTCAAGCTGCTGGGCACCATCGTCAGTGAAAATTCCCTGCGCATCTCCCAGGCGATCCTCAAGGCCGTCAAAAACGCCAGCGTCCATTCCTTCCAGCAAGGCAAAGGAAAGGTCACGGGCGTCATGAGCCGATTGTTCCGCAAGGACTGACGGGTGCGCGAGCTTATCGATTTGGAGAGAGCCAATATTGAGCAGTTGCTTGGCCTGCGGACGTATCTTCTGACTGTCCCTGTTACCGAGCTCCAGAAGCATTTGAACTGGCAAAATCCCGCTTTTTCGACACCACATATCCTGGAAGAACAGATTGCCGGGATGCAACCGGGCGATTTGTATCAGTTGACAGATCCCTTCAGCTGCCAGTATCTCGCACTGCGAATAAGGGATGAAGTTCTGCTCTGTGGACCTTATTTAAATGGTTTGCCGGACAAAAGCCAGATTCATTCCCTTTTGGTCGCCAATCAGCTCGATTACAGCCAGCAGACAGACCTGCAAAATTATTTGAATTTCATCCCGGTCAGTGAAGATCTGCCACTCTTTACGGCTTTGCAAATCCTCTACAGGGTGATCGAAGGTCCGAAGGCTCACGTCCACTACCAGCATTTCCACCATTTGCCTATTGCAGCTGCGTCTCTTTCCTATCCGCCCAAGGAGGGCCAGACAGCCAATCTGCAATTGATTGAGAACAGCTATGTTCTGGAGGATAAAATGCTGACCGCTGTCTCACACGGGAACAGCCGGGAAGCACTGGAGCAGCTTTCAGAGCTCATGCGCACGGGTGCCCGCCATATCCGGACCGGGGAACGGTTGCGGGACGAGCGCAATCTCTGCTTTGTCCTGGGTGCTTTATTACGAAAGACAGCCCAGCAGGCAGGCGTCCATCCGGTCTATCTCGACGCCCTGTCCGGTGATTTTGCCCGCCAGATCGAACAGTGCCGGACGGTCCAGGAAATCAACCGGTTACGGATGCGCATGGTCAGATCTTACAGCGAACGAGTGAACCGCATGCAAAACAAGACCGATTCCCTGCTGGTCCGCAAAGCTCTGAATTACATTCAGCTCAATCTCACCACAAGTCTCAGTGTTGAGGACATTGCAGCCGAGATTGGCTGTTCGCCCAATTACCTTTCCACCGTATTCAACCAGGAGCTCCATCAATCGATCACAGCCTACATCCATGAGCATCGTCTGGGCGAAGCAGCCGACCTGCTGCGCAAAACCAACCTGAGTATCCAGAGCATCGCGGCCTATGTCGGCTATACCGATACCAATTATTTCTCGCGCCTGTTTCGCCTCCACTACCAGAAGACTCCGACTGCCTATCGCAAAAATTCAGGCCGGACCGTCCATGAACCGTCCAGCCTGAATGCTATTGATGATGATTGTCAGGAATCCAGCGATCAGAGCCAGTCGCCGTAGCCCAGTTTGCGCAGATTTTCGGCCGAAATCCGCAGGCTTTCGAAAGCGTCACGGCCGTATGTCGAATCTTGTTCGACAAAAAAGTACTGGGCGCCGCATGCCAGGCCGGTATCAATGATGGCCTTGAAATCCAGGTTCCCTTCGCCGACTTCGGCAAATTCGATCAAACCGAGGAATCCTTGCATGAAACCCGGGAGGTCCCCTTTGGCCAGCGGGCTGGCATCGAGCTTGGCGATGCGGAAATCCTTCAGGTGCAGCAGCTTGACACGGCCTTCATACTGTCGGATGATTTTCAACGGTTCTTCACCGCCGCGCTGAATCCAGTGGACATCGAGCTCAAAGCCCATCCGGGTGGCATGATTCTTGATGATGTCCAGGACATACTCGCCATCCATCTTCATGAATTCGATGTGGTGGTTGTGGTAATACAGGTCAATCCCATGCTCGGACAGGCGCTGGGCCACGGCTTCACATTTCTGGGCGAACTCCACGACCAGGTCTCTGCTTTCGATCAGGTTGAACGGGATGATCCCGATGCGCAGAAAGTTGCAGTCCAAAAACTTGCAGTCATCCACAATCTTGTCAAAGTCGGTCGTCAGCGATTCTGTCCCCATACCCGGCATCAGCTCGAGATGAGCCGACATCGCCGAGACATCGATCGAGAAATCCGCACAGGCCCGTTTGAGCTCCGTCAGACTGGCGCGGTCAGTCGGAATCTGTGAGACCTCGACACTGTGGTAACCGATTTCTGCCAGCTGACGCATCGATTCGTAGACGCCAAGCTCTTTGATTTTGTCTTTGATGGTCGACAGTTGAACGCCAATTTTTCCTTGTGCCATGCTCAGCCTCTTTCCTTTTCTGCGGCAACGCGCTTGTTGAGTTCTGCGAGATAGAGGTCCTCATCGACCGGCAACTCGACGCGATGGCCGACGAAAGCGGACAGGTGCATCGCATTGGCCAGCTGGACACTGCGGATGCCATCGGAACCGGGGGCCAGCAGCGGAGTACCATCGAGAATGTTAGCTGCAAAGTTTTCGAAAACCAGCGGATGCTGTTCCAGCGGATGCTGGGTATTTTCAAAGCTGTATTCATTGACTTCGTATTTGTCGACCTTTTTGCCCATGAAGAGGTTGATGACATCTTCGACCGACATTTCACGGTTGATTTCATTTTCGGTCTTGCTCAGGACGCGGACGGTCGCTTTTTTGCTGCCCTCGACGACAATTTTGCCTTTGTCACCCAGGATTTCGAAGCGATCGGTGCCAAGCAGGTCATGGGTGCAGGTGACGAAAACGCCGCTGGCACCATTGGCGTATTCGGTCAGGGCGATGACATCGTCTTCGACGGCGATGTCGCGCTGGTAGCCAAACTTGAGCTGGGAGGTCACGGCTGTCGGCATGCCGCAGATCCACTGCCACAGGTCGAGCTGGTGTGGTGCCTGGTTGACGAGCACGCCACCGCCTTCGCCACCCCAAGTGGCACGCCAGGCACTCTGGTCATAATAGGCTTGTGGACGCCACCAGGTGGTGATCATCCAGGTCGAGCGGCGGATGTTGCCGATCTCACCGCTGGCGACGATCTCCTTGAGCCGCTGGTAGAGCGGATTGGTGCGCTGGTTGAACATCATACCAAAGGTCAGTTCAGGGCGGGTGGCCGCATACTCGAGCAGCTCGGTGACCTGCTTGCTGTAAACGCCAGCTGGTTTTTCCAGCAGGGCATGGATATTGCGTTTCAGGGCCTCGATACCCATTTCCGGATGCAGGTAATGCGGGACGGTGGTGCAGACCGCATCAACCAGGCCACTTTCCAGAAGATCGATGTAATTGTCAAAGAAAGGCACATTGGGGTATTTTTCCGTACACAAGGTCTTTTTCTTGGGATCAATATCACACAGAGCGGCGAGCTCCGTGTTGCTGACCTTGCCGGCGATCAGGAAATTGGCATACATGCCACCCTCTGCACCGACTCCAATGATCCCCATTCTGACTTTTTTCATCTCAAATTCTCCTTCTTGCTGGGCCGTCCCGCTGATTGACTCCAACGTAACGATGGAATCTTGTTATGCTTTTAATGATAGCAATTGCTTTTGAGTGATGTTAGCATTATTGTACGATCTTTAGTATATTTCTATGGCAGCCGATTCAACAACCATCTTGTGATAAACTGATGATAGTTACTGTCATCTGCAGATTCTTTTTTCAGGAGGTCCGCCATGCGCACATTCAAATTGGGCCGCACCGGGCTCGAGGTCACACCCGTCGTCTATGGTGCGATCATTCATATGAATGAGACCCAGGAAGCGGCCAATGCCCTTGTAGCCACAGCCGTTGATCGCGGCATTAACTATTTCGATGTCGCCCCATCTTACAAGGACGCCGAGGTCCTGCTCGGACCCGCCCTGGAACCCTACCGCAGCAAGGTCCATCTGGCTTGCAAAACAGGCGAACGGACCGCGGAAGGTTCCCGGCGCGAACTCCTGACATCGCTCAAGAATCTGCGCACCGATCATTTTGATGTCTACCAGTTCCACGCCCTGACGACCGAGCAAGATCTCGAGACCGTCTTTGCTCCAGGTGGTGCGATGGAGACCTTTTTGTGGGCTAAAAAGGAAGGCCTGATCCGCAACATCGGCTTCTCTGCCCATTCGGAGAAAATCGCCCTCCAGGCGATGGACTTGTATGACTTCGATACGGTCCTGTTCCCGATGTATTGGGCCATGGGCCTGAATACCGGCTGGGGTGACCAAGTCGCCGAACGCGTCCGCCAAAGCGGAGCTGGCCTGCTGGCCATGAAAACCCTGATTCTGCGCAGCTGGCTGCCGGACGAAGAAAAAACCTATCCCAAATCCTGGTGCAAGCCAATCGCGGGC
>SABL01000397.1 GCA_009928985.1 Clostridia bacterium
ATTGGCATTGGCACCCGGTGTATTGAAGACCACGATGCCTTTCTGGGCGCACAGGTCGACCGGGATATTGTTGACACCGGCACCGGCACGGGCAATGGCTTTGAGGTTGGGAGAAAGTTCCATGTCCAGCATGTTGGCCGAACGAACCAGGATCGCATCCGGATCCTCCACTGTGCTGGAAACCTCGTATTTGCTCTTGTCAAACTGGCGGGTGCCAACGGCTGCAATTTTATTCAATGTCTTAATCTTATACATTCTGTTCAAACTCCCGCATAAATTCGATCAGGGCATCGACGCCTTCTTCCGGCATCGCATTGTAAATCGAAGCCCGCATGCCACCGACGCTGCGATGGCCCTTGATGTTGACAAATCCAGCCTTTTCTGCCGCCTTGCAGAACTTCTTGTCCAGCTCATCATCGCCGGTGACAAAGGGGACATTCATGATCGAACGTGAGCCTTTTTCAACAGGAGCCCTGAACAGCTTGGAAGCATCGATGTAATCGTAAAGCTTTTGGGCTTTGCGATCATTGATCTCAGCCATGGCCGAAAGGCCGCCGATCTCATCACGCACCCACTCGAGAACCAGCTTGGCAACATAAATCGCGTAGCAAGGCGGGGTGTTGTACATGCTGTCGTTGTCAGCTGCAACCTTGTAGCTGAGCATGGTCGGAGTCAGTGGGTTTTCATGGCCGAGCATGTCTTCGCGGACGATCACCAGGGTCAGGCCGGACGGGCCCATGTTCTTCTGGGCACCGGCATAGACCAGGGCAAAGCGCGAAATGTCAATCGGTTCGGACAAAATGCAGGAAGACAAATCAGCTACCAGCGGAACTGATCCAGTATCCGGGATCGCCGGAAATCTGGAACCAAAAATCGTATTGTTGTAGCAGATATGGACGTAGTCCGCATCTGGCCGCACATCTTCCGGTTTGAATGTCGGAATATAGGTGAAATTCTTGTCAGCGCTGGAGGCCAGGACTTTGACGTCGCCATAACGCTTGGCTTCTTCGTAGGCTTTTTTCGAGAACATGCCGCTGACCACATAATCGGCCTTGCCGTTTTGGGTCATCAGGTTGAGGGGGATCGCAGCAAACTGGGTGCTCGCGCCGCCCTGGAGGAAAAGGACTTTA
>SABL01000398.1 GCA_009928985.1 Clostridia bacterium
CTGGAGGTTGAGTACGATGGAATTGATTGATCGCTATGTCTATGCTGTTGTCAAACACTTGCCTGTGGCCCAGCGCGCCGATATCGATAAGGAATTGCGTGGCTTGATTGAGGACATGACTGCAGAGACGGTTGCATCTGGTCAGCCGGAGAAAACGGCCATCGACACGGTCCTGCGCAAGCTGGGTCATCCAACCTTGCTGGCCGCCCAGTATCGAGGTGCAGAACAGCACCTGATTGGTCCTGGGTTGTACTATCTGTATGTCCTGGTGCTCAAGATTGTCCTGCTCGCCACCGGCGGTGGCCTTCTGATCGCGATGCTTGTCAATTTGCTGGTTCACGGTAGTGAGGCCCCTGTCCAGACCGTCCTCGAGACGATCGGCAGCCTTTTCACTGACCTGATCGGCGCCTTTGGCTGGGTGACCTTGATCTTTGCCGCCATTGAACGTTATAGTCCGGAGAAAATTGACGTGGCCAAGTCAGAAACCTTTGATCCGCGCGATTTGCCCGAGATTCCCCGCAAAGAGGAGCGCATCCACCCGGCAGATCCGATTGCCAGCATGATTTTCATCCTGATCGCCATGATTCTGGCTAATTTTGTTCCCCGGTTGGTTGGCTTGTATTGGACCGGTATGCCGGGTGGCCAGATGGTGCCGTTGTTCAATGAGCCCGTCTACCGCCTGTATCTGCCCTTTATCCTGGCAACGCTGGGGATTGCAATGATCAAAGAGATCGCCAAGCTCGTTACTGGCCGCTGGACGATTGCGCTATCGATCGGGGCTTTGTTGATAGACATTCCAGGCCTGATCCTGACGATTGTCATGTTCAATCACCCTGGGCTGTTCAATCCAGACTTTTTCACTCAGATGTTTGCCCTGATCCAGTCAGCTGATCCGATGCTCCTTGGCCTGCCGCTGCCATCATTCCTGGCCCGCACGATCATAGGCCTGGCTCTGTTCGGATTTGCGGTGGACACCATCAAGACAGTCGCCATGGTTATCCGAAAAGCGATCAAACTATAGATCCCTCTGAACAGAACCGAAAAATTTGTAATTAAATGGCGTATGGTTTGTCAAAAACCATGCGCCATTTTAAAATAGTGCTGTATAATAAATTGTAATGATTACAAAT
>SABL01000399.1 GCA_009928985.1 Clostridia bacterium
GGCCGGTCAGATGGCGATAAAATAGCAACTGTCGGTAGCGCATGATCCAAAATTTCGCATCTCAAATTCGCTATGATAAGTGTTATAGATTCTTCAGGTAGAGGAGGATTATCAGATGTCCCATCCGTTGAATCGTTATTCTGCGTCAAAAGATATCCGCCAGCAAATGGTTACCGGCAGTCTGGTCGGCGATGCTTACGCACTGGGTACGCACTGGATCTATGATCTTGACCGTGTCGAGTCACTACTGAAACCAGCGTCAGGTTTGCAGGAACCGCAGCGAGACACGTTCCATGTCGGCAAACATCTAGGTGCCCAGACCCATTATGGAGACCAAGCCCTGATGCTGTTTCAATTTTTGCGCGCAAACAATGGTTGTTATCATGGTGAGGGTTTTCGAAAATTCTGGGTGGAGCAGATGAAGGTTTATCGCGGATATCAGGACACTGCGACCCGCGAATCGATCACCTTGCTGGAGAGCGGACATCCCTACGGTTATGCTTCGGACGAGCTTGGCGGCGCAGCCCGGATCGCGCCGATCCTCTTTTGGATTGAAGATCCGCAGCTGGCAATTTTGGCAGCTGTGGACCAGGCGCGGCTGACGCACCAGAGTGCCCAATCCCTGCTCGTGACCGACCTGTTCACCCGAACTGCCGTTCGACTGCTTGCAGGCGAGCCAGGATCCATCATGGATGTGCTCCGCTCTGTTCGGGATGAACGGGCCAAACAAATTCGACAGGCCAGTCAGGACGATGTCCTTGTCCAGACACAAGCCGACATTCGTTTTTTTGATCGTTCCCTGGAAAATGCCCTGAGCTATCTGGATCGCAGCCCACGGGAGACAGCGATGGGCTTAGGCCAATCTTGCCATGCACAGCACGCTTTGCCGATTATTCTCAACATTCTAGCCAGGAATGGAGATTATCGTGAGTCGCTTCAGTTCAATTCATTGGTCGGTGGTGATTCTGCAGCCAGAGCCATGTTGCTCGGCTTGCTGCTTGGCCCTTCTCCGTTCCTGCTCTCGCGCTTCCCGTTGCGCTGGCGTCATCTGCTCATCTGAGGTCGGACGCCAACCGTTGGCGCGTGCTTGCTTTCGCAACCATGCCAGTCGGTCCGCTTGGCCAGTCG
>SABL01000400.1 GCA_009928985.1 Clostridia bacterium
GATCGGGGACTGATTGGTGTCTGGAGGCGGCTTGATGAAGGCAAATCCGAACTTGTTGGGGTTCGCGTTGATTGCGGGCGTGTGGCGCACAAACAGCGATCCCAGAGGAGGGTTGGTGGGCGGTTTGGCATCACCCATGCCCCACGGGCGGGGTGGAGGGGGACCCTTATGTGGGCCCACGGCAGAACCTAGCAGGGGTGGCTGCTTCGAATGCATCGAATGCATCGAGGTGTTCATTTACATAGCTGCGCAGATTTTTCTGGAGTAAGGGGGCAGACACTGCCCCCTAGAGGGCCACCTGCAGCTGGCGGTAGGCACCAACCAGCAGGGTGCCAGTGCACGCGACAAAGACCAGGGGGTAGATGCCAATGCCGGGGGCAGCCCCGCCGGTGGTGTTGTAGCTCATAGACACCGCAGCGCCGCGTGTGTCAAGGCCAGAGCTCCATCCCTCCTCGTCGGTGGGATGGTTTAGCCGCACGATGTGGGCAAAGTACTTGTCGAGGTACTGATCGAAGCTGTTCAGGTTCTGGTCGCAGCCGCCCACTGAGTTGATGGCCATGCCCAGCGATTTGATGGTTTGAGTGTAGGCCATCATGGGAGTGGCGCGGAAGCTGGGGTACTGCACACCGCTGATCATGAAGTTGGAGCCGGTGAGCCCTGTGGCCGTGCGGGTGAAGTATTCAGAGGTCCTTGTGTCCACATCGCTGTGGCCAACCCCGAAGGTGTTGTGATTGCCTTTCAGAAAGGTGCCGATCAGGAGGTCGACAGACTGGCTGGAGACCCCGAAGGTCATGCCTGTTGAAATGGAGGTGGTCAGACCGCCCATGAAGGACTGGAAGTGAGGGAAGGTGATGGGGATGGGGCCAGACTGCAGCCGTTTCGCGACAATCTGATCGTACAGACCATCATCGATTGAGATGGCATCGACTGTGAAACGGATGTCGCTCAAAGTGTATGAGGCGTCAATCGCAGCCGAGGTGGTCATCAACACAGTGTCAGGAGCCAGGTACAGGTTGATAGTGATGGGGCCAGTCAGAGCAGTATCGATGATGCTGGGGGTCGCGTGAAGGAAACCGGGCCAGTTCATGATTGCGAACTCCTTGTCCGTAATGTTTGCTG
>SABL01000024.1 GCA_009928985.1 Clostridia bacterium
CATTTAGAATTTGCAAAATAGACAGACCAGTTGTACTCAGGAGGGTTATACGATGAAAATCGCACTCGGCAGTGACCATGCCGGCTACCAGTTGAAACGCCAGGTCATGGATCATCTCCACAAACAAGGAATTGAATGTGAGGATTTCGGCGCTCCGAATGCCGTGGATGCAGCCAGCTATGTCCCGGCTGCCGTAGCAGTTTCCCGGGCTGTCCTGGAGAAGCGTGTGGATTATGGCATTGTTATCTGTGGTACGGGCCTGGGTATTTCCATCACGGCCAATAAGCACAAAGGCATCCGGGCTGCCCTCTGTACCAATGAGTACATGGCCCGCATGTCTCGCCAGCACAACAATGCCAATGTCTTGGCCTTGGGTGCGAGGGTCGTCGGATCCTCCCTGGCCTTTTCCATCGTCGATGCTTTCCTGTCCGAGCCTTTCGAATCAGGCGGCCGCCATCAGGTCCGGGTGGATGAAATCATCGCCACAGAGGAAGCCAATTTCAAATAATCCGACTATTTCTGGCAAGTAACGGCAGATAAGTTGCCATGGGAACTTTCAATTGCGCAAAAACCGTGTAAAATATGGCCTGTTGGCTTCGAAAACCTGGAGGAACTATGGAGAACGTTTTCGTTTTTGACCACCCGCTGATCCAGCACAAAATTTCCCTGATGCGTGACAAACGCACCACAACCAAGGAGTTCCGTGAGTTGGTCTCAGAGGTTGCCATGCTGATGGCCTACGAGGTCACCCGGGACTTGCCGCTCAAGGAAGTCGAAATCGAGACCCCGGTTGCCATCGCCAAGACCAAGGTCCTGGCAGGCAAGAAGCTGGCGCTGGTCCCGATCCTCCGCGCAGGACTCGGCATGGTCGATGGGATGCTCAATCTTCTGCCCATGGCCCGTGTCGGCCATATCGGCCTCTACCGTGACCCGAAGACACTTGAGCCTGTTGAGTACTACTGCAAGCTGCCCGACGACATCCAGGAACGGGAAGTGGTTGTCCTCGACCCGATGCTGGCAACCGGCGGATCCGCTTCCTCAGCCGTGAACTTCCTCAAGCAGAAGGGGATCCACAACATCAAGTTCATGTGCTTGATCGCAGCACCTGAAGGCATCGAACGCCTCCACCGCGACCATCCGGATGTCCCGATCTTCTGTGCGGCTCAGGACACCAAGCTCAATGACCACGCCTACATCGTCCCTGGACTGGGCGATGCCGGGGACAGGCTCTTCGGCACCAAATAAAAACCAGACAACCCAATGAAGGGTTGCCTTGAAACAAAGGCAACCCTTCATTCATTTAAGCCCCCCGGTCCGGCTTTTACGGCCCGGCAAACCCATATAACCGACGGACCCCTTAGGCCCGCCGTAAGGCAGGTAAACTGATGGACTACTGGCAAGAATTTTTCCGAGCGCTGCTGGAGCAATTTCGACCGAAACTCGAAATGTCTAATATTGGCGAAGATATCCTTCATGCCATTGTGCCGCGCAACATCGGCTCGGTCGATGTGTTTGGTTTCAATCTGATCATCAGCGATGCCACCGTGGCGTCCTGGCTGGTCATGGGCATCATCCTGGTGATCGCCCTTTACCTGGGTCACAAGCCGCAGCGGGTTCCGGAGAAGAAACGGCAGCAGCTGGCTGAAACTCTGGTCGATTTGCTGCTCAAGACCTGTCGCTCATCCAATATGACGTATGAGCAGGCTGAGCAGGTCATCCCATATGTGGGCACGATCGCCTTTTTCATCACCCTGACGAACCTGACCAGCATCTTCAAAGTTCCACCCCCGGCAAAAAACCCTGCATTTCCAATCGCCCTGGCCGTGATCACGATTGTCTATGTCATCGTGATGTCGATCAAGTTTGTTGGACTCAAGGGATTTTGGGCATCCCTGACGTATCCCAGCTCGGCTTTGCTGCCGTTCAAGATCCTCGATTTTTTCATCAAGCCCGTATCACTCTCTTTGCGTCTTTTTGGCAATGTTTTTGGCGCCTTCATCCTGATGGAATTCATCTACCTCGTTGTGCCGATGATCCTGCCCGGCCTTCTGGGTCTCTGGTTTGATATCGCTGACGGTATTTTGCAGGGGATTATATTCACATATCTCAGCATCACCTACATTGGCGAAGTGATCGAAAGCGCTCACGAATCCAAGCATCACAAAGAAGAACAAGCTCAAGCCAAGGCTAAACTGAAGGCCAAGGCCTCGATGTGACCATGCCATCACCGGACCGGTTTGCCGGCTTGTTTCCCATTTGATTTTTTATCCAAGAGGAGGATTTTTATGGATCACGGACTTATTGCAATTGGTGCTGGACTGGCAATTGCCCTGGCTGCTTTTGGCGCCGCACTGGGTATCGGCCTCGCTTCCGGCAAAGCACTGGAAGCATCAGCGCGTCAGCCGGAAATTGCCGGTAAAATCCAGGCCATGCTGATGACTGCGATCATTTTCATGGAAGCGACTGCGATTTATGCCCTGGTTGTCAGCTTGCTCCTGATCTTTGCTTTCTGATGAACCTGGAGCATCTGTTATTGCTGCCATTGATCCGTCTCAAAGGAGAATCCGCATGCCGTTCGTCATGATGTTTTCTGCGGAAGCGCTGGCAAACTATGCTTCCTCAGCTGTTTTCACCATCATCAATCTGATGGTTTCCTTTTTCATCCTGCACAGGTTCTTGTTCAAGCCCCTGCTCAAGCTGCTGAGAAACCGGCGCGAATACGTCGCATCCGAGCTCGATGAGGCAGATGGCAAGCTCAAGGACGCCAATGAACAGATCGCTGCGGCTGAAATGCGCCTGCACCGGTCTCACCAGGAAGCAGCCGATATCATTTCCAATGCCAGAAGCCAGGCAGAGATCCAGAGTGAGGCGATCCTTTCGGATGCCCGCAAAGAGGCTTCTGCCATCTTGTCGCGGGCAGACAGTGACATCGCCCGGATGCGGGTGACCATGCTCAATGGGATCCGCGATGAAGTTGCAGATCTCGCGGTTGCGATCGCCTCCAAGGTTATCGGCAAGGTGATGGACGAAAAGCGCCAGCGCGATCTGGTCGAGCAGTTCATAGATGCTGAAATGGCTACAAACAAGACACCTGCCGCGGCAGGTGAATCCTCCGCGGCCCAGAACGGGGTGAATGAGCATGCCTGATGCCAATTTCCGTGTGATCCGGATCGTGACCTCGATCGCGATCGACCCGGAGAAAGCAAAAAATATTGCAGCCCGGTTTGCAACCCATTTCAAAATCACAGAATATGAAGTACGCACCGAGGTGGACGATTCGATCATCGGCGGCATGATCATTTTTGCCGGTGGGTATCGTTACGATTACAGCATCCGGGGCCAGCTGGGCCGGATCATGACCCAGCTCAAATCGCAAAAGGCCCTGGCCGGTGAAGAAGAGATCCCGGATGAAAATCTCAATGACCTGATCAAGGGTAATTTGACCGATGCGTTGAGCCTTTTTGATGAATCACCGGTCGCACCAGATGGCCAGGACATTTTCTTCGAGACAGAACCATTGCCGATCGAGGGTGATGACACCGGGACCAATCTGCTGGTGGATCGCCTGCGCGAAACCCTGGCAGATGTCATGGTCAATTCCGCTGTCGATGAAGTCGGACAGGTCCTCAGGGTTGGTGACGGTGTTGCTTATGTCGAAGGCATGCAGAATTGCCGCAACAGTGAACTGATCATGTTCTCGCGCAAAACCTACGGCATTGCCATGAACTTGGAAGAAGACCAGATCGGCGTTGTCCTCCTGCAAGAAGACGAGGCGATTCACCAGGGCATGTTTTGCAAACGCACCGGTACAACGGTGTCCGTTCCGGTTGGAAAAGCCTTGCTCGGGCGTGTTGTGGACGCCCTGGGCAATCCGATCGATGGCCTGGGGGTGGTCCCGACGACCCGCCGCCGCCCGATTGAAGCCCAGGCACCGGGCATTATCGACCGTCAGCCGGTTACGACACCGATGCACACGGGAATTACTGCGATCGATGCCATGACGCCGATCGGCCGCGGCCAGCGTGAGCTGATTATCGGTGACCGCCAGACCGGCAAGACTGCCATCGCCCTCGATGCCATCCTGAACCAGAAAGGTAAAGGGGTCTACTGCGTCTACGTTTCCATCGGACAGAAGATGTCGACCACCGCATCGGTCGTCAAGACGCTGACCGACCGTGGGGCGATGGAATACACCACCGTCGTTGTTGCCAGTGCTAGCAGTTCAGCGTCCATGCAGTATATCGCCCCCTATGCCGGCTGCGCCATGGCCGAAGAGCTGATGTACAACGATAAATCCGATGTTCTGATCGTCTATGACGACCTGACCAAGCATGCTCAGGCTTACCGTGCGATCTCATTGCTGCTGCGCCGTCCGCCGGGTCGTGAAGCCTACCCGGGCGATGTCTTCTACCTGCACTCACGTCTGCTCGAACGGGCAGCCCGTCTCAGCGATACTTTGGGCGGCGGTTCGATCACCGCCTTGCCGATTGTCGAAACCCAGAGCGGTGATATTTCGGCCTACATCCCGACCAATGTCATTTCGATCACCGATGGGCAGATCTATCTCGAATCAGAACTCTTCTTTTCTGGTCAGCGTCCGGCGGTCAACGTGGGTTTGTCGGTCTCCCGTGTCGGTGGGGCTGCCCAGTCCAAAGCCATGAAAAAAGTCTCTGGCCCTCTGCGCATCAACTTGGCCCAGTATCGGGAGCTCGAAGCCTTTTCCCAGTTTGGCTCGGAACTCGACGAAGAAACCCAGCGCCAGCTCAAAACCGGTGAGCGCCTGACCGAGGTCTTGAAGCAGCCCCAGTATTCTCCGCTGGATATGGAACAACAGGTCATCATGCTCTTTTTGGCCAACCAAGGCTATTTGCTTGCCCTCGACAAGGAAGATGTTCGTGATTTTCTGTCCGATTATTATCGCTTCCTGATCGACAACCATTCAGCTCTGATCGAGGACTTGCGCCAGAGCCAGATATTCACCGATGCGACCGCTGCTGCGATCAAAGCTGCTGTCGAGGAATTCCGCAAGACCTGGCAACCGGAAGAATTGGATTATGGCACAGATTTCTGAGATCAAGAAAAGGATTAACAGCGTCAAGGACATCAAGCAGATGACCCGCGCGATGCAGCTGATCAGCGCGGTCAAAATGCGCCGCGCCCGCCAGCTTCTCGAGCGGACATTGCCCTTTTTCACGCTTTGTGCCGAGACCATCGTCGAGCTCGATGAGATGGGCATCGACTTTGAAAGCCGCTTTTTCACCTTGCGCCAAAAGAAAAAAGGCGAGACCTGGAAAATCGGCTACTTCGTCCTGACCGGAGATCAGGGCCTGGCGGGTGCGTACAACCTCAATGTGTTGAACACGACAGAAAAGCATATCCAATTAAAGACGATCGACAATATCCAGAAAGGCCTGAACACGACAGTCAAGCTGTACGTTGCCGGGAAAATCGGCAAGGAACGTCTGGAAAGAAACGGTTTTGCCGTGGTGGAAGACTTTGAATACCCGATCAATGCGCCGACTTACTACCGTGCCCGCGACATATCGGACTACATCCTCGACCTGTATGGGCGCGGCGAGTTGGACTTGGTTTATTTCATCTACACCAAGATGGAATCCGCGATCACAATGAAGCCTTTTGTCACCCGTGTTCTCCCGGTCAACCCCAAGGCCATGGCCGAGCTGATCCCACCGGAAATGCAGGGACTCAACCGAGGCATCCAGGCGACAGCCGAGATTGAATTCTCCCCCTCCGTCGAAGCTGTTGTCGAGTACCTGATCAATACATACATGAACGCCATGGTGTATGGTGTCCTGACCGAAGCCTATGCCAGTGAACAGACCGCCCGCATGACCGCCATGGACAACGCGACGAAAAGCTCGGAAGACATGCTGTACAAGCTGACCTTGATGAACAATCAGGCTCGCCAGGCCCAAATCACCAATGACATTTCTGAAATTGTCGGTGGTGCGGAAGTCCTGGGCCAGGAAACCGCTCAAGCGAAACAGCGGGCGTATGAACAAATGGAAGGTGAATAGAGACTTATGGCTACAGGCTATGTGACACAAATTATCGGCCCGGTCATCGACATCCGGTTTGCAGAGAACGAGATGCCCGCCATCAATGATGCCATCCGAGTCAAGAATGGCAAAGAGATCGTAACCGTTGAGGTGATGCAACAACGCGGCAAAGGCATTGTCCGCTGCGTGGCTTTCGATCCAACGGAAGGCATGATCCGCGGCGCTGAAGCCATCTCGACCGGGTCTCCGATCAAAGTGCCGGTCGGTGAGGGCATCACAGGCCGGATTTTCAATGTCCTGGGTGAACCGATTGATAAAGGTGGTTCAGTCAATGCCAGCGATTACTGGCCGATTCACCGCCCGGCCCCCAGCTACACGGACCAGACTCCAGAAGAGTCGATGCTTGAGACCGGCATCAAAGTCATTGACCTGCTCGTGCCTTACAGCCGGGGCGGCAAAATTGGCCTTTTTGGCGGCGCCGGCGTAGGCAAAACAATCCTGATCCTGGAGCTGATCCGCAACATAGCCAAGGTCCATGGTGGCTATTCGGTTTTCACCGGGGTTGGTGAACGGTCCCGTGAAGGCAACGACCTCTGGAACGAGATGACGGAGTCCGGTGTCATTGACAAGACGGTCCTCGTTTTTGGCCAGATGAACGAAAGTGCCGGAGTGCGCATGCGTGTTCCTCTGACCGGCCTGACCATAGCCGAATACTTCCGCGATGTCAAAAACAAGGACGTCCTGTTGTTCATCGATAATATCTTCCGCTTCATCCAAGCTGGATCGGAAGTGTCGGCCTTGCTGGGCCGGGTGCCGTCTGCGGTCGGCTACCAGCCGACCTTGGCCAACGAAGTGGGGGCGCTTCAGGAACGCATCACGTCCACTCGCAAGGGCTCGATCACCTCGATCCAGGCCGTTTATGTCCCGGCGGACGACCTGACAGATCCAGCTCCGGCAACCACTTTCGCCCATCTCGATGCCATCACGGTTCTATCACGTGCGGTTGTCGAACTCGGTATTTATCCGGCAGTAGATCCGCTTGAGTCCTCTTCGCGCATTCTGTCCGAATCTGTTGTCGGCCCGACCCATTACCGGGTGGTCCGGCGGGTTCAGGAGACGTTGCAGCGTTATAAAGAATTGCAGGACATCATCGCCATCCTCGGCATGGAAGAACTCAGCGATTCTGACAAGGTTACCGTCAACCGGGCCCGCAAGATCCAGCGGTTCCTATCCCAACCATTTTTCGTCACCCAGGACATGACCGGGATCGAGGGCCGATATGTTCCGGTCGATCAGACCGTTCGCGGGTTTGGCGAAATCATCACCGGCGGAGTGGATCATATTCCGGAGCAGTTCTTCTACATGAAAGGCTCGATTGACGATGTCTACAGTGCCTTCAAGGCATCCCGCTGAAGAGCAGATGTAGGGAGACGACTTAATCATGGCAACTGAAGACACAATCCGGCTCGAAATTGTCACCCCCTATGACTTGATCTATGACGGTCATGTCGACATGGTTGTTGTTACGGCCGCAGATGGTGAAGTCGGTATCTTGCCAGGGCATACGGCCATGTTTGCTGCGCTCAAGGATGGCGAAATCCGGTTCCGGATCGGTGAAGAATGGCAAATTTTATCGTCCAGCATTGGTTATGCAGAAATTTCCCCGGATTTGACCATCGTTGTCGTCAACTCAGCCGAATGGTTGGACAAGATCGATGTTGCCAGGGCCCAGAAATCCCTGGAAAGGGCCCAGAAGCGGTTGGCAGATCCCCAGACCAGCGTCCTGGAACGCCGCCGGTCATACAACTCCGTGGCCAGGGCGACTAATCGGATCAAGGTTGCCGTCCGTTATGAAAAGAGTAAAAAACACCTCACTGAATCGTGACGCCTGGCCGGGGGGACCAACCCTCAATCTGCGGCAAAGTAGAAAGCCTGGTTGGCAAACTCGATCCGGCAACGATCCGGCAGCAAATAGGACTCCAGTTTGTTCAGGCGCCGGCCATCGAGGCTGGTGCCATTTTTCGAACCCAGGTCCGTGATGAAAAACGATCCTTCATGCCGGGTAATCCGGGCGTGTCTCCGGCCAACCGAACTGGTTGACAAAGGCAAGTCACAGACGGCGTCATCCCTTCCAATCAGGAATTCATCAACCAAGATGTAGGCCCGCAGACCCTCCATTTCCTGAGGTGTGCCGGGCATGCCGACTGACAAGAGTCCCAGCCGGTAGGCTGACTGCTGGACCTGGATCAATTCAGTCTGGTCGGCCACTCCGGCAGTATTGGCCTGGGCTGGGGTGGTGGGTGCCTTTTTGAATGCCAAATGGCTGCGCATCTTATCCCCTGTCCTGGCTACTTGTACAAGCAGCTGATGCCAGATGCCGGAGACGTTCAAGTCCACAAGCAGCAAGATCATGACACAACCTCCCAGGGCGAGAAATCCCCAGGATCTGAACGGCTCGGTGATGATCAACCTGGAAAACACCAGATGGTTTGTGCTGGGGGCAATCCAGATGATCAACCAGAGGATGGGCAAAACAATATGCGCTGCAACAAGGCAGAGTTTGGCCCAGCTACTGGTGCGATTTTGTCTGCCCGGTACGGACTGGCTCTTATCAGCTGCTTCCTTGTCTGTGGCGGATGCCCGTGGCTGCTGCTCGTCAGTCTGGTCAACGCCGGACTTGGCTGGGTGAATTCCCTGGGCCAACGATAGAAACGAGTCCAATGCTTCTTGTTCAACATGATAAGCCTTGGCGATGGATCGAATCAGGGATTCGAGTGAATCAGATCCCCCTGACCGGTTGACCGGCAGGATCATCAGTCTGGCTTGCCCCGTTGATGGATCAAATAAGACATGATGGGGATCCAAAGCAATCTGTGGCTCGGAAAAGAGCACATCCACCGCCTTGTCAAAAGCCTCCAAAATTGCCTTGATACGGTCTTTCCCCTGTTCTGGCAGATACAAGCTCCTGGCATCGATGCTTTCTGCCGTGGCAAGTCCTGACAAGTCGAAGACCATTTGGCTGCACCCGTCTTTGACCCGGATGGCTGTTTCGAGTGCCCAGCCGGGTCTGGACTGGATCAGGAAATCCAACTGGAAATCCACCCAGCTTTCCCCTTTCTCCAGCGTGTACACAACTTGATTGGGACTGTTTGATTGTTCCAGCATCATCAAATCAGACCTCCTACGGTTGATCGGTGTTTTCCAGTTCTTCGATGATTGACTCCTTGAAAACAGAATCGATCAGATCCGCGGCATATTGGCTCAGTGTGCTGCGAAACAGCATGGCCACAGTCAGCATGACGGCGATGATGATCACCATTTCGAGTGTGCCGAAGCCTCTTTTTGAACGAATGCATGTGACAGTGTGTGCGTTTTTCATGCGATATTCCTCCTACAAAATCAACAGGGACAATGATGGCCAGCCTGCAAGGGCCAGGACAGTCAGAAGATCGATCATCATGGGAAGGAGAAGGCGCAGAGAATTCTCTTCCAGCTCCTGACGCCGGCCTGTACGCAGCAATTGTCTCGAGTTGGCTGCCATCAGGACTAGCAGGTTGAGGATTTCACTGCTGCCTTCCCGTTCGTAGCGGGCCAGTCCATGCCAGAAGGATTGGATTTCGGGAACTGGACAACTAAGGGCTAATTGATCGGTGATCCAGTAGGTGGGACGGCCACCCTCATTCTGCTGGCGAAAATAGGCGAGATCCTGGCTCAAGACACTGGCAGGATCACGGGTGCGCCAGAGTTCACCTGCTTCGCGCAGGACCCGTGTGACCGAAAAACCAGAGAGGAGACCATTGACCAGCCAAGTGAAAAACAGAGGATAGATGATCCGGTATTGATTGGCTAAGCGTTGCCTGCTGCGGACCAGAAGCAGATCCTGGGTGACTGAGATGGCCAAAGGTATTATTGGCATGAGGAAGATGGGTGCAAATCCAGCAGCAAACCAGATCAGGACAAGCAGGAAACTTGCAAGGACCAGGCCGATTTTTGTTTGAAAATAGGACTTTGCCAGGGCAGGAGACTGGTCTAGAACTTGGCTGACTGGAAGGGTCATCCGTTTCAGGGGTGAGGACTGGTATGCTTTGGCAAGGGTTTGGCCCCAATCGTGCCAGGCTGGGGATGAAATCTGCCTGGTTGCTGGCACGGGTTTTGCACCGCCTGTGCCAGTCTGCGGGGTGCGACTGATGGCCACCGTCAGGACCAAGGCCAGACAGGCTGCCAGATACGCGAGGGCATAGACCGCTTGAGATCTGGGATCAGATACGAGCTGGATCCTCTCTTGCACAGGAATCATTGCCAGGGAGCCATGAGCGAGGACAAAAGGCATCAGGGCCAAGATCCAGGCTTCGGCGATTTTCTGGCTGTGCTCTGCACGGACCTCGCGCTCCAGCGCCTGGAACTCTAGCAGAGACTGATGACTGTCCCGGACAAAGCGGTCAAGTCGACCTCCCATCGCGGCCAGTTTTGGCAAGGCAAGAAGGACTGGGCGCAAATTGGGACTGGGATACTCGTCCAGCAATAGATGCAGTGCCTGGTCCAGATCGCCGCGCAGGCTGATCTGGCGGGCCATCCGGCGCAGAGCGGCCCCGTAGCCAGGATCGGACCGGGCCAGATTCTGGCGGTCTTGTTCCCGGATATAATTGAGACTGGCCTTGTCGAGTGTTTCTCCAACCGAAAGTCGGGAAGAAAGGAAGGCCAGCAAATCCAGATAATGTTCACTGATCCGGGCCGCTGATTGGTGCTTAAAGAGCCGATTGAGTAGAAAGAAAAAGAGGGTGCCGGTCAGGGACGCCAAAACCAGGCGCCAAGGTAGCCCAAATGGAAACAGCAGACTGGAGCCCAGGGCAAACACAGCACAAGCCAGAACCTGGCCTGCCTGAATCGCCAGACGTTGCCGCAAACCTGCAGACTGGCTCCCATCAATCGTCATGCCCAGCCTCCCCTTGCCAGTAGCTGACCGAGACTGGTTCCAGTTCGAAACCAGACCCGGAGCCGGCTTTGACCCGGCAAATCTGGCAGACTCGACGAACTCCTTCCGGGGAGCGTTCCAGATGGACGATCAACTGGAGCGCCGACGAAACCAGCCGCACGATCGCATCCCAGGGCAAATGGATTTCCATCAAGACCATCAAACCCAGCCTTTCCAGCATTTCGAGGGCTGAATTGGCATGCCCGGTCGACATGGAGCCCGGATGACCTGTATTCATGGCCTGGAGCATGGCAAAGACTTCAGCGCCGCGGACTTCACCCACCAGGATCCGGTCCGGCCGCATGCGTAAAGCCGACTGGATCAACGCGCCGAGGGAGATTTCCCCCTTCTGGTCTGGACCGGGCTGACGGGACTCCAGCCGGACCCGGTTCGGCAGATCTTTGAGATCGAGCTCGGCGGAATCTTCGATCGTAATCACCCGCTCCTGACGGGGAATGCAAGTTGACAAAGCATTGAGAAACGTGGTTTTTCCTGTGCCTGTTCCCCCGGATATGAACAGGTTCTGGCGCGCCTTCACTGCGGCTGCCAGGTAATCAGCTTCTGCCTGGCTAATGAATCCGGCCTGGATCAGCTCAGGCAGTTCCGGCCGCACACCAGTGAATTTGCGGATCGACAGGACGGGTCCTTCCGGAGCTACTGGAGGCAAAACCGCATGGACGCGACACCCATCTGGCAGTCTCAGGCTGGCGATGGGGTCCTTTTCATTGATCAGGCGGTTAGCCTGGCCAAAATAGCGGCTGATCATGCCGGCCAAGTGTTCAACATGGTCGAACTGCAGGGGGGATGGACCGATCCGGCCTGATACCTCGATAAAAACCTGATGTGGACCGTTGACCATGATTTCCGTGACAGCGGGGTCATCCATCAGGGGCTGGAGGACATCGAGCCCGCGCATGGCATGGAACAGGCGGTCTACGATTGCCTGCATGTCCAGAACGCCCAGACGCGAACCAGAATAGTGGTCTAGCACGACGTTGAGGATCAATTTGCGCAGCTTCTTATCGTCATCAGGTTCAGGCTGGATATCCTGAAGTTGAAGGACCCGGTCGATCAGGCGCTGGCGCGTGGCATAATCTGGCATCATGAGCAGAGCTCCTCCTTCTTAAGTAAACGGTTGCCTGAACCGGACGGGATCTATGTTGCCTGTAACCTTCATTTCCAGGATCTGGCAGTTGGCAGGCAGCCGGGCAATCAGCTCGCCAAGTTCGCGCTGTGCACATTGACTGGCCCAGTCAAGTTCAGGACCCAGGTAAACGGCCAGCTGATCAGAAAGGACGGCAATCTGTGCAACCCGGCTGAATGATAAACCCTGACAGTCCACAAAAACCTTGGGCACGCTGGTGACAGGCCCTGTTGCATCGTTGCCAGCCAGTTGGCGAATTTTCCCCCGGACCAGGACGACGATGGATTTCAGCCAGGTGGCATCTGCCAGTACGAGATCATCTGAACGCTCTGCCGGCCTGAACTGCCAGTACCCTTTGTCATGCCGTTCCAGATAGGTCCCCAGTTCACCCGGCGACAGAGCATCGCCATTGGCCAGCCGCAGCAGCAGCTGGGTCAGGTTTGGACCATTTCCAGGCGCCTGGACCAGTTTCATCCTGTAATTGGGCATCAAGGGCAAGTAGAACACCTCATGTCCAGCAAGGAGTTGCTGGTCCAGCCAGTTTTGGACAAAGGCGAAATGTCCTTCCCAACCCAAGTCCAGCGCGACAGTCAACTGGGATAAGACAGAATGGTCCGTTTCAGGACTGGGGTAGGCCTTCTGGCCAGTCTCCCTGGCAGATAGCTGCTCCTTCAGGATGCTGGCCATCTGGCTGGCCGGCATCAGACGGTACAAGGTGACTGGATCACGGGTATGGCCTGGCATGAACGCCTGCCAAGGCACCCAGAGGATGGAGAGCCCGTCGAGGCCCTCCTGCCGGAGCATCGTCATCAAGGCCGGATCGGCAACAACCACGACGCCATGCTCTGCCAATGCCTCGATCTCCAGGGCGAGCCTGGGATGATGGGCTGGCTTGGCCAGAATCGGGCGCTCCAGCAGGTGGGAAAGACGTTCAGCCAGGCGACTGGCATAGTAGGGATCACGATCGATCAAAAGAATCGGCTGCACGACAATCACCTCACCATTTCCCAATCCTGGCCAGAACCGTGTCCTGCCAGAATCGTGTCTGGCCACCTGCTTGCGTGGCCTGACTTGTGCTTGGGATTCTAGCGCGAAACCACGAGTCAGAGGGCCGTGATCGTACGGCAAAACTCGCCAAAATTCGACAGGCAAAAACGCCGGCCCTACAGTGTGCAGGATTCCGGCGTTTTTACACTCGACAAGACGATTTGCTTTTTGACCTGGGCTGGTCAGCGGGTCAGGTTCAGCCAGCCAGTTCGGTCAGCATTTCCAGGAGGTGATCGATGTCTTCCACGGTGATCCAATAGTGGCAGACCAGGCGGAACACACCCTCATCTGCACCATTAACCAGAATATGGCGCTTTTTTAATTCGCTGACGAGGTTTTCGGCTGACCTGGGGTATTGGTCGAGCCGGAAAAAGACCATGTTGATCTGGGGTGTGCCTTCGATCTTGAACCAGCTGGCGCCGAGATTGGCCAATCTCTGGGCCAGATAGCGGGCGTTCTGGTGATCCTCGTCCAACCGGCGAGTCATCTCCCGGAGGGCCAGCAAACCGGCTGCTGCCAGCACACCAGCCTGGCGCATGCCGCCACCGAGGATCTTGCGTTTGCGCCGTGCCAGATCGATCACATGCCTGGGGCCGGCCAGGATCGAGCCGACGGGCGCGCAGAGTCCCTTGGACAGGCAGAACATAACGGTGTCCGCCTCCCGGGCCAGCTCGGACGCCTGAATTCCCAGAGCTGTCGCCGCATTGAACAGTCTGGCGCCATCCAGATGAACCGGGATCTGGTACCGTGTGGCCAGCTCGCGGACTGCCTGCATGTAGGCTAAGTCGAGCACGGTACCATCCGAGTCGGCATTTTCCAGACAAATCAGGCGGGTTGTTGGGCTGTGGATGTCTTCCGGGGTCTTACGGATGGTGGCTTCGATCTGGCGCAGGCTCATCTTGCCATTTTCCACCGGCAGGCAGCGCAGCTGGACACTGGACAGAAGGGCTGCCGCACCCGCTTCATGCCAGACAATATGACACCGGTCTGACAGGATGATTTCGTCGCTGGGCCGGGTCTGGGCCATGATCGCCAGCTGGTTGCCCATGGTTCCACTGGCTACAAACAGTGCGGCTTCCTTGCCCAGCATCTCGGCAGCGCTATTTTCCAGCTCCAGAACAGTCGGATCGTCGCCGTACACATCATCACCGACCAAGGCTGCAGCCATGGCCTGGCGCATGGCCTCGGTTGGCCAGGTCACCGTATCACTGCGAAAATCCATCCAATTTCCCATCATGGTTGTTATCCTCCTGAATTGTTAGCATCTGGACGGACAGGCGGGCTGCAACGACCAAGATGTTTTTTTCATTATACCCAAGATGGCGGTGCGTGATCCGCTGTTACGAACCGGTTGCAAAAAATTGACTCACAGTGTATCATTGGCTCGTCGCAGCCTATTTTCGACACTTAGGTCGCCTGGGTTACCGACAGTAATTTCATATCGGATCATCTTATCAAGAGTGGCGGAGGGACTGGCCCTTTGAAGCCCGGCAACCGCGGTCAAGCAGCGGTGCCAATTCCAGCAGGTGCAAGCCTGGCAGATGAGGACTGTTTTTGCATGACCAAGCCTCTTCGCCAGAAGAGGTTTTTTTATTTCGAGTGGCGCCCATTCCTGGCGCCAGAAAGGCAGGATCATTCATGAAGCGAGAAGGACATTGGCTGTTTTCGTCAGAATCAGTGACGGAGGGCCATCCGGATAAAATGTGCGACCAGATTTCCGATGCCATTCTGGATGCGATCCTCGAGCAGGATCCTCAAGCCCGCGTGGCTTGCGAAACAGCGACAACCACCGGCATGGTCATCGTCATGGGTGAGGTGACCACCAGCGCCTATGTCGATATCCAGGGCATCGTGCGCGATACCGTCCGGAACATCGGCTACACCGGGCACGAGGCGGGATTTGACGCCGATGCCTGTGCCGTGCTAACGACCATTCACGAGCAATCGCCAGACATCGCGATGGGTGTCAACCATTCCCTGGAAAACCGTGCCGGCGAGGACTCGGACGAACTGGCGACTGGTGCCGGTGACCAGGGCATGATGTTTGGCTTTGCCAATACGGATACACCGGAGCTGATGCCGCTGCCGATCTCCCTGGCCCATGCCCTGACCCGGCGCCTGGCTGAGGTCAGAAAGAACGGCATGGCTGATTTCCTGCGCCCGGATGGCAAAGCCCAGGTCACGGTCGCCTACGACGGGATCAAGCCGGTCCACATCGACACCGTTGTTGTATCCACCCAGCACAGTGAATCCGTCAGCTCCCAAGTCCTGGCCGAAGCGATCCGCGAACTGGTGATCGATCCGGTGATCCCAGAGGAGTTGATCGATGAGAAAACCCGCATCCTGATCAACCCGACCGGACGTTTTGTCATCGGTGGCCCTCAGGGCGACTCCGGCCTGACCGGCCGCAAAATCATCGTCGACACATATGGCGGGTACGCTCGCCATGGCGGCGGCGCCTTTTCCGGCAAAGACCCGACCAAGGTTGACCGCTCAGCTGCTTATGCCGCGCGCTATGTCGCCAAGAACATTGTCGCGGCAGGCCTTGCAGAGGCGTGTGAAATCCAGCTGGCCTACGCGATTGGCGTGGCTCACCCGGTCTCGGTCATGGTGGATACGTTTGGTACCGGTTTGATAGCTGATTCGCGGATCGTCGAACTCATCGCCAAGCATTTTGACTTGCGCCCAGCGGCGATCATCCGGGATCTCGACCTGTTGCGCCCGATCTACCGCCAGGTGGCAGCCTATGGCCATCTTGGCCGACCGGACCTCGACTTGCCCTGGGAACGGACTGACAAAGCCGACGCCCTGCGCGCCGATGCCGGGATCTGAGATTTCGCTCCAAGGCCAGATCGAAGAGATTATCTTCGAAAATGAAGTCAGCGGCTACAAGGTCCTGGCAATCAGTGGCACGGAAAATTTCATCGCCGTCGGCCAGTTTCCGGGAGTTACATCAGGGGAATTGGTTGAACTGACCGGTGAATGGGTCGAACATCCCAAGCATGGCCGCCAGTTCAAGGCGAGTCATATCAAGCCTGTAATGCCCGAAACAGAGGATGCCATTTACCATTACCTTAGCTCAGGCCTGATCAAAGGGATTGGTCCCCGCACGGCTGCCCGCCTGATCAGCCTGTTCGGCGCCCAAACGCTCGATGTCCTGCGCCATGAGCCGGCCAAGGTGGCACGGATCAAGGGGATCGGCATCAAGAAGGCGGAGAAAATCGCAGCCCAGTTGGCGGAAAAGCTCGAATATCAGGAACTGGTCCTGTTTTTATCACCCCATGGGATCGGCACCGGCCTGATTTTCAGGATTTACCGGGCCTGGGGTTCTCTGGCCGTGGATCGCATCCGCACCAATCCCTATGACTTGGCCGAGGAAATCGATGGCATCGGGTTTTTGACGGCAGACCGGATAGCCTTGTCCCTGGGTGTCACACCCGATCATCCGGAACGGCTCGCGGGGGCAATGAAATACTTGCAGCTGCAGGCAGTCTACCAGGGTCACACCTGGCTGCCACGAGAGGAATTGCTGCTGCAATCCGCCCAGATGCTGGAACGCCTCCCAACAGAGCTTGATCCTGTCCTGGAGAACCTTGTCCTGACTGGACAGCTAGTCGCTTTTGACGATTTGGCTGGATCAGCGGCTGCCGGCCTCAGAGCATTTGCGCCCCTGCTTCCGGATGAAACGTTGCTGTCAGGGCGCCGCCTGGCCTTGCCGATCTATTACCAGATGGAAAAATCAGCTGCTCGTCGTCTCATGAGCCTGATCCAGACGGCGCCAGCCCGTTTTTCCACCTGGCAGGATGAAGCAGTTGCCGAGACCATCATCGCTGAAACCAGCCGCGAATTGGAACTGGAACTGGCTCCTGAACAAGCCACGGCTTTGAAAATGGCCTTGCGTGAGCCTTTTTCCATCCTCACGGGTGGTCCTGGAACGGGAAAAACCACCATTATCCGAGTGCTGACGGACTGTTTCAAGCGCAAGGGGGGCAAAGTGCTCTTGGCTGCTCCCACGGGCCGGGCCGCCCGGCGCCTTTCCGAACTGACTGGCTGTCCGGCCCAGACCCTGCACCGATTGCTGGCCTTGCCATTCGGTGGCCCCTCTGGCCCGGCCGATGGTGCTGCAGCCTGGATGGAAATGAGCGGGGATGTTTCTCTGAATTGCGACCTGCTGGTGGTCGACGAAGTGTCCATGCTTGACATTATCTTGTTTCGCACCCTGCTGGATGCCGTTGTTCCCGGAACCCGAGTCCTGTTGGTTGGCGATGCAGACCAGCTACCGGCGATTGGACCCGGCCAGATCCTTTTGGACCTGCTCGCGAGCGGGACCATTCCGGCTGTTCGCCTGACTCAGGTTTTCCGCCAGTCAGCCCAGAGCCTGATTGTCAGGAATGCCCATCAAATCCTCAAAGGCCAGAAGCTGGAACTGGATCAGAGTTTTACCAGCAATTTCATCTTTGTGGTCAAAGACCAGACCGATGCCATGGCCCAGGCTGTGGTCAAGCTTTACAATGAGATTTTGCCCCAGCAATACGGCTTTGACCCCCAGAAAGATGTCCAAGTTCTGACTCCCTCCCATAAAGGACCTGCCGGGACAGTCGCCTTGAACCAGAATCTGCAAGTTCCGGTTGATGAAGACACTGCCATCGTAGCCCATGGGGTCCGTTTTGGCCTCGGTGACAAGGTCATGCAGATGAAAAACCAGTATGAGCTGGGCTGGACGCTGGTTGACGCAGAACCTGGCAAACCAGACAAAGGCAAGGGCGTTTTCAATGGTGAGGCTGGCGTCATTACCCATTTGGACACGGAAGAAGACGAATTGACGGTATTATTCGACGATGGCAGGGAAGTGCACTATGACCGGGGGGCACTGGAAGACCTGGACCTTGCTTATGCCATCACCATCCACAAAAGCCAAGGGAGCGAGTACCCGGTTGTCATCCTCGTCATTCCGCCCACGGCCCCACGCCTCTTGACGCGCAATTTGCTTTACACAGCTGTGACCCGGGCCAGGCAGAAATTGCTGCTGGTCACATCTCGTGCGATCCTGGCCAGCATGCTGGCCAATAACCAGACCAACAGCCGCAATACCAGCCTGAAAGAGTGGTTGGCCTGCATGAAATCCCGGCAAGCAGGCTGTGATGTTTGACCACGCCCGCCTGGCGGAAATCCTGTTCCCTGACACCTGCCTGATTTGCCGGCGCAGTGTCAGCTCCCGCAGTGGCATCCCCAATTTGTGCCGCCAATGCCTGGGCAAACTGCCTTGGCGGACTCAAGACGGTGTCATGGCCTGGCCAGAGGACTTGACCATGGAATGGCCAGGTCACACGGAATCGTCCGTGCCCAGCCATCTGGAATTTTTGCTGAGGCAGAGTGAAATCATCGTCGCCTGCAATTACGAACCACCCATCCGTGATGGCCTGCTGGCTTTGAAATTCTCTGACGCCAGTGAATGGCATCGGCTGCTGGCCGGCCTGCTGGCCCAGGCTGTCCGGAGAAGGCTGCAGCGCTATTCTGCTGTTATTGCGGTTCCCCTCCATGACCAACGTCTGGCCGAGCGCGGCTATAACCAGGCTGGCTTGCTGGCTCAAGCCTTGGCAGCTGAACTGGAATTGCCAGACTGGTCAGCATGGCTGCACCGGACAAGACAGACGGACCGGCAGAGCGCACAGATCAGCCGCCAGGCCCGGCTCGCCAATCTGGCGGGTGCGTTCTCCTGGTCAGGACCGTCGGAACTCAGACCTGCACGAGTCCTTCTGGTTGATGATATCCTGACCACAGGGGCCACCTTGGTCGCGGCTGCCAGGCCACTTTTCCAGCACGGCGCGTCTGTGACAGGCTTGGTGGTGGCATCAAGCCACCACAGCTATGGCCCGAAGCCTGGACCTGGCCCCCTTCAGGTCATTTAGTGGCAAACCTGCATACAAGGTGCGGGTTCACAAAAGTGCCGCCAGACGGTATACTGAAGACAGCCTGGAATGCTCGTAACCTTTCAATTTTTGAACCAACATGACGTAAACGGGAGTCTGGAGTCAGTGTGGAATACGGTCAGGTCTCCAAGCTTAGGCTTGCCAGAGAAAGACTCGAAACCACCGCAGGACACCCACCTGGCAAGATGCTAGGTGTCAAAAAGGAAGGAACGGCATCCCGGGTCTTTTCGCGCTCAAGTGGATTATTTTGGAAACTGTTGCCTGGATTACCGGGCTGGCCCCTGATCTATGATATACTTTTAGCGCAAAAATCTGTATGAAATGCTTTCAACCGGAACCTGACGTGTGCGTTACACATAGAAAGGCGGGAGGAGCAAGAGGGGAATTCCATGGGATTGCTCGCCGATGCGAAATCCATCGTCCAGCGTGACCCGGCGGCCAAGAATATCGGGACCGTCCTTCTTTTATATCCTGGTTTCCATATCCTGATCTTCCATCGCCTGGCGCATTGGTTCTACCGCCACCACATGCAGTTTCTGGCACGCTGGATTTCACAGTCCGGCCGCTTCTGGACTGGCATCGAAATCCATCCGGGGGCCAGGATTGGCAAAGGCCTTTTCTTTGACCACGGCATGGGGATCGTTATTGGTGAAACGGCTGAGATCGGCGACAATTGCACGATCTTCCACGGGGTTACTCTCGGTGGTACCGGCAAAGATAAGGGCAAGCGACACCCCACGCTGGGCAATAATGTCCTGATCGGAGCTGGATCCAAGCTGCTCGGGCCCTTCCGGGTCGGTGACAATGCGATGATTGGTGCCAATTCCGTCGTGCTCCATGAAGTTCCTGACAATGGAACGGTGGTTGGCGTTCCCGGCAAGCTGGTCCGCCAGAAGGGCAAGCCGGTCAATCATGGGGCCTTGCTAGACCATGACCGGGTACCAGATCCGATGGAGCAGGAGCTTTGCCAGCTGCTCCACAGAGTGGCATCGCTGGAAAAAGCCCTGGCCGAATATACAGGCCACGAAATCCACAATCCCTTCAAGGACCGGCAGACCAGCCTGGCCTGCCCTGTGCCCCCACCGGCCAAATCCCATTCAAAAGACGCAAACTGATTTTTGGAGGCCAATCACAGTGATCCGCATCTTCAACACCGAAACCCGCAGCAAAGAGGAACTTAAGACCATCGAGCCTGGCAAGGTCAAGATGTACGTCTGCGGGCCGACTGTCTATAATTTTTTCCACCTGGGCAATGCTCGCCCCTTCATCACCTATGACACCTTCCGCCGTTTTTTGCAGTACCGTGGTTACGCGGTCGACTATGTCCAGAATTTCACGGACATCGATGACAAAATGATCAAACGGGCCAATGAAGAAGGCATCACCGTCCGCGAACTGGCGGATCGCTTTATCAACGAGTATTTCAAAGACGCCGATGGTCTCAACATCCAGCGAGCCACTGTCCATCCCCGGGCGACTGACAGCATGGATGAAATCATCGCCATCATCAAGACCCTCGAGGTCAAAGGCTATGCCTATGCTACCGAGGACGGGGTTTATTTTGACACCGGGAAATTTGCCGCTTATGGCAAGCTGTCTCATCATAAGCTCGATGAGCTGGAGGCTGGTGCCAGTGAACGACTCGGCTCTTCCGACCAGGGCAAGCGCCATCCGATGGACTTTGCCCTCTGGAAATTCAAAAAACCCGGCGAACCGACCTGGGACAGCCCCTGGGGCGAAGGTCGGCCCGGCTGGCACATCGAATGCTCGGCCATGGTCAGAAAACATCTCGGGGAAACGATCGACATCCACGGAGGCGGCCAGGACCTCGTATTCCCGCACCATGAAAATGAAATCGCCCAGAGCGAAGCTGCCAATGGCAAGCCGTTCGTGCACTACTGGATGCATAACGGATTCATCAATGTCGACCAGGAAAAAATGTCCAAATCGGCGGGCAATTTCTTTACCGTCCGCGACCTGGTCCAACAGTATCAATATGACGTCCTGCGCTTTTTCATGCTCACAGGACATTACCGCATGCCGATCAATTTCTCGGCTGAACTTTTAAGTGCGGCCCAGAATGGCTGGGAGAGGATCAAGACTTGCGTCGAAAACCTTGACTTTGTAGTGGCCCATGCGTCTGCGGACTTGGCCGAACAAGCTGGGCCGGGTGCGACCAGCCTGCAAGATGCGTGCAACCAGGCCCGCACCGATTTCATTGCCGCCATGGAGGATGACCTGAATACTGCCGATGCCCTGGCGGCCATTTTTGAACTCGTCCGGGCTGCCAATACCGCTGCCGCCGTGCAAGGCCTCGCTGCAGCAGTTCTGAAAACTGCCGCAGCGACCCTGCGAGAATTGCTCGATGTCCTCGGCTTGAACCCAAATCGCGGCGAGGAGATACCTGCTGAGGTCCTGACTCTGGTTGAGGAACGGACCGCCGCGAAAAAGGCCCGTGATTTCCAGAAAGCTGATGCTTTGCGTGCCCAGGTCCTCGAGCTGGGTTTTGAAATCAAAGATACCCCGCAAGGACCGAAAGTCAGCCCGCGATGATCCGGCCTGATTTCACGGGCGACTGGCGGGAGCTTCCGGTATCGACCTTGGCCTACATCGGTGACGCTGTGTATGAGTTGTATGTCCGGTTGTCCTTGTGCCGGCGCAGTGTGTTCAATTCCGGTGAATTGCATCGCCAGGCTATCCGTCTGGTCAAGGCATCCGCCCAGGCCAATGGTGCCAAGTCCATCCTGCCGCTGTTAAACGAAGCAGAAGAGGCAATTTTCCGTCGTGGCCGAAACAGCCAGCCATCGAGCCAATCCAAAAGCGCCGATCCGGTCGATTACCGGATGGCAACCGGGCTGGAAGCCCTGATCGGTTATTTGTACTTGAATAATGAAGAAGAACGGCTTTTGCAGCTCATGCAAATCCTGGTGGAGGAAAAACACAATGTCCAGACCGAACAATCCTGATCAAGGCTTTGGCCGCGAGGGTGACCACAAACGCAGACCGGGTGGCGAACATTCCGGACAATCGCAAAATCGCCCCGCCCGCCGCGATGCTGGACCGGGCTTCCATCAGGAAGACCGGGGACCCCGTCAGCCGCGCAAGCCGTTTGCTGGCGGCGACCGCCCCGGCTATGGTGACCGTGCGCCCCGTGGCGACCGTCCCAGCTATGGTGACCGTGCGCCCCGTGGCGACCGTCCCAGCTATGGTGACCGTGCGCCCCGTGGCGACCGTCCCAGCTTCGGCGACCGCGCCCCTCGTGGCGACCGCCCCAGCTACGGCGACCGCGCCCCCCGTGGCGACCGTCCCAGCTACGGCGACCGCGCCCCTCGTGGCGACCGTCCCAGCTACGGCGACCGCGCCCCTCGTGGCGACCGCCCCAGCTACGGCGACCGCGCCCCCCGTGGCGACCGTCCCAGCTTCGGCGACCGCGCCCCCCGTGGCGACCGTCCCAGTTATGATGACCGCGCCCCTCGTGGCGACCGTCCCAGCTACGGTGATCGCGCTCCCCGTGGCGACCGTCCCAGCTACGGTGATCGCGCTCCCCGTGGCGACCGTCCCAGCTTCGGCGATCGCGCCCCTCGTGGCGACCGTCCCAGCTACGGTGATCGCGCTCCTCGTGGCGACCGTCCCAGCTACGGTGATCGTGCTCCTCGTGGCGACCGTCCCAGCTTCGGCGATCGCGCCCCCCGTGGCGACCGTCCCAGCTATGGTGATCGCGCCCCTCGTGGCGACCGCCCCAGCTATGGTGATCGCGCCCCCCGTGGCGACCGTCCCAGCTATGATGAGCGGCCTTTCCGCAAAGAGCGCCGCGATGAGGCTGATTTTGAGTCCACGCCATCCAGCGCCTTCCGTTCACCACCACCGACACCAACCTTTGTTCGCAAGGTCGCCAAGGACCTGCCTTCTGAACCTGCAGTTAACGCAGACATCGAGGGAGAAGAAAATCTTGAGCCCGAGGCCGGTTCGCCGGATCGTCTCGAGGGTCGCAATCCCATCCAGGAAGCCCTCAAGGCCGGCCGCTCTTTCAACAAGCTGTGGGTGGCCAAGAGAGATGGCAAGCCTGACTTGATCCTGGCCCGCATTGTGGCCCAGGCCAGGGAAGCGGGTGCCGTGATCATGGAAGTCGAACGCAAGATTCTCGACCAGATGTCCGAGACAAAATCCCATCAGGGTGTGATCGCCCAAGTGGCGGCCCATGAGTATGTTGAATTGGACGATTTGCTGGCCGCGATCAAGGAAAAAGGTGAAACGCCCTTCTTGGTGATGCTGGATGAATTACAGGACGGATACAATCTTGGATCTGTCCTGAGAATCGCCGATGCCGCAGGTGTTCACGGGGTCATCATTCCCGAACGGCGTTCCGTGGGCCTGGACAGTACCGTGGCCAAGGCCTCGGCAGGTGCGATTGAGCATGTCCCGGTTTGCCGGGTCGGCAATCTGACTCAGACGGTCCTCAAACTCAAAGAACAAGGCTTCTGGGTCGCCGGAGCAGATAGCGAAGGAACCCAGGACTACCACAAAATCGACTGGTCCGGTTCGATGCTTGTCATGATCGGCAGTGAAGGCGAAGGGATCGGCAAACAGCTCCTGAAGCATTGTGACTTCCTTATTTCAATTCCGATGAAGGGGCAGGTCAATTCACTGAATGCTGCTGTAGCTACCGGTATCATCGTATTTGAGGCTGCCGCTCAGCGCCAGTCTGCTGAAGGTCAATAATGGCCGTGGCGGGTGATTTTCCTGAAGACTTTGAGACAATGGACGACCAGACCCTGGTTGCCATGGCTCGGGCAGGCGACAATCTGCCCATGGAGGTCTTGATCAACCGCTATAAATCGCTGGTGCGGCTAAAGGCTTCCGCCCTCTACATGCTGGGTGCGGACAGTGATGATGTCATCCAGGAAGGGATGATCGGATTGTTCAAGGCGATCCGGGATTATAAACCTGACCAGGGGGCTTCGTTTGCCACTTTTGCCAATCGTTGCATCAGTGCCCAAATCACGGATGCAGTCCGCCAAGCCTCCCGGCAGAAACATCGGCCCCTCAATGAATCGATCTCCCTGCAGCATTTGCTCTATCCGGAGGATACGGATCGGCTGGCCCCGGTACTCGATATTCCATCACCCAAGGATGATCCGGAGCAGCATTTGCTGTCACAGGAAGAAAGTGACCAATTGCTCGAATACCTCAGTATGCAGCTGACCGAGCTTGAACGCCAGGTCATCCGGTTGTTCATGCTCGGTTACAGTTACCGCTCCATCGCCAGTGAGCTGCATTGTTCACCCAAACGGGTGGATAATGCGCTGACCCGAATCCGCCGCAAATTGGGTCAGTTTTATGCTGGCAAAACCAGAAGGGAGGCAGAAAAGGCCACATGACCGTGCGTGCCAGAGTTCGCTTGCCCCTTGTCGTCCTTCTCCTGGCCACCCTGCTGGTGCTGATGACCGCTTGCACACAGCCTGCCCTGACCCGTTCAACCACTGCCCCGGTCGTTACAGAATCCGGCAAATACCTGAGCTCCTCTGCCTTGGCCCAGCAATTGGCCCTGGCCATTGGCGGTAATCTCGACATCCAGACCGCTTTCCAGACCATCCCGGAACGTCAGCGCGAATCAGTCACGGCGGACCAGTTCCAGCGGTATGTTCTTCTGCTCCGCAAGGGGGTGCCTGGGCGGATCGTATCACTGGTTGCCATGAACGACAACCAGATCGAGACCGTTCGCCAGCAGGTACTGGACAGGCTACCCGGTCAACAAGAATTGACTGCAAGAACCATCGGGTTCTGGCTCAATATCCGGGATAGCGGTATCATCGGCGACCGGATCGAACTTTACTGCCAGATGGATGAAGAAGGCATTGCCTATCTCGATAGCAGCTGGATCAGCCAGATTCTCCTTCTCGATGATTTCACGAATCTCTACTTCGATGCCATTGATCGCCAGGATGTCGATTCTCTGAGTGAACTGCTCCGGCATTCCATCCCGGATGACTTGGCTCGCCAAGCTATTTCCAGCCGACTGGTCTGGTTTTACCGCAACCAGGTCGAAACAGAAACGGCAGGATTCAGGCTGCAGACCATTCGCATCGATGGCCTTTCTTTTGCCGAGAAGTTGCTCACAAGTGTGAGCCCGGGTAATTCAATGACGCGGACCATTGAATTGATTCCCCAGGCAGACGGGACTTTTCTGGTGGATGACCTGCTGCCGAGTGAACTCAACTTGACTGACACGGACATCCTGCTGGATGATGCCCCGGTCCTGCGGATTGGTGGCGACACCAACTCAGCCTTGGTGACCTTGTACAGCGTTCCTTTCGAAGTCATCACAGGCAAGCCTGTTCTTCATGATGACTCCAACTGCTCCCTGCTCGAAAGTGGCAAATCCCTGATCCAGCTCAGATACGAAGGCTTGGAACTCACTGTGGAAGGGGATTGCTACAACAATCATTCGCGTTGGCGTGGCCGTGTCCTGTCTGTCAGGCTGACGTCGGACAAATTTTCCCTGGGCACCGGTTTGAAAGTTGGCATGCCAGCTTCAACACTCTATGCCCAGTACCCATTCATCAGTGTCGGAGACAAGGTTGCCATCGGCCAGATGGAAAGTGGAGAAGTTGCTCTGAGCGCGGAGATCGAAAATGGTGTCGTGACCTCCCTGCGCCTCATGATGCAGGATGCCTGAAAACAGTAAGTACCGCACTTGTAGCCAGATTTTTCAATTGATCCACCTAACAATCGGGAAAATTGGTCCTTGACAAAGCCCCCTGTTGCATCTATCATAAATCCTGCTGCTGCAAGCGGTAGCAAAATGCGCCCGTAGCTCAACTGGATAGAGCGTCTGACTACGGATCAGAAGGTTGTGGATTCGATCTCTGCCGGGCGCGCCAAACGAAGATCCCTGAAACTGTAAGGTTTCGGGGATTTTTCTTGGCGTTTGCCAAGATTTCCCTTTGGTTTTGAAAAAAAAGGCTTGGCCGACTTTTTGACCTTCGCAACGTCACCGTCGCGCTCTGGTGCTAAAATGAAATCAGGGAATCCGCTTAACCATGGGTGTCTGCGGATGATAGGGCAAAACATGGCCAGAAGATGGACGTACCGGATTGGACTGATGCTGATCACAACCGCACTGCTTGCCAGCTGCAGCGGGAATCCGCCTGTTCAAACCGATGCTGCCGACACGAAGCCCGAACTCTCTCAAAGCTCGTCTCTGATCACGACTGAACAATCCAGCTCTAAGCCAACTGAGACTGTCATGTTCCCTAGCCTGTCATCCAGCACGATGGAGACAACAATTCCCGTAACGCAGCCATCTGCGGAAGAGCAACCCTTGCTGGAAATCGACACAGGATTGCCCGTCTTGTACATAAATGTTGACCTGGCTGCCGTGTACGCAGACAAGGATGATTATCAAAAAGGCACCCTGTACCTGTGGCAAGACAAGGACGACTCGGACAATCTCTCCCTTGGACCCTTGGACATTGAACTTAAGGGTCGCGGCAATTCGAGCTGGCAGGATGCCAAGCGCTCTTTTCATCTGCAATTGGATTCGAAAAAGAACTTACTGGGTCTGGGGGAGAACAAGCATTGGCTGTTGCTGGGTCAATCCAGTGATTTGTCCTTGATGAAAAACAAACTCTTCTACGATTTGTCGGGCGACATGGGCCTTGTTTACATGCAGAGTACCTGGGTGGAGCTGGTGATCAACAACTGGCATGCCGGTAACTACCTCTTGTGCGAGAAAATCAACCATTCCGATAATCTGGCTTTGCCAACCGGCCTGATCTATGAACTGGACACCAATTTTGACGAAGATTACCGGTTCAAAACAACCAGCGGCCAGCCGATCATGCTACATACGCACAAATATCTGGATGCACTGGATGAGGTCACGCTTGAATCGATCCAGTCGCGGCTCCAGGTTTTTGAAAATGCTGTGAGCTCTGCCGACTTCACCACAGTTTTTGAGGGGAAACGCACGCGCTACAGCGAGATGATTGACATGGCAAGCTGGGTGGATTATTGGCTGATCCAGGAGTTATCGTTCAATCCATCGATTTTCAAGAACAGCACGTTCTTTTGCCAGGAATCACCGGATGGTCTCTATCAGATGGGTCCTGTCTGGGACATGGATCAAACCACCGGTGATCTGGAACAGCAATATCCCGGGTATGATCGCTGGGCATCCATCCTCTGGGGAGATCTCACTCATAAGGACAGCCAGACCCGTGCCTGGCACAAATATTTCATCCACGATCCGGTTTTCCTGGCTGCAGCTCATCAGGCATACTGGGATAACCGTGACCGATTCATCGAGCTGGTTGCCGAAAATGGCACGATCTTCCAGATGCGCGAGCAGCTTTTACCTTCTGCTATTCTCAATTACCAGATCTGGCAGGAGGAAAGCAATGCCGAGGAAGCCAAAGATGACTACAAGGATCTGGTCAGAGACTTCAAAAGCTGGCTGACGGGTCGCATAGGCTGGCTGGATCGCCAGTTTGCATCGGTGCAGACCTTGGAACAATCACTGGCAAATGGCGGCTTTTAGAGAGTCGACGTCAGGCGGAAACGTATGGACTACCCTTTAAGCAGGGGGCATTTACAGCGTTTGCAATTTTGCAGATGGATGTCGTTCATGGACAGGCAGGCCGCACACAGGATCTGGCTGTCCCGGGATTTGTCGTATTTTTCATAATACTCAAAGCCCTTGTGGTGACGGACATGGTCGCCGACATTGTAATAACTATAGGGGCCAGTAATCCCGCGCCATTTGTGCTTTTTGACGCCGCCCGTTGCTTTGCGGACCTTGATGACGTAAACCGGCGTGGTGCTGGTATGATTGTTGTCGTTCCGGTCGATTTCCCGGTAGCTGTCCTTGTACTCGACGACACCATCCCAGGTATGGTCTATGCTCCGCTTGATGGTCTGGAGCAAGGCGATGACGATGAACATGCCGCCGATACCCATGCCATAGAACAGCGACTGGGGCCAGTCCATTTCGCCGCTTTGTTTGCCGTAAATGGGGAAGGCGATGATGGCGATGACTGCCAGGATGGAGGCGAACAGGAACGACCAGGTGACCGATTTGCGCTTGTAGGCCGCAAAGGCCGGGTCGTTGATTTTGGGCGAGAAGCCGATCAGGTTTTCGAGGGGGGCGGCAGTTGGTGGGGCTTGGCGCTGTCGGCTTGATTGGCTGGCAACAGGCTGGGGTGCTGACTGACCCTGGGC
>SABL01000126.1 GCA_009928985.1 Clostridia bacterium
CGGCATCATGGTCGCCCGCGGTGACCTCGGGGTCGAGATCCCGATCCAGGAGGTCCCGACGATCCAGAAATCCCTGATCGAAAAATGCTACAAGGTCGGTAAACCTTCAATCACTGCCACCCAGATGCTGGACTCGATGATGCGCAATCCGCGCCCGACCCGGGCCGAGGTTTCCGACGTAGCCAATGCCATCCTCGATGGCACCAGCGCGATCATGCTTTCTGGTGAAACCGCTGCTGGCAAATACCCTGTGGAAAGCCTGGCCATGATGGACAGCATCGCCCTCCAGACCGAAAAGACCATCGACTACTGGGGCAATTTCAACAAAGCCAATTACCAGATGATTCCCAGTGTGGCCAATGCGATCAGCCATGCCACCTGTATGACCGCCATGGATCTCAAGGCCAGGGCCATCGTCGCCGTCACCCACAGCGGCCGCACCGCGCGCCTGATCTCCCGCTTCCGGCCGGAATGCCCGATTATTGCCACCACCGTCTCGCCGGAGTCCTTGCGCCAGTTGTCTCTGTCCTGGGGTGTCTACCCCTTCCTCGTCAGTGAGGTCTATGCGACCGATGCGATGTTTGAACTGGGCATGAACAAGGCCCTCGAATCTGGTTTCGTCAGCAATGGCGATGTTGTTGTCATTACAGGTGGCACTCCGATCGGCATGAGCGGTACCACCAATACCCTCAAGGTCCAGACCATCGGCCGCCTGCTGGTCGAAGGCAAGGGCATCGGCAAAGGTAATGTCAGTGGTGAAGTGCTCGTCATTGACGGCCCGGATGACGTCCGCATGGCTGATTTGCGTTCGGATTATGTCCTGGTTGCCCGTGGTACGGACAATAGCATGGTCAACTTGATGAAAAAAGCCGTCGCCCTGATTGTTGAAGATGACGAAGCGGGCAGCCACACCGCAACCGTCGGCCTGGCCCTGGACATCCCAGTGGTCTATGCCTGTGAAAATGCCACCAAGATCTTGAAAACCGGCTCGATTGTCAGTGTCGATGTCGAGCGCGGAACTGTCAGCTGAAAAGAGGCCCCTATGCCGTACGATCCTTGGAACCAGGATTCAAAGCCCGGTCCTGATCCGGACTACATCTACCCCCATGGCACCTATGGCAGCAACCCGGCTGGCGGCCAAAAGCCGCCCCGCCGGGGTTCTGGCCGAGCCTTTGTCCTGGTGGCAGCTTTTCTGGTCGTAGCCATCCTGTTTTCGGTCCTGACCGGTGTCATCGTTTTTGCGGTCCTCAAAGGACCTGTCCTCGAGGGCCGGTTTGCCTTGCCGACCCTGCCGACTGCGCCAGAGATCCGCGAACAGACCCAGCCCAGTGATCAGGAGCAGCCACCGGCCAAGAGCACAGAGCCTGGCGCGATCGACCAGGACTTTTCCATCGCTGACCTGACCGACGGCCAGCCAGCTGCCGGCAAGGCCCTGTCGATTGTGGAAATCGCCCGGATTGGCAAGCCCGCTGTCGTCGCGATCAATACCAAAACCCTCGTCTCATCCCCCTTTGGCAACTCCGGCCTGGTTCCGGCTGCCGGTTCCGGCTTCATCCTGACCCGTGATGGATACATCGTCACCAACCACCATGTGGTTGCCGGTGCCCGCACCATCTCGGTGGTTCTCGACAATGGCGATACCTACGATGCCGACTGGGTGGGCTCTGATCCGGGCAACGATCTGGCCGTGCTCAAAATCGACGGCCAGGATTTGCCCACAATCCGTCTGGGACAATCCAGCGATCTCGAGGTCGGTGAGCTGGCTGTGGCCATTGGCAACCCCCTGGGTGAACTAAGTGGCACCGTCACCGCCGGCATCATCAGCGCGCTGGACCGAGCCGTCACGATTGACGGCCAGACCTTGTACCTGCTGCAGACCGATGCCGCTATCAATTCCGGCAATTCCGGCGGAGCCCTGTTCAATTCTTTTGCTGAAGTGATTGGAATCAATACAGCCAAAAATGCCGGGGCCGGGATCGAGGGCCTTGGCTTTGCCATCCCGATCGACCACGCCAAGCCGATCATCGAAGCGATCATCCGCAGCGGATCATTGCCGGGCAAGCCCCGGATCGGCCTCTACACTCAGGATATTGACGCGAGCATGGCCGCAGAATATGACCTGCCCGTGGGTGTCTACATCACCCAGGTGGAACCCGGCAGCCCTGCCGAGGATGCCGGCCTCAGGCAAGGTGACGTGATCGTGGCCATCAATGGACAGGAAGCGCTGACGACTGCTGCAATCAATGAAATCAAGAACCAGTTCGCCCCCGGTGACAGCATCGACCTGACCATCATCCGGGACGGCCGCGAACGGACCCTTACTGTCATCCTCGGTGAGGACATCGCCTGATGCGAGGTTGGCGCCACTGGATCAAGCGTGAAGTGATCATCCCGGCAGGCATGCTCATCCTGTCCAGTGCAGCCTTGGCCTGGCTTGGCGTGCAGCTTCTGCCCTTGCTGGCTCAGCCGTCTTTTCGCTGGCTGCTGTATGTCTTCCTGGCCAGCCTATTCGTATTTGCACTTTTCGCTTATGTGACCTTGCGCCACATCTTGTCCACCTACACCCTCGAGCGCTTCGACCCAGGCAATCCCGACAGTGTCAAGCGCCTGGCCCGGATGACTCGGTTCAATTACCCGGTATCAGGACTTGAACCGCAGCAATTGGGATCTGCCCTGCTGGAATCTCTCCGTTCGGCTGGATTTTCAGTCGAAGCCAACCACACCGTGCTGGGGACCGTCCTGATCCGCTCGCACCCGCCACTTATTCCCTTGTTTGGCCGACCGCGCCATGATCGCGTCTTTTTACTCGAAAAATCTCCACTCAATGTCTTTATCGTTGATTTCACCATCCGGGATGCCCAGCGCTATCTGTTGGCCCAGGCGTCGCAGCCTGCTGACTGCAACGTGCTTGTGCTTCTGACTCAGGAGCCGCAACTGCTGGAGGCTGCCTCAGCTGCTGCAGGTGTCGTCAATTTCCTTGGCCGGACAGAGGACGGGATGATGGGCGCCTTGCTCTTTGACTGTGTCGGCCATCGTCTCTATTATCCGATCGACCAAACCTTGCTGCCTTGGCATCTGCGCCAATATTTCCGGCGCCTGCGCCACCAACTGGCTGCAACTGTGACCCGGGAGCGATGATCCTCATGATCAATGACACACTGGCCCACTTGTCTTTGAAAAACGGCATGCAGAAAGCTGTCGCCCAAGGCCATCCCTGGGTTTACCGCACCCAGATCGAGACCGTGACGGGTGATCCATCCCCAGGTGACGTGGTCACTGTTCTCGATTTCCGGGGCCGCTATCTCGGTGCTGGCTTCTACAACCCCCAGTCTATGATCACGGTCCGGATCCTGACCCAGACCCGTGAAACCATCGCAGCCAGTCTGATCGCGACCCGGATCCGGGCGGCCATCGCCTTCCGGCGCCAATTCTATCGCCCGGACACCGACAGCTACCGCTTGGTATTTGGTGAGGCAGACCGCCTGCCAGGCCTGATTGTCGACCAGTTTGCCAGCACGCTGGTGGTCCAGATCCTGTCTCTGGGCATGGAACAATATCTCGAGACGATCTGCGAGACGCTGCTTGACGAGATTAAGCCCGAACGCTTGATCCTGCAGCATGAGGAAGCCATCCGGAGCAAAGAAGGACTGCCCCAGTATCGCCGGATCTATGCCGGCGATGACCGGTCTCAGGAAACCATTCTGGAAAACGGCCTGCAGTTGACCATTGACCTGGCCAGTGGCCAGAAAACCGGTTATTTTCTCGACCAGAAAGCGAACCACGCTTATTTGCGTCCATTTGTTCAAGGCAAACGGGTCCTCGACTGTTTCACCTACATTGGCGGATTTGCCCTCAACGCCCTGGCGGGTGGCGCAGCTGATGTGACTGCAGTCGATGTCTCCGCTCCCGCCATCGATCTGACCGTGTACAATGCCCGGCAAAATGGTTTTTCCGCCCGCCTCACGCCGGTGGTGGCCAATGCTTTTGACTTCCTGCGCGAGCAGGCCCGGGCCAAGTCCAATTTCGATGTGATTATCCTGGATCCACCGGCTTTTGCCAAAAGCCACAGTGCCCAGGCCGGGGCTGCCCGTGGCTACAAGGAGATCAATCTGAGTGCCCTGAAGATGCTGGAATCTGGCGGGATCCTGGCGACTCACTCCTGCTCGTTCCACATGCCGGAGGCCCTGTTTCTTGAGACAGTCCTCAGTGCGGCCCATGACGCCCGGCGAACCGTCCGTATCCTGGATGTCCGGCGTCAGGATTTTGATCATCCTGTCCTGGGTGGCTATCCGGAATCACATTACCTCAAAAGCCTCTGGCTTCAGGTGATATAGAAAGGGGATCCTTATGAAAGTGACTTTTTTGGGTGCAGCCCAGACTGTGACAGGTACGTGTTATCTGGTTGAGACCGAACAAACATCCTTCCTGATCGACTGCGGCCTGCATCAAGGCCAGCCACATGAAGAGCGCCTCAACTACCAGCCCTTTCCTTTCCGGATCGACAAAATCGATTTTTTGCTTTTGTCCCACGCCCACATCGACCACAGCGGCCGCCTGCCCAAGCTCTATGCCGAGGGTTTCCGCAGTCCCATCTACGCCACGAAGGCTACCGTCGACCTTTGTGCCATCATGCTGCCAGATTCAGGCCATATCCAGGAGACGGAGTACAATTGGCGCCAGCGCAAGAACAGCCGATCTGGCCGGCCAGTCGAAGAACCCCTGTACACCATGCAGGACGCCCTCGATACTCAGCAGCTGTTCCAGTCCATCCATTATGACCAGGAATTTCAGCCGTCAGAAGATGTCCGGGTCCGCTACCGTGATGCCGGACATATCCTGGGGTCATCGATCCTGGAGATCTGGGTCAGGGAAGACGGCGGCGAAACCAAACTGGTTTTTTCCGGTGACCTGGGCAACAAGAACATCCCGATTCTGAGAGATCCGACCCTGATTGACGGTGCCGACTACCTGATCCTCGAATCCACCTATGGCGACCGCCTGCATGACAAGCCCAATCACAAAGTAGACCGCTTTGTCCATGCCATCGAGGAGACCTTGCAGCGCGGCGGCAACGTGATCATCCCGTCTTTTGCAGTTGGCCGGACCCAGGAGCTGATCTATTCCCTCAATAAGGAATATGAAAAATTTGAACGTCAGCGCCGCTTGCTCCATGATACGCCTGTCTACATCGACAGTCCGCTGGCGATATCAGCGACAGAAGTGTTCAAGAAAAATACGGACTGCTTTGATGAAGAAGCCCGTGCCTACATCGAAAGTGGCGACCATCCGCTCGACTTTGACAATTTGCATTTCACAAAGACTGCCGACGAATCGCGCCTGCTCAATGAGGACCCAAACAGCAAGATCATCATCGCTGCCAGCGGGATGTGTGAGGCAGGCCGGATCCGCCACCATCTCAAGCACAACCTCTGGCGCAAGGATTCCACCGTCATTTTTGTCGGGTACCAGGCCCGGGGCACCCTTGGGCGAGCTCTGGTCGATGGGGCAAAGACCGTCCGAATCTTTGGTGAGGAGATCGCTGTCAAGGCCCGGGTTGAGATGATCGAAGGTTTCTCGGGCCATGCCGACCGGGACGGCCTGCTGGAATGGGTGGCTGCCATGCAGCAGAAACCGAAAAAAATCATGCTGGTCCATGGCGAACCCGCTGTGATCGCCAGTTTCCAGAAAACCATCCGCCACCAGCTCGGCATTCCAGCTGTCGCAGCCCAGTACAATGAGACCCTCGAACTGGGTCTGCCGGTCCAGCGTGCCACCGTTGTTGCGCCGTGCCTGCCGGCAGTCGAGCTCTCCGAGGCGGTCGAAATGCTAGATGCCATCCGGCTAGACTTCGAGGCCATGATCGAAAAGACCAAGACCGACATCTGCCAGGTCTCGCCCAGTGTGCGTTACCAGATG
>SABL01000127.1 GCA_009928985.1 Clostridia bacterium
TGGAAAAAGCCCGGGTCCTTGTAGCGGTCCTGGATGGTGTAATCAGGCACTTTCAGGCGGGCCAGCTGACGCCTGGCATCGGCAATCTCTTCTTTGCCCTCGGCAATGTCTTCCCGAGCACCGGGCAACTGATCGTTGTATTCCGCCAGACCCTCTTCGTATTCTTTTTCGCCATCGAGCAGCTTCTGATAAGCATCCTCCAGTTCCTGTTGACCCTTGACCTGCTCACGGGCCAAAGTTAGCCGTGCTTCCTCAAGATCTTTGAGGCCTTGTTCGTATTCCGCCTGGCCTTCTTCGAGTTCGGCCTGTGCGTCGGCCAGCTCTGCTGCTCCCTCGTCCAGTTTTTTCCTGGCCTTTTCCAGCTCGGCAACACCCTCTTCATAATCCTCTTCGTTTTCATGAAAAAGTGCTACTTGGGCATTGAGTTCCACCTGGCCCTGATCCAGCTGGGCTTGACCATCCGTTAGTTGGCCCTGGGCTGCGAGCAAGGTTGTCTTGGCGCCAAGCAAGGACAGCACCGTTGCCAGATTCGTCCTGGCTTCAACCAGTGCGGTGACCTGAGCGTGGGCCTGCAAATAGTTGGATAACAGGACTAACTCAGAGTCGATGGCTGTGAGCTGTTCCTCGACCGTAGTGATCTCTGTTTCTGCTGCCAGTTTTTCCTCTTCCGTGGCAATTTCGTCAGCCAGGATCGCCTCCAGTTCGACCAGCCGTTCTTCCAAACTGACTTTTTCCGCCGTTCGTTCAGCGGCGGTCTGCTTGATCGCCACATCATCCATCACCAGCGGATCTTCGGATACAGGCGTGTAACCAGCCGCCACCAGAGCCAGCGCCAAATCCTGCACAGCCTGCTCAGCTGTGAGCAGTTGCTCGTCCAAATCGGCTATTTGTCCCTTGATGAACAGGGTTTGGCTCTCCACAGCATCATCATCGGTTGAAAGCCCGGCTTGATCTAACCCAGCGTTGATCGCTGCCAGACCAGACTCAACTTCCTGGCGTTGCTGGTCCAAGAGCTGTTGCTGGCTGTCGATTTCCGCCTGGGCAGCAGCCAGCTGAGCCCGGCCGGCCTCTAGCTGTTCCTCAGCCTCTTCGAGTTTGTCTTTGCCAGCTTCATATTCTCTGCGTCCATCGGCGATCTCTTGCTCGCCATCGATCAGCTTGGACCAGCCGTCATCGAGTTTAGCCTTGGCTTCAACCAGCTCAACTTCACCGTCTTTGATTTTAACCCGCGCATCGCGAATTTCCCTTTCAAAGGTGGCCTTGCCATCTTCGTAATCGAGCAATCCCTGGTCCAATTCTGCTCGTGCGTCCAGGAGTTTTAGCCGTGCATCAACAAGTTCCTGCTCGGCCTCGGTCAAATCTCCCTCGGCTGAGACGATTTCGTCCAGCCCTTCGCGCTGGTAGCGGGCCAGGCGGATCTCTGGGCGGGAAGCAAACACCTCATCCAGTTGATCGACATGAGCCAGCATCCGTGACTTGTACAGATCCGAGTAACTATCGAGTCCAGCTACATCGTCAAACTGCAGCCGTGCCAGGCTGTGGTTTTCCAGATTGAAACTTTCTGGCAAAAGGACGCCGAAGTAATGGACCTTGCCATTGCCGATGGAAGCGGTTCCTTTGTTATCGAGTGCGAGGTATTCGGGCGACAGGACAAAGCCGGTCACGGTGTAAGTGAACTGCTTGAGGACATCTTCGTCGCCAAATTGCTCGGGGGCAAATCGGATGACATCATCCAGGGCGAATCCTGCGGTGAGCATCTCGGCATCGAGCGCAATTTCGCCGGCATTCAGAGGCAGCCGGCCGCTGATGATTTCGTAACCAGGCAAGACAGACAGTCCTTCGAGACGCATCACCGTGTCGGTGTTCAGGATCATCACATCCGTCCGGTAATTGTAGTCCAGAACCGAGACGCCCGGCAGTGCAGACAGCAGTACCTTGTCGGCACTTTCCAGCCCAAAGGGTGTTGTCACGATGAGATCCTGGAGGTTGTTTTTTGCGACAAAGGTCAGAACGGTCTTGCGCATGGTCGGGCCGGTGACATAGAGGCCGACGAAAATAAACGACCCCAGCGCGATCATGATCAGGATCGACAGGAACCGAGTGATCGACTTGGCAAACTCCCGGCGGATGTCCAGGAAAAGTGCCCGTTTGCTTATTCGTCCCGATTGTTGCGCCGGCACGTGGGATCGCCTACCATTCAATCGCATCGATAGACAAGGGATTTTTGTTATGCGTGATCCGCCGCACTTTGGCATCGTTGATTTCAATGATGCGGTCGGCGATCGGCGTGATGGCCTGGTTATGGGTGATCACGATGACCGTTGTGCCCGTCTCATGGCATGTCTGTTGCAGCAGCTTGAGGATTTCCTTGCCAGTGTGGTAATCAAGTGCGCCAGTTGGCTCGTCGGCCAGAAGCATTTTGGGTTTTTTGGCCAAGGCTCGGGCAATCGCAACGCGCTGCTGCTCACCGCCGGACAGCTGGGCTGGAAAATTGTCGAGCCGGTGGCCCAGGCCTACCTGCTGCAGGACGAGCTCCGGGTCTTTGGCCCCCGGAACAATCGAGGCCGAAAGTTCGACATTCTCCAGTGTGGTCAGATTGGGCATCAGGTTGTAAAACTGGAAGACAAAACCGATCGAAAGGCGACGGTAGGTCGTCAGATCCCGTTGTGAGAGGCGCGCGATGTCACGACCGTCCACCAGAACCTGCCCCTCGTCACAAGTATCCATACCGCCCAGGATATTGAGCACCGTCGACTTGCCGGCCCCCGAAGGACCGACAATCACAGCAAACTCACCCTTTTCAATCCCGAAATCTATCCCATTATTAGCCACAATGGTCGTACTGCCCATGTGGTAGCGCTTATGACAATCAACCATCTCAATAAAAGCCATGCAATCATCCCCTATCCATTTAATTATACACCGCAGATGACAACAGGGGTGCCAAAAAAGGGACGAAAAAGGGACGGGGTCCCATATTCGGCAAATATGCAAATTCTGAGACCCGGACTTGGATTTTTCTGGAAAATAATACAATTTGTTGAATGCTTAAACAAATTGGCAATTTTGGGACCCGGTCTCTTTTCAGTGTTTTGTGATTTTGTCACAAAGTCTTTTCAAGCGACTGGAAGTTATTTAGAATGATTCCAAGGAAGCAGGTCAGGTTGGATGAGTGACTTGGCTTTGACTATTTGAATAATGGGTTGTTTGCAGACTCCTGGCCTTGTTCTTGGTTTCCTACCCGACGGACATTCTTGACTTGGAGGTTTTATGGTCAAACTCTCGCCTTATTTCCAGAAGCAGAAGCTCATGACGCGTGTCTGGGTCAGTCTGCTGCCGCTCCTCGTGTTTTCCATTTACCTGTTTGGCTTTAGAACCCTGTTTCTGCTGGCGGTGGTCTTGATCACCGGGATTGCCAGCGAATATGCTTTCATGCGTCTCGTCACGGGTGACAAAACCAAGGTTTCAGAGGCTGTTCTGGTTTCCTGCCTGTTATTCACGTTGAGCTTGCCGCCGGCGACACCTTACTGGGTTGCAATGGTCGGCATCGCCTTCGGCATCATTTTTGGCAAGGCCGCTTTCGGCGGATTTGGCAAGAACATTTTCAATCCTGCCTTGGTCGGGCGCTGTATGATCTACATTGCATTTCCGTCCTATATGACCGTCAACTGGTCGAAACCCTTCACGGGATTTCCAGGCGGACTGATCCAGTATTCTGGTGGTGTCGATGTCATGACCATGGCCACCCCGATCCTGGATCTCAACAACCAGGGCATCCGGGCCCAGACGCTGGACTTGTTCACAGGATTCATCCCTGGTTCGCTCGGCGAGACCAGCTCCCTGCTGATACTCCTGGCTGCGATCTATCTCTTGATGACCAAGACCGCCTCCTGGAAAATCATGACGGCAACCGCTGCCAGCTTCCTCATCGGTGGCACGATCCTCTACACAACAGGAGTCGTCGATGCAGATCCTGTTTTCATGTTATTGTCCGGTGGTTTCCTTTATGGCACCGTTTTCATGACGACCGACCCGGTGTCTGCCCCTTCCCATGAAACGTCCAAATGGCTCTACGGCATCCTGATCGGACTGGCGACCCTGGTCATCCGGTCTTTCTCGCTTTTCACCGAGGGCATCATGTTCGCCATCCTGATCGCCAATTCGTTTGCCCCCCTGATTGACCGCCAAGTCAAGCTCATGAGCAGCAAAAAGAAGGTGAATGCATGAGCACGGACGAGAAGAAATTCAAAAGCAAATTGAAAAACTATGCTTACACCGTCGCGTTTATCCTCGTGGTCAGCATCGTCTTCACGGCCATCCTGGCTGTTGCCAATGCAGCTGCCAAGCCCATGATCGAGGAAAACGCCCTGCTCGCGCAGCGGCGTGCGATCCTCGATGTCTTTGCTCTCGACACAACTGGCGCGGCACCAGCCGTGTTCAGCCGTTTCGACCAGTCGATCCGCACGGTCGAGGCTGGCGACCTGACCTTGTATGCCCAGGTCGACGCCGGTGGCCAGATCCAGGGCTACGCAGTCCCCTTTGCCGGCCCCGGACTCTGGGGCACCATCGAAGGCTATCTGGGCATTAGCCCGGACCGCACGAAAATCCTCGGCCTGGTTTTCACACAGCAAAATGAAACGCCCGGTCTGGGCGGCCGGATCGAGGAACCCATTTTCCGCGACCAGTTCAGGGATTTGCCGATTCAGGACAGTCAGGAACTGGCATTTGGCGCCAGTGACGGACAGGAACTCGATGCTGTCACCGGTGCAACCTCCACTTCAAATGCCGTTTTGAAGATCCTCAATCAACTGCTCGATGAGACTGTCAGCCAACTGGAGGTGATGTCCGGTGAATGAATCCATCAAACAAGTCATTGCGAGAAACACCTGGAAAGAAAACCAGGTTCTGCGCCAAATCCTTGGTATCTGTTCGAGCCTGGCCGTCACCAACATGATGTTCAACTCCCTGGTCATGGGATTCGGCCTGACCTTCACGACGGCTCTTTCCAGCTTGACGTTGTCCCTCATGCGCAACTGGATTCCCCACCGCATCCGCATGATCGTCCAGACCCTGGTCATTGCTGCCTACGTCATCCTCGTCGATATCTTCATCAAGGCGACCCTGCCTGACATCAGCAAAGCCCTCGGCCCGTATGTCGGCCTGATCATCACCAACTGCATCATCATGGGACGGGCTGAAGCCTACGCCCAGAAAAATCCGCCCCTGCTCTCCATGCTCGATGGTTTATTCGCCGGCATCGGCTACACCGCAGTGCTCCTGATCATCTCGTTCATCCGCGAACTGTTCGGCTTTGGCACCCTGTTTGGCTTCAATGTCAACTTTCTCGGCTTTGATACCTGGACGATCATGGTCATGCCGCCGGCGGCGTTTTTCATCATCGGTTCCCTGATCTGGTTCACATCCAACCGAGCAGCAGCCAAGGCCAGTACCAAACCGGGAGGGAAGAAACCATGACACTCCAGCAGATCAATCCCCTGGTGATCTTCTTCGCCTCCATATTAACCAGCAACATGATCTTGTCGAATTTCCTCGGCATGTGTTCCTATCTGTCGGTTTCCAGCGAATTCAAAACGGCATCCGGCCTGGGCAAAGCAGTGACGCTGGTCATGGTTTTCACGACTGCGATCAACTACCTGGTTTACCGCTACGTGATCGAGCCGCTTGACTTGGTCTACCTGCAGTACATCATCTTCATCATGGTCATTGCCGCCCTGGTCCAGATCATCGAAATGGTCATGGACCGCTTCCTGCCCGACCTGCACATCAAGCTCGGCATTTTCTTGCCCCTGATCACAGTCAATTGCGCCATCCTCGGCATCACGCTGTTCATGGTGATCCGCCAGTATACCTTTGTCTAGTCGATTTTCTTCGGCATAGGC
>SABL01000401.1 GCA_009928985.1 Clostridia bacterium
GCAATCAGCGGTGGGGTGGCTTTGCCGCTCGAAGCTGTCCGGGTGCGCTTGACCCATTTGGCTGAAGCAGGCAGCGTTTCATATCGGACTTATCGTCAGGACAGCGGTTGGTCGGGCTATGCCAAAAATGGCGAGGCAGCCGGAGTGACTGGTGCAGGTGAAGCGATCGAAGCCGTTCAATTCAAGCTGACGGGTGCTTTGGCGGCTCAATACGATCTTTATTACCGAGTGCAAACGGGCCGTTTCGGGTGGCTCGATTGGGCCGGAAACGGTGAAACAGCCGGAACGGAGGGTTTCCGCTATCCGGTCGAAGGGGTTGAAATCGTTCTGATGAACAAGGAACAGGCTTTTTCAGGTAAACGTGAGCAGAGCTTCATCAAACGCGTCGAACCGGTCTTGTCCTACAGCAGCTATCTGACGGATTCGGGCTGGCAGGAGCCAGTCCTCAATCCGGAGCAAAGCGGATCTCCGGATTCCTCGCAATCTCTCGAAGGCCTGCAAGCAAAATTGGACTCCCAGCCCTATCCAGGATCGATTTCCTACCGCGCTGCCACAAGTGAAAACGGCTGGTTTGAATGGACGCAGGATGGTTTGGAAGCCGGACTGCCCGGAACAGGCCAACGTATCGAGCGGATCGAAATGCAGCTGACGGATGAACTGGCTGCGTATTATGATATCTATTACCAAGTCCATGTACCGGGATTAGGTTGGCTGGATTGGGCCAAGAACGGGGAGACGGCAGGAACACAAGGCTACGACTATGACGTCAGCGCCGTCCAGATGCAAGTGGTCCAAAAAGACGCTGCAGCACCAGGGGAGACGGCAGTCGCTTTCATGAAATACGTACCGAAACCACCGCCTGTTCCGGTTGTACCATCTGTCCCGACCTATCCGACGGGACCCGATTGGACTGTCCAGGATGGTATCTTCCGGACGAACGCCGGTACCAACTATTATGTTGGTTCCAGCTACATCATCATCAGCATCGCCTACCAGCGCGTCTGGGCCTACATCGGCAGCCAGCGGATTGTCGATGCTCCGGTCATAACCGGAAGGCCTTCGATGCCGACGCCAAGAGGGCTGTTCGCAATCCAACCGTATAAGGAATC
>SABL01000402.1 GCA_009928985.1 Clostridia bacterium
GATACATACCCGGATACCACATGCAAGACTGGATTTCATCCACCAGGGTGGGTGTTTCGCTGGCTGCACACAGTGCGTAAGCGCCTTTCAAAAAAGCCGGTTCAAGACGGATTCCACCGTAATTCATCAGGATGATTTCATGCAAAAACCCAGCAGTCCTGTAATCCCCCTGGTTGTAAAAAGCAATCTTGGCCGCAAAATCAGCCAAATCATTGATGCGCACAGGTACAACTTGGAAAAACCTGGCCTTCTCTGCTTTTTCCCCGAGTTCTGGCCATAGGCCTCTGAAAACCTGCGTGATCAGAGTCGTCCCATGGTAGTTGGCTGTCAGACCACCTGCATGGTCGGCCAGAACCAGGAAAACGGGGATTTTGCCTGCATGAGCAGGCGTGGGCAACTGTGGCTCAAGACGATAAAAGCGGGCCAACATCATTTTTACGCCAGCCTCGACTGCCAGACTGCCTGTTTCAAGGTTAATGACTCGGTTGAGAACCTTGGATTCGCGCAATTCAAGAACAGTCTTCAGAGATACGTCATCTTCAGGCTTGATTCCATTGACGGTGCGGACCAGTTCCCTTTCCAATTTGCGGGTGATTGAGCCCCGAGTGTTGTTGTGGGTGGCGTTGACTACACCGAGATGGCGTGCCCGGTCGATCATCTGGTAGCCCTCAAACTGATGTCCTACAGACAACTGGTAATGTTCACTTTTTGCGGCCAGGTAGAGGCGTCCATCTTCGCCGAGCCGATAAGGTCCCAGCCCCCCCAAAGGGGCGGCTGCCAGTTGTGAGGCTCGAGCAAAAGCATCAGTTGGAGCTCCTGTCAGTGGATGAGGCAGTGGATCAGTCACCTTCTGGCCGATCTGGCTGGTGAGATCATTGATGCGCTGGACACGACTCGAGCTGAAAAACTCAACCGGTTCGTTCGCAACGCTGCGAGCATGCTCGACAGGCCAGCCATGCAAAAAAGATGCAGCTTGCACCAATGCATCTGCGTATGAAATTCCAGTCAGGTCAGAAAGCGAGCGTCGAATGGATGATAGCATGTTCAAAATCCTCCCAGGCGGATAACCTGGAACCCGAGAACTTGGCCAAAGGTATCCAGAGCTTTCA
>SABL01000403.1 GCA_009928985.1 Clostridia bacterium
GGTCAGCGTTGCACCTGAGATCATGATGAAGTCGCTGGCCAGTTTGCCGGGCTGATTCAGAAATTGACGGTAGCCGGTCAGGCGCCAGTTGTTTTTCATCAGACCGAAGAGCAGCATCCCGGTAAACAATGTACCGAGAATGACCGCCAGAACCAGATCATTGCCGGAGGACACGATGGCGACGGTGGTAATTTCGATACCAAAGCCTTGGAGGATCGCCAGGAAGAACATGCCGACGATCCCGGCAGTGAAGCCGATGTTGTAGAGGCTGAAGCCCTGGTGAAAACGCAGGAAATGGGCGGACAAAGGCGGCAGGACGAGTCCGGCCAGGATGCCGGCAGAAAAGCCAAGGATCAGGCCGGGGGCGAGGGGCAGGCCGAGGTTAAAGGTGATCTCGCTGGGCAAAGGTCCCAGAGCGGTGCCGAACAGGGCTTGCAACATGAATCGGTTAAATGGCAGGCGCACGATCCGGGCGTACAGCATGACCCCCAAGATGATTGGAATCGAATTGTAGATGTTCTTGCCAAAAAACGAAAATCCGGCCACTGTGAAAATCGCAGCCACGATCGCGCCGGTCATTTTTACCTGGTGGACCCGCACCAGCACCAGGCTGGTCAAGGTCATGAAACCGGCATTCATCAGGGTCGCACCGATATTGGCCAAGGCAAAATAGTCAGTGATCAGGTTGGCCGGTGAGGTCAGGATGACGATGCTCCCCATCCAGATTTCAGTCGGCGTATTGAAAAAAAACGCCAGACCCATCAGAGCCAGACCCAGAAACAGGAATAAGCTGCTGATTTCATGGTCCAGTTCAACTTCGCCCGTGTCCTTGGGTTTGAAAAACAGTTTAGCCAGACAGTCCACATCCCTTCAGCGTCATGATGAATATGATTTGGTTGCCCCGGATTGGCTGGGGCGTTTTGATTATTATATACACCGAGTTGATTCCCTACGCAAACTGACCTTATCAAATCGTGTGATTATGCATGTTTTGATAAGGCCAGTTTGCGTAGGGAGTTGGCACTTCCCACTTGAATGCACTGCCAGACTGGGTCCAGACTGGGGTGCCATCCTAATCGATCCGATATTGGGCCTGGTTTAGCAT
>SABL01000128.1 GCA_009928985.1 Clostridia bacterium
AGCCGCTTCCATCACAGGCGGCGCCGATAACAGCTACACCGCCAGCTTCACGGTGAGCCCGGAATTCAAGGGCGACATCCAGCTGCGGGCCGCGGACACCATCGACCAGGGCAGCGATAACGAAACAATCCTGACCCTGGTAAATCTGGTGGTGGACAGCCTGCTGCCGGTGCCAACGCTCACTCCGGAGCGGTTGGCAAACGCCAATGGCTGGTACAGCGCGGATGTGGCTTTGTCAGCGACGGTAGCAGACGACCAATCGGGACTTTATGACCTCGTGGTGACAGAAAACGAAACCGTGATTGCCACAGTGGAACCGGCGAACCGTGATCAGGCATCAATAAGCCTGAATTGGAATAAAGCATACAACGCCAACGGGATCTACACAGTTCAGGCAGTCGCGCGTGACAACTCTGGCAATCAGACCAGTACAGCCCCGGTGGCGACCATCCGTCTGGACAAATCGATCCCGCAGATCAAGTTGACCGCAACGACGGCAGACGCGGCCATCTACAGTGGCGCCTGGACGAGCCAGGCGGTGACCCTGACCCCGGCTCTGACAGCAGATCAGCTGTCAGGTGTGGTCTGGTCGTACCGTATAGGCACGGGTGCCTGGACCGAAATGTCCAGCAATGCGATCACGGTCGCGACAAATACGGACACAACCTATAGCTTCAAGGCAATCTCACTGGCCGGACTGGAATCAGCCGTCATCAACCAGGCGGTCAAGGTCTCGGTGAGCCCAGCCTTAGCCCCGACCCTGAATACCAATGGCTATGTCAGCGGGACCTGGACCAACAGCCAGGTGACGTTCAACCTGAGCACAGATAGAAGCAACACGCCATTTGGCGGCACCGCTCGCTATGAGATGAGCATCGACGGAGGAAATAGCTGGCAGGCCATCACTTTGGCTAGTAGTCCTGCATCCGGCAGCGAGAGCGGACCAGACGGTAGCCGGACGGGCACGACCTATACGGTCAGCGACGATTTGGTACAGACTGTGCGATTCCGTACCCTGTCGAACTCAGGCGTGGCTTCAGCCGCGACCACGGCAGTGACGATCCAATTGGACAACACCGCACCGGCCTCGGCAGGTGTGACGATCGACAACGGATCGGGTGTGGAAGTGACTCCGGGCCCGGCCACCTGGTACAAGGATGACACCCTGACAGTCAGCGTGACCCAGAACTCAGGCTGGGCGCCGGTTGCCAGCCAGTATTCGATCGACGGCGGCATTAACTGGCTGCCAGCGACACCGTTCAGTCAGGCACTATTGACTGAAATCAGCCTAAGCCTTGGCGTTAATTCTCTCTGGATTCGGACCTCGGATCAGGCCGGTAATTATGACAATGACGCTGGTGTCCACTATCAAGTGCTTTATGACAGCGGCGTGCCGGAACTGACGGTAACGCCTGAAGTGCAAATCGGTCAAACAACGGCTGCCTACAACGGTGGTTATACGAACGAGCAGGTGACATACAAGCTGCAAAGCAAATCAATCGCGCCGTTCCTGAGGATCGCGGTGTACAAGAACGACGATTTGCTGGAGACCCTGAAGACGACAACCGCTGGCAATGGCCAGGTCACGGTCGTCGATCCCACTCAGCTCGGCGGCCTCTACACAGCGACCGCATCGTATGCGGTGCCAAGAACAGATGTGGACGGCGATGTCTATCGATTTGAGGCCGTGACCACAGCTACGCCAGGCGGCACCACGGATTATGGATCTGTTTCGAGCAATGACTTTACCTACCGGTATGACACAACCACCCCGGTTTTTGGTTTAGGCAATATCTCTTACACGAAGGTGAACGGGGATCCCCTGTCCCGGGTATTTGCGAGCTTGAGCTTCGGGCTCTTCTTCAAGGAAGCAGTCGTGGTGAAGGTGGCTGTGGACAACTCCGGCACAGGAACGATTAACGGTTCCGCGCGGCGCGGGCTCTGGTACAAGCTGGGTACAGGCGCAGAGACAGCGGCTTCCATCGCCGAGGAAACGGGCAACAGCTACACCGCCAGCTTCACAGTGAGCCCGGAATTCAAGGGAGACATCCAGCTGCGGGCAGCGGACTCAATCGCCCAGGGCAGCGATAACGAAACGACCCTGACGCTGGTGAATGTGGTGGTGGACAGCCTATTGCCGGTGCCGACGATCACACCGGCACGGTTGGCAAACGCCAATGGCTGGTACAACGCGAATGTGGCTTTGACAGCAACGGTAATGGACGATCGATCGGGGCTTTATGACCTCGTGGTGACAGAAAACGAAACTAAAATTGCCACCGTCAATCCGGCCAATAGGACCGAGGAAATTACCAGCCTGAACTGGGAGAAGACATACAACGCCAACGGGATCTACACGGTGCAGGCCGTGGCGCGTGATAATTCTGGCAATCAGACCAGCACCGCTCCGGTGGCGACCATCCGTCTGGACAAGTCGACTCCACAGACCAAGCTGACCGCAACGACGGCAGACGCGGCTACCTACAGTGGTGACTGGACCAGCCAGGCGGTGACCCTGATCCCGGCTTTGACAGCAGTACAATTGTCCGGTGTGGACTGGTGGTACAAGACGACCGCGGATGCTGACTGGACAAAACTGACCGGCACTTCGATCACGGTCGCGACAGACACAGACACGACGTATAGCTTCAAGGCAATCTCATTGGCCGGGCTGGAATCAACTGTCGTTAGCCAGGTGGTCAAGGTCTCGGTAAGCCAGGCTACGGCCCCGAACCTGAATACCAACGGCTACGTCAGCGGGACCTGGACCAACAGCCAGGTGACATTCAACCTGGGCACAAACAGTAGCAACAATACGCCGTTTGGCGGTACCGCGCGTTATGAAATGAGCTCCGACGGTGGGAACAGCTGGCAGGCCATCACGCTGGCTGGCAGTCCTGCCACCGGCAGTGAGAGCGGACCGGACGGCAGCCGGCAGGGCGCTGTCTATACGGTCAGCGACGACCTGGTGCAGACAGTGCGATTCCGCACCCTGTCGAATTCAGGCGTGGCCTCGGCCGCGACAGATTCGACAACGATCCAACTGGACAACACCGCCCCAGCCTCGGCCGCGGTGACAATTAACAATGGATCGGGTTTGGAAGTGACACCGGATCCGGCCACTTGGTACAAAGATGATACCTTGACAGTCAGCGTGACCCAAAACGCCGGCTGGGCGCCGGTCGCCAGCCAGTACTCGATCGATAACGGGGCCTGGACGCCCTTATCCCTGACGAACAATATCGGTACGATTCCGCTGTCGGCTGGCGTACGGAATGTCCGGGTACGGACGCTGGATCTGGCTGGGAATTACGACACAGCCGAAGCAGCCATCCAGACCTACCAGGTCCTGGTCGACCAGGGTGTGCCGGAACTGACAGTGTCGCCGAAGGTGGGTATAGCTGCGGCTGACTACAACGGTGGTTATTCGAACGAGCAAGTGACATACGAGCTGCAAAGCAAGTCAATCGCGCCATTCCTACGGATCGCGGTGTACAAGAACGGCACCTTGCTGGAGACCCTGACGACGTCAACCACTGGCAATGGCAAGATCACGGTCGTCGATCCCACCCAGCTCGGCGGTCTCTACATAGCGACCTCATCGTATGCGGTGCCAAGATCAGATGTGGACGGCGATGTCTACCGGTTTGAGGCCGTGACCACAGCCACACAAGGCGGAACCGCGGACTATGGATCTGTTTCAAGTGCGAACTACACGTATAAATACGATGCGACTGCCCCGGTGTTCAGTACTGGAAATATCACTTACACAACGGTAAACAACACACCCCTGTCCCGGGCGTTTGCGAGCCTGAGCTTCGGGCTGTTCTTCAAGGAAGCGGTCGTCGTGAAGGTGGCTGTGGACAACTCCGGCGCAGATCCGGTAGTTGGTTCCGCACGGCGCGGATTCTGGTACAAGCTGGGAACAGGCGCAGAGACAGCGGCCTCTATCACAGATGGAGACAATAACAGCTATACCGCCAGCTTCACTGTGAGTCCGCAATTCAAGGGCGACATCCAGCTACGGGCCGCGGATACAATCGCCCAGGGCAGCGATAACGAAACAACCCTGACGCTGGTAAATCTGGTAGTGGACAGCCTGCTGCCAGTACCGACACTCACACCGGCGCGGGCGGCGAACGGCAATGGCTGGTACAGCGCGGATGTGGCTTTGGCAGCAACAGTAATGGACGACCAATCGGGGCTTTATGACCTCGTGGTGACAGAAAACAGCCCGCAGTTTGGCACAGTCTCGATGACCGTCAATCCGGCCAATCGGTCCGAGGAAATTACCAGCCTGAACTGGGACAAGACATACAGCACCAACGGGATCTACACGGTGCAGGCCGTGGCGCGCGACAATTCTGGCAATCAGACCAGCACCGCTCCGATGACGACCATCTGTCTGGACAAGTCGACCCCGCAGATCAAGTTGACCGCGACGACGGCAGACAATGCTGCCTACAGTGGCGCTTGGACGAGCCAGGCGGTGACCCTGACCCCGGCACTGACAGCAGATCAGATGTCGGGTGTGGTCTGGTGGTACAAGACGACGGCTGATGCTGCTTGGACAAAACTAACCGGCGCTTCGATCACGGTCGCGACAGATACGGACACGACCTATAGCTTCAAGGCGATCTCACTGGCCGGACTGGAATCAACCGTCCTGAGCCAGGTGGTCAAGGTATCGGTGAGCCAGGCATCTGCCCCGACTCTGAATACCAACGGCTATGTCAGCGGGACCTGGACCAACAGTCAGGTGACGTTCAACTTGGGCACGGGCAGCAGCAACACGCCATTTGGCGGCACCGCGCGTTATGAAATGAGCACCAACGGTGGGTCTAGTTGGCAGGCCATCACGATAGCTGGCAGTCCTGCAGCCGGCAGCGAGAGCGGACCGGACGGCAGCCGGACTGGCGCGACCTATACGATCAACGACGACCTGGTGCAAACAGTGCGATTCCGCACGGTGTCGAACTCGGGCGTGGCCTCGGCCGCGACCACGGCAGTGACGATTCAACTGGACAACACCGCCCCGTCCTCAGCAGGTGTGACGATCGACAATGGATCGGGTGTGGAAGTGACACCGGATCCGGCTACCTGGTACAAGGATGACACCTTGACAATTAGCGTGACCCAGAACGCCGGCTGGTCGCCGGTCGCCAGCCAGTATTCGATCGACGGCGGGATTTGGACGTCCCTATCCCTGACGGACAACATCGGCACGATCCAGTTGTCGGATGGCGTGCGGACGGTCCAGGTACGGACGCTGGACCAAGCCGGCAATTACGACACAACCGAGGCAGCCATCCAGACCTACCAGGTCCTAGTCGATCAAGGTGTGCCGACATTGACAGTGACGCCGGAAGTGCGGATTGGTGAAACAACGGCTGCCTATTCGGGTGGTTACACGAACGAACAAGTGACTTCGAAGATCGAAAGCCGGTCGGTGGCGCCGTTCCTGAAACTGGAAATCATCAATGGCCAGACCATAACCACAATCAACCGGGGAGATGACGGATTGACGATTCAGGCACCGGTGAAGCCAGGCGATGTGTATGTCGCAAACTATGACCTGACCTTGCCGCGAAACGACGTGGACAACGCAACTTATCAGATCAGGGCTCACACATCAGCCACAGTAACGGATAGCAACACGTATGGGCAAACAGAAAGCAGCTCGTTCACGTATAACTACGACGCGACCGATCCGGTATTTGGCGCAGGCAATATCACTTACACGAAAGTGAACGGGGACACCTTGTCCCGGGCGTTTGCGAGCTTGAGCTTCGGACTGTTCTTCAAGGA
>SABL01000025.1 GCA_009928985.1 Clostridia bacterium
TATCCCCGCCGGTTCAACCCGGACCAGCCCGAGTCCGCGATGCTCCCCGCTACCTTGTCCAAAGAGCTGATCTCCGATCTGCTGAAGGGCCAGATGGGTTTCAACGGCGTGGTGGTCACCGATGCCAGCCACATGGTAGCCATGACTGCTGCCATGAAACGGCGTGACATGCTGCCGACATCTGTTGCTGCCGGCTGCGACCTGTTCCTGTTCTTCAATGACCCGGACGAAGATTTTGGCTACATGATGGAAGGCTACAAAAATGGTGTGATCACCGATGAGCGCCTGCACGATGCCCTGACCCGCATCCTTGGCCTGAAAGCCAGCCTTGGTCTGCACAAGAAACCTGGCAAAGACCTCCTGTTGCCCAAAGCCGAAGCCCTGGCCAAGATTGGCCTGCCGGAAAACAGAGCCGTGTTCAGCCAAGTCGCCGACAAAGCCATCACGTTGGTCAAGAACAAGCAGGATATCTTCCCGCTGACCCCGGAAAAGACCCGGCGCATTCTGCTGGTTGAAGTCAAAGGCCCGGAAAGCCAGTTTGGCAAGGCCATCGCCGGCGGCGGCAATCCACTGGCCGACCTCAAGGAGTTGCTGGCGGCAGAAGGATTTGATGTTTCGATCTATGAATCACCGCTGGACAAGATCATGAAACTGCCGGAAAACGAAATCGCCAAGGGCATCATGAATGTCTATGCCCAGAAACGGCCGATTTCCGAACTGACCGACACCTTCGACCTGATCATCAGCGTGGCCAATGTCGTACCCGGCACAGTCCAGCGCGTGCTCTGGCCAGCCTCCAAGGGGACCCCGGACATCCCGTTCTATGTCTTCGAAGTCCCCTCGATCTTTGTCTCTGTCCTGTGCCCGTTCCATCTGGCTGATGTGCCCCAGATGCAGACTTACATCAACACGTACGATGCCAAGAAAGAAACGCTCCGGCTTCTGGTTCAAAAGATGGTCGGACGTTCCGAATTCGCCGGAACCAGCCCGGTCGATGCCTTCTGCGGCTTCGTAGACACGCATTATTGAAACGATCCACGATCCTGGACCAGGAATTTGAAAACCTGTTGAAGATCATGCAATTGTGAGACTCTCACTGGTACTTTGTCGTACCAGTGAGAGTCTTTTTGTGGTGCTATTTCCGCTGTTTACACGATTTTTTCTCGAAACGGAACCGCCAAGTGTTATGATAATAAGAAATCATTCAGGAGAACGATCCGATGGATCACAACCACCCAGTGTATACCGTGCAGCCCAATCCAATTCCAATGCATACATCCGTCCAACTCGAATTGTTGTTCCAACAATCTCTGGCTGGCATTTTTTTCATGATGCTGGATGAACCTGTTGCCTGGAATGATTCTGTTGACAAGGAAAAAGTCCTGGATTATGTCTTTGACCATCACCGGATCACGGAGGTCAACCAGGCGATGCTGGACCAGTACAGGGCAACGGCTTCACAGTTTGTTGGTTCGACGCCAAAACAGCTGTTTGCCCACGATTTGCCCTCCGGTCGCTCGGTCTGGCGCAAATTTTTTGACCATGGACGTTTGCATATCGACACCGATGAAAAGCGCATGGATGGTTCCCGCATGGCTGTCCTCGGTGACTACATTTGCCTGTATGATGACCAGGGCCGGATCACCGGCCATTTTGGCGTTCAGATCGATATCACAGACCGGAACGAATGGATCGAAAAACAGGAACAGCATTCTGCCTTGCAGCAATTTTTCAATATTTCACCAGAATTGATGTTCATACGTGATGACAAGGGAGTGGTCCAAAAAACCAACCAGGCCTGGCAGACCATCCTCGGTTATGACGCGGATGAACTGGAACTGATCCATTTGACCGATCTCATCCACCCGGAGGACCAGGAAGCATCAGGGAACATCTTCAATCACTCCCAGACGCACAACCAGATTTCCCGGATGTGCCGGATGCAGACGAAAGCAGGCACCTATCGATCCATTGAATGGTTCTTGCAGACGGTTGACGGTTGGCTCTATGCCACCGGCCGCGATGTCAGCGAGCAATTGCGCAACAAAGAGCAGTTGGAAATCTTGGCATCTCGTGACAACTTGACCGGGTTGTACAATCGCCATCATTTCGAAATGGTGATCACCGACCTGATGGAACATGCCGATCGCTATCATGAATCCTTGGCCTGCTGCATGTTCGATTTAGACCATTTCAAAAAAGTCAACGACACCTATGGCCACCAGATTGGTGACGACGTCCTCAAATCCATGGCCGGGATTGTCGAAAAAATCATGCGCCAGTCGGATTTGGCTTTCCGGTTTGGCGGTGAAGAATTCCTGGTCTTGATGCCGCATACGGCCATTGGCGGGGCAGCCATTGCTGCAGAGAAATTGCGCGCAGCAATCGAACAGACTGTTTTCCCGACAGTTGGCCATCAGACCATCAGCATCGGTGTTTCAGAGCGGATGCGGGCAGAATCCCTGCGCCATTGGTTGCGCCGCACGGATGATGCCCTCTATCAGGCCAAGCAAGGGGGCCGCAACCAGGTCGTGGATGCAGCCAGCCAGGACAAGACGGTGATGTCGTCTTCGCGCTTCGACTGGCAGCCAGAATGGAACAGCGGCAATGCTGAGATTGACAGCCAGCATCAGGAGCTGATCCGGATCGCCAACCAACTTCTGCACTTGTATCTTTCCAACGCCAGACCTCATCAAATGAAAAGCCAGCTCGAACTCATGTTCCAGCATGTGGTTGTCCATTTCGAGGCCGAAGAAAAGCTTCTGGCTGATGTCGGTTATCCAGACATGCCATCCCATGCCCGGATTCATGAAAAACTGGTCGCCAATCTCAATCGCCTTTACCAGGATTATCAGTCAGGGGACATCAAGCCTTCTGCGTTTTTCTCTTTTGTGATCGATGATGTTTTGATGGAACACTTGGCCAAGGTCGACAAACTGTACTTTGACTGGACGTGTTCCGAAGAATAGCGTATAACAAAAAGCGATTTAGCCAAACATCAAAAAGGAAATGGGGATTTTCTATGTCCATTCGTCTCGCAATCATTGGTTATGGCAACCTCGGCAGAGGTGTGGAAAGCGCCATCCGGCAAAATCCGGATCTGGAGCTGGTTGCTGTCCTGACTCGTCGTGATCCTGATTCGGTCACTCTTCTGACACCAGGAATCAAAGTTTACCCGATGGAAGCCGCCGAGTCCTTGAAGGATCAGATCGATGTTGCCATCCTCTGCGGGGGCAGTGCGACCGACCTGCCCGTCCAGACGCCACAGCTGGCTGGTTTGTTCCATGTAGTCGATAGTTTCGACACCCATGCCAAGATCAACGCCCATTTTGCGGCCGTTGACGCGGTAGCCAAAGCCGCGGGCAAGGTCGGGATCATTTCGGTCGGCTGGGATCCCGGCATGTTTTCTCTCAATCGTCTCTATGCCAATGCCATTCTGCCGGAAGGCAAGGACTACACCTTCTGGGGCAAAGGCGTCAGCCAGGGCCATTCCGATGCCATCCGCCGTGTCCCGGGCGTCCAGAACGGCAAACAATACACCATTCCGGTCGACGCCGCACTTGAAAGTGTCCGGGCAGGGAAGAGCCCTGATTTCACGACCCGCGAGAAACATATCCGCGAGTGTTTTGTTGTCGCTGCTCCGGGCGCAGACAAAGCCGCCATCGAACAGGAAATCAAGACCATGCCCAACTATTTTGCCGATTATGACACGATTGTCCATTTCATCTCGGAAGAAGACCTGCAGCGCGACCACAGCGGCATCCCGCACGGCGGATTTGTCATCCGTTCTGGCCAGACAGGGCTGTCAGGCGAAAGCAAGCATGTCATTGAATACAGCCTCAAACTCGATTCCAATCCAGAATTCACCGCCAGCGTGCTGGTCGCCTATGCTCGGGCAGCTTTCCGGCTTGGGCAGACGGGAGAGAGCGGCTGCAAGACCGTCTTTGACATCGCCCCTGGACTCTTGAGCCTGCAGAGTGCTGCCGAACTGCGCGAACACTTGCTATAAGTCATTCACATCGACGATGTCTGTACTATGTTTGCCTGAGTCAACTCTTTAGGAGCCAATGTCTTGACACCCCTGCTGGATTTCGCTGCCAATCGCCGATTCGACATCATCCTGGCCGGACGGGCCGGGATTGATTTCAACGCCGTCGAATTGAACTGCCGCTTTGCCGATGTCCGTTCCTACACCAAATCGGTTGGCGGTTCACCAGCCAACATCGCCCAGGGCTTGCAGAAACTCGGTTTGCGAACAGGTTTTATCGGCAAGGTGGCTGGAGATGGCATGGGTGACTATGTGATCGCGACCTTGCAGCAGTCTGGGATTGATACGACAGGTTTGCTTCGGGACCAGACGGGGGCTCGCAATTGCCTGGCCATCACGGAAGTGCAATCACCTGAAAACAGCGGTTCGTTCCTCTATCGGGAACGGACCGCTGACCTATTGCTGGAGCCTTGTGACATTGATGCTGGCTACGTCGGGTCCGCAAGGGCTGTCCTGGTCTCCGGAACAGCCCTGTCCCAGTCCCCTTCGCGGGAAGCCATGCAACACTTGCTCGATACCGCCAGGAAACAGGATGTCCGTGTCCTGTTTGATCTTGATTATCGGCCATGTGGCTGGCAGAGCAGGGAAGAAACGGCCGCGTTTTATGAACAGGCAGCCAGAAAATCTGACCTGATCATCGGCAACCGCGAGGAATTTGCATCGGCGGGTTGGGACCAGGTGATGGATCCAAGTCAGGAAAGAGCCATGGCTGAGCATTATTTCCAGCAGGGAGCCCGTTTGGTGGTGATCAAGGATGGCAGCAGAGGATCATCCGCCTACACGGACCAGGGGGAAGTGGTCCACTGTGGTGTTTACCCGGTCCGGATCAGGAAATCGTTCGGATCCGGAGATTCCTATGCAGCCGGGCTGCTGGAAAGACTGGCACGCGGACACACCTTGAAAGAGGCCATGATATACGGCACAGCCTGTGCAGCGATCGTTCTCAGTGGCGCCGTCAGCTGTTCCGAGGCCATGCCAACGCTGGCTCAAGTCCAGGATTATCTGGCGACACATTCCCTCAGTGGTTCTTGATGAATGTCCCTTTTTCCAGTTCTTTGAAGGCCAGTTCGAGCTCGGCCTCGGTATTCATGACAATCGGGCCACCCCAGGCAATCGGTTCATGCAAGGGCTTTGCGCAGAGCAGGATGAAGCGGATGCCTTCCGGGCCGGCTTTCGCCCAGAACGTGTCACCTTGTGAAAACAAGACCGCTTGTTTTTCCCGGGTCAGCTGGGCTGGATCGGATGCATTCTTGTCCGGATCAAAAACAGCAGCCCCACTGAAAATGTATATGAACAGGGTATGGTCTGGTTCACTGGCAAAGGACCACTCCTGGCCCGGTTCCAAGTCGACATCGAGGTATGTAGCCTGGACAAAGCGTCCCTGGAAAGCCCCGAGCTGTCCTTGATAGTTTCCAGCGACAATCCGGACCGTATGGCCGTCGCCCCGGACGACGGGTACCTGTTCGCGCTGGATGTCTCCGTAAGCTGGTGGCGTCATTTTGTTCTGGGCCGGCAAGTTGAGCCAGAGCTGGGCACCGTACATGCACGAACTGGCCTTGGGCATTTCCTGGTGGATGATCCCTGAACCGGCGGTCATCCACTGGCAGTCGCCATCGAGGATGCTGCCACGGTTGCCAAGGCTGTCGCCGTGTTCGATGTCGCCCTGGATCAGATAGGTGACGGTTTCAATCCCGCGGTGGGGGTGCCAGGGGAAGCCTTTGATATAATCCTCCGGGTTGTCAGAGTCAAAAGCATCCAGCATCAGGAAAGGGTCGAAATCCTGGGTATCCCGGTAGCCCAGGACCCGGACCAGCTGGACACCGGCTCCATCCACGGTTCTCTTGCCTGTGACAATGCGGCGGATCTGTCGCAATTCGGTCATCTGTTTTTTCCCTCCAACAAGTCCCGGTGTTCGGGGCGTTTTGCGAAATAAGACTGGGCAAATGGACATTGGGCGATGATCTTGAACTCGTTTTCGCGACTGTAGGCGATGACGTGTTCAACCAGGCGCTGGCCGATCCCCTGGCCCTGCAAGCCGTTCTTGACGATGGTGTTCGTGATGGTCAGGACATGGCCTTCGACCGAAAAATCGATCCAGGCCTGGGCGGATTCGTAGCTGTCACCGACGAAGAACATGGATGGTCCCTGTTTGATCTCGCGCATGGAAAAGCCCTCCTTTTCCCAAGTGTCTGAGTCCATTATAGGAAATCCGGAGCGTTTTTGATATCATGGATTCCTGGAAATGATCCAGCAAGGGGAGGCTTTTCATTGAATTACGCGATAGAAACCCATCTTCGGCAACGCATCCTGGTCCTGGATGGGGCCATGGGCACATCGATCCAGAAATTGTCGCTGGGTGAAGCGGACTATTGTGGTGGCTGCTCCTGCCATCACAGCCAGAAAGGCAACAATGACCTCCTCAACTTGAACAAACCTGAGGTCATCCAGACCATCCACGAAGCGTATCTCGAAGCTGGGGCTGATATCATCGAGACCAACACCTTCAATGCCAACCGGATCTCCCAGGCCGACTACGACCTGCAAGATCAGGTGTACCAGCTCAACTTGTCGGGGGCCCGCCTGGCCCGGTCTGCGGCTGATCTCTGGACCCGGAAAACACCTGGCAAGCCCCGTTTCGTCGCTGGCTCGATCGGTCCGACCAACCGGACCGCCTCCCTGTCGCCCGATGTGGAAGACCCCGGCGCCCGCAACATCACCCTTGACGAATTGCAGGCCGCCTATGAAGAACAGATCGCAGCTCTCGTCGATGGCGGTGTCGACCTGCTCCTGATCGAGACCATTTTCGATTCCTTGAACGCCCGGGCGGCCATCCTGGCCGCAGACAGCGTCCTGACCAGAAAAGGCATCGATCTGCCCGTGATGATCTCCGGCACGATCACCGACAAAAGCGGTCGCATCCTGACCGGCCAGACGCTGGAAGCCTTTGCCGAAAGCATGAAGCACGAACGGGTCTTTTCAATTGGCCTGAACTGCGCTTTTGGTCCCAAGGATTTGCTGCCCTTCATCCGCGAATTGTCCCAGACCCAGGACCGCTACATCAGTTTCCACCCCAATGCCGGCCTGCCCAATTCCCTGGGCGGCTATGACGAAACACCGGAGGAAATGGCGGTCTTTGTCCGGGAACTGGCCCTGGAAGGCCATCTCAATATCGTCGGTGGCTGCTGCGGCACAACGCCAGACCACATCCGTGCCTTCTGTGCAGTGGTGCAGGGGATTTCCCCCAGGCCGCTACCGGCACTGGAAAGAGAAAGCATTTACTGCGGTCTGGAAGCCATCCACATCAGCCAGGCAACCAATTTCGTCAACATCGGTGAACGGCTCAACGTGGCCGGCTCGGCTAAATTCGCCCGCCTGATCCGGGAGAAAAAATACGAAGAAGCCCTCTCCATCGCCCGGGAACAAGTGGACAATGGCGCCCAGATCATCGACATCAATTTTGATGATGGTCTCCTTGATGCTGTCCACGAAATGGACACCTTCCTCAAGCTGATTGCCAGTGAACCGGAGATTTCGCGCCTGCCAGTCATGATCGATTCTTCCAAATTCGAAGTCCTGGTCACCGGGCTCAAGGCCATCCAGGGCAAGGCGATCGTCAATTCCATATCATTGAAAGCAGGCGAAGCCGAGTTTCTGACCCAGGCTCACACGATCAAGCAATTCGGAGCTGGGGTGGTGGTCATGGCCTTTGACGAAAAAGGTCAGGCCGACACCTATGCCCGCAAAATCGCGATCTGCCAGCGAGCCTACCGTCTGCTGGTCGATGTCGCCCAGTTTCCGCCGGAAAACATCATTTTTGATCCCAATATCCTGGCCATAGCGACTGGGATTGAGGAACACAACAACTATGCCGTGGATTTCATTGAAGCCACGCGCTGGATCAAGGCCAACTTGCCCTGCGCCAAGGTCAGCGGCGGCGTCAGCAATCTGTCCTTTTCGTTCCGCGGCAACAATGTGATCCGTGAAGCCATGCATGCCGTCTTCCTGTACCATGCCATCCAGGCTGGCATGGACATGGGAATTGTCAATCCTGGCCTGATCCAGATCTATGACGAAATCGACCCTGCCTTGCTGGAAAAAGTCGAAGCGGTCGTCCTCAACCAGCATCCGGGAGCCGCAGAAGCGTTGCTCGAAATGGCCGAATCGGTCAAAAGTGATGCTTCCGGTCCAGCCAAAGACATCCTGGCCTGGCGCCAGGCCCCGGCCCGCGAGCGGCTCAAGCATGCACTGGTCAAGGGGATCACGGATTTCATCGAGCAGGATGTCGAGGAAGTCCGGCTGACTTTCGACCGCGCCATCGGGGTCATCGAAGGCCCCCTGATGGAGGGCATGAACCATGTCGGCGATTTGTTTGGCGAAGGCAAGATGTTCTTGCCCCAGGTCGTCAAAAGTGCCCGGGTCATGAAAAAAGCAGTCAGCTGCCTGCTGCCCCATATCGAGGCAGAAAAGGAAGCCGGTGCCGGCAGCAGTGCTGGCAAGATCGTTTTTGCCACGGTGAAAGGGGATGTCCACGACATCGGCAAGAACATCGTCGATGTCGTCCTGTCCTGCAACAATTTCGAAGTCGTCGACCTTGGTGTCATGGTTCCAGCGGAAACCATCCTCGAAACCGCTCGCCGGGAGCAGGCTGACCTGGTGGCGGTCAGTGGCCTGATTACACCCTCCCTGGAGGAGATGGCTCATGTGGCAGCTGAGATGGAGCGCGAAGGATTCACGGTGCCGCTGATTCTCGGTGGCGCGACGACGTCCAAGGTCCACACAGCTCTCAAGATCGCCCCTCATTATAGCCAGGGGGTTGTCTATGTCCCCAATGCCTCCAAGGCCGTGGAAGTGGCCAGGAAACTGGTTGATCCCCGTACCCGGGCTTCGTATCTGGCCGAAATCGAGAGCGAATACGAGACTGTGCGGGCCAGGCACCAGGCTGCAGCCCGGCCGCTGATTGCGATTGATAAAGCCAGGGCTCAGCGCCTGAAGCTTGATTTTTCGCTGGACAACATCGTAGTGCCGAATGTACGGGGGGTCCAGCGTCTGGAAGATGTCCCGATCCAGCAGCTGCGCCCCTACATTGACTGGACTTATTTCTTCATGGCCTGGGATATGCAGGGGATCCATCCCAAAATCCTCGATGATCCCAAATATGGTCCTGAAGCGAGGCAGTTGTTTGAGGATGCCAACCGGATGCTGGACTTGCTTGAGCAACAACAAATCCTGACCGCCAATGCCGTGTATGGCATTTTCCCGGCCAACCAGTCAGCTGACGACATCCTGGTTTTTGATCCGGAAAATCCGGACCATCAGGTCGCAACTTTCCACACGCTGCGCCAGCAGGTGAGCCGCAAGGATGAGACCTACCGTAGCCTTTCCGACTATGTCGCCCCTCTGGACAGTGGATTGACCGATTATGTCGGTGGATTTGTCGTCACAGCAGGTCTGGGAGCCCAGGCTTTCGCCGATCAGTTGCGGCAGGCCGGTGATGATTACTCGGCCTTGCTGGTCAAGTTGCTCGCGGACCGGCTGGCAGAGGCGTTCGCAGAATGGCTCCATGAAAAAATCCGCAAAGAAGACTGGGGTTACGGCAATGATGAAGATTTGACGATCGCCGAACTGCTCAAGGAGAAGTACCAGGGCATCCGTCCGGCTTTCGGCTATCCATCCTTGCGTGACCACAGGGAAAAGGAAACGCTCTTTGACTTGCTGGATGGTGCCAGCATCGGCGTTTCCCTGACGGACAGCTACATGATGGATCCTCCAGCCAGTGTCTGTGGCCTCTATTTTGGCTCGCGCGAGGCCGAATACTTCGATGTCCAGGAAATTGACCGGGATCAGTTCGATGACTATCTGCAGCGCATCGGTCGCACCAGCCAGGAATTGGCTCGCAACCTGGGACCCCTGATTCGTTTCAAGGTCTGAAATCCGTCCTGCAACGACCCGCTTGCATAGATTTTGACATCCTTCCGGTAACAAAAAGCCTTGCCAGAGTGAATGGATAAACAGTATCCTAGACCTAACACAGGGTTTTATTGCAAACTCGGATGAACTCAAAGGAGGGACACCCATGACGATTGAAGAAATGAAAAAGGCCTTGCTCGAGTACGGAACCTCGGCCGGTTTCACCAATTACCAGGCTGAACTCGACCAGATGAAAGACGAAGAAATCAAGAAAGTCTACGCCAATACCTTCACGGTCAACAGCTAAAGACACAGGTCAGTTCGCCTTACTCGATCAAAACACCGGCCAGACACCACAAGTGCCTTGGTCCGGTGTTTTTCAATACGCCACAGCTGGCGCTTGATGCGGTTGATCTATCTGACATCAACAAGACAACAGGGGGGATGATAATGAAACATTGCCAACACAAACAATCCAGGACAGGGATTCTGGCAATCATCCTGTTCACTGCCAGTCTGGTTTTGTCGGCCTGCAGCCTGCCGGGGATCAGTCTGACGACAATACCAACAAACCCGGCCAGTCAAGCCACCAGCCAGGAGACCCAGATCGCACCGGACACCGAACCAGAACATCCCTATACCCCGGCAGAAACAATCTTTTCTGAACCGGATGAGGATGAAGCTGGCCCCATTGATGTTGTCGACGAAAACATCAATGCTGAGGACCTCGCAGAAGACCTGCGCCTGACCGATGAAGCGGCCACTGGCCAGCAGGAAGCAATTACGGACTCCACCGGGGACGCCGATGTGTCACCCGGCCTGGATGAACCAGCCCCGGCCATCGCCTATGAGGTCAGACGCCAATTTGACACAAGAATCCCACCCACAGTGGTCACCCAGCTTCAGTACGACACCTATGAGGTTTACCATGACTACTTGCTGATCACTTCGGGCGGGGCCAATATCCGGGAGTGGCCGGATGCGTCTTCTGCCAAAGTCGGGCGTGCCGGCTATTTCGACAAAGTCCGGCTCCTTTCCGAGGTGGCGGGCGTCTTCGTCGAATCTTATGGCACCAATCTCTGGTATGAAGTCGAGCAGCGCGTGGGTGACCAGATCATCCATGGTTTCATTTTGAGTTCCCTGGGTGAAGTCAGGACTTTCCAGTTCGAGAAAATGATTGAATCGGTGACAACCTTGCAGGCAGAAGTCGATGTCAACGTGACGGCCTATGTCTCCAACTACAAAAACTGGACTGGGGCAGCACCCCTTTACCAGGGCGGCATAGTAGATGCCTTTGGCACCAAACGCTACCAGTCAGCACCTGCTTACAGTGAAGCCAGTACAGAGTCTGAATTTCGCTATCTATCGGACGGTACACTGGTTTCGATCCTTGCGGAAACAGATACATTCTACAAAGTCCATGTTCCTTTTTTTGATGGCACCTATTATGTCCCGAAAAAATTCATCTCGCTGAAAAATTCCCTGGAACAGCTCGAGCAAGTCATTGTGGTCGACCGGCACAACCAGAATGAAGGTGTTTTTGAATGGGTCGATGGTACCTGGCAGCTGGTTTCATACATCTACGCCACCACGGGTGAACAATCCCGGCACAAAGAACCTACGGACCTGGGCTATTTCATGGTGATCCAGAAGGTAGACCAGTTCCTCTACCTGGATGACATCACCCGGCAGATTGCCGGCTATGCCCCATATGGCATCCGGTTCAACGGCGGTGCCTATATCCACGGCGTGCCCGTTGATCTCAAAATCATCAACGGCACCCGCGTGTTTCCACCCCATCAGGAATATTTGCACACTATTGGCAGTTTCCCCAGAAGCCATAAATGCGTCCGCAATTACACCAGCCATGCCAAATTTCTCCATGAGTGGACCCAAATTGGCCAGTCTGCCATTATTGTCATCGAATAGGCATCAAATATGCGATAATCTAGAAAGATCATTCCAAGGAGTTAACGACATGAAATCCAAGACCTTCCTGACCCTGATCGCTGTTCTGACCTTGAGCCTGAGCCTGGCCCTGCTTGCTGGCTGCAGCCAGCCTGGCCTGACCTCGCCCCGGGCGGAACAGATCCGTGTGGCCGGCATGAAAGGGCCGACCGGTATTGGCCTGGTCCATTTGATGGATCAGTCGGAACAGGGCAAAGTGCAAAATCCTTATGTTTTCTCCATCCATGGCTCAGCGGATGAAATCACCCCCAAACTGATCAATGGCGAACTGGATCTGGCTGCAGTCCCGGCCAATCTTGCGTCCGTCCTGTACAACAACACCAAAGGGCAGGTGGTGGTCCTGGCGATCAACACCCTCGGCGTCAATTACCTGGTGGAGACGGGGACGGCCATCTCATCCTTAGACGATGTGCGTGGCAAGACCATCTATGCTTCCGGCAAGGGCTCCAGCCCTGAATTCGCCTTGCGCTACCTGCTGGCGGAAAATGGCATCGACCCCGATCAGGATGTCACTCTGGAGTGGAAATCTGAAGCCACGGAGGTTGTCGCACTGCTGGCCCAGACACCCGGCATGGTCGCCATGCTGCCTCAGCCTTATGTTGCGGTCGCCCAGGGCAAAGTGCCCGGACTTTCTGTGGCGGTTGATCTCAATGCAGTCTGGAAAGACCTGGATAATGGCAGCCTGATGATCACGGGTGTCCTGGTGGGCCGCAAGGCTTTTGTCGACCAATATGAGTCCCAGGTCAAAACCTTCCTTGAGGACTATCAGGCATCCACACGCCTGGCCAATGAATCGATTCCCGAAACGGCCCGGCTGACTGAGAAATACGGCATTGTGGCGGCGGCAGCGGCTGAAAAAGCCATCCCCCAGTGCAACATCACTTACCTCGCTGGTTCTGAGATGAAAACGGCCCTCTCCGGTTATCTTGAGGTGCTCATGGCCCAGAATGCCAAGTCGATTGGTGGCCAGTTGCCGGATGACGCGTTCTATTTCCTGCCTTGAGCATGTCCGTGCCAACTTCAGTCAAGCTTCCCACCTGGGCTAAAGCCCTGTCCATTCTCCTGGCTTTATTGGTCTGGCAGCTGGCTGCCTGGCTGGTCCAGAGCCATTTGCTCCTGGTTTCGCCCTGGACCGCTCTGGTCCGGCTCGGGAGTTTGTCAGGCCAGGGGTCTTTCTGGCTGGCGGTTTTCCATTCTCTGGGCAGGATACTCTTGGGTTTTGCCCTGGCATTGCTGACGGGCATTTTCCTGGCTGTTGTTTCTGCACGCTGGCATCTGGTCGATGCCTTGCTCTGGCCCTATATGGCGGCGATCAAAGCCACCCCGGTCGCATCGTTCATCATCTTGTGCCTGATCTGGCTGGACTCGCGCAGTTTGTCCGTTTTCATTTCATTCCTGATGGTTCTGCCGATCATCTATACCAGCGTCCTGCAGGGGATCCGCAGCACCGACATCCAGCTGCTCGAGATGGCAGCAGTCTTCAAGGTCAGCCGCTGGCGCCGCCTGGTCTATATCTATTTGCCTCAGCTGCGCCCCTTTCTCGTTGCCTCCTGTACGGTCGCTACGGGTCTGGCGTGGAAAGCCGGCATTGCAGCCGAGGTCATCGGTATTCCGGCTGGAACAATTGGGGAACGGCTCTACCAGGCCAAGATTTACCTCGACACAGGGGACTTGTTTGCCTGGACCATTGTTGTTGTCGGACTTTCGATCCTGGTGGACAAAGCCATTGTCCATGGCCTGGACCAATGGTTCGCCTTTGTGGAGAGCCGGTGAGCATGGCCATTGAAATCAGGAAAGTAAGCAAATCCTATGCTGGCCGTCCTGTGCTCGACCAGTTTTCTGCGGTCTTGCCTGACCATGAGACGACCGTCATCATGGGTCCTTCTGGCTGTGGCAAAACGACCCTCCTGAGACTTCTGATGGGTCTGGAACATCCCGACGATGGCCAGATTGAGGGCCTGCCAGTCAAGATCAGTGCTGTGTTTCAGGAAGAACGTCTCTGCAGTCCGTTTTCCGCCCAGGCTAATGTGCGCCTGGTCACGGGCAAATCCGTCAGTCGCCAGACCATCGAACAGCATCTGGCGGAAATTGGTCTTTCGGGGAGCATCGAGCAGCCGGTCCGGACCCTGAGTGGGGGCCAGCAGCGCCGGGTTTCGATCGTCCGGGCCATGCTGGCCGACAGTGATCTGATTGTGCTCGATGAACCCTTCAAAGGCCTGGATGCTGACACGAAGCGCAGTGTGTTGACATATGTCCAGTCAAAAGCAAAAGGGAAGACCCTGCTGGTGGTCACTCATGATGCAGCCGAGGCCATTGCTCTGGCACCGGTCGATTCTTGGATCCGGATGCCTGCTCTCCCTGCAGACTAGAATGCATACCGGAAAGACCTGGGCCCGCGTGTCTGGTGCTGGTATTGCAGCAAGCGCATCAGGATTTCTGCATGCTGGCCGTCGTTGGCACGTTCAATGGCAGCATCGAGGACAGACTCACTGAGCAACTGATGCTCCAGCAAGACCTGACAGCCTTCCAGGTCTTGCTGGTCGATGACGTTGGGCACGAGTTGCGCCGCCTGTGTGCGCATGAAATCGAGATAGAGGGACAATCTGTCTGGCGTCAGGCGACTGGGGCAGCGCAACTGGACCACAGCCATGGCAAACCGTTCCTGTATCCGTGCCATTTGGCTCCACGACTGGTCGTAGCGCGCATAATCGATGGTCATCTGGCCTTTCAGCGCCTGGACACACAGGCAGAATTCAGTCGCTTCCTCAAAAGTCATCCGTGTCCAATCGGGAAAGAGGATCGCCTCACAAGCTTCACCAGGGCGAAGGGATGCTGCAGATGCTGGTCTGATTTCCAGTTGCCTGAGTCCCACCCAGGCGCGTTCACTTGTATGTTTCAAGTGTGCTGGAATCTGCACGCGCCTGAGGTTTTTACACTCGGCAAAGACTTTGTCCGCGATGGTTTCGAGACCATCTGGCAAAACCAGGATCTCCAATTGACTGCAGCCGGAAAAGACGCCTTCAGGCAGGCTTTTCACCTGAGGGGGAATGACCAGTTGGCGCAGGTGCGTGCAGCCTGTCAGGGCCCAGGGGCCAATCGTCTGCAAATCTGTCGGCAAATCCAGCCGGGTCAGATGACGGCAACCCTTGAAAGCATGGGCGGCAATTTCATTCACACTTTCCGGTACGGTGTATTGGCTGGCTGGGTGCCCTTCCGGGAAGATCAAGAGCCGTTTGAACGGCTTGTCAAACAGAACCCCATCACGGGACGAGAAGAACGGGTTGTCCGGATGCACATCCAAGTGGGCCAGTTGTTCGCAGCGGATGAAAACGCCCTCGCCCAATTGGACCAGGCTCTCTGGCAACACGATGCGACGGAGGTTGCGGCAGCTGTCAAAAGCCCAGCGCCCCAGTTTGTTCAAGCCAGATGGCACCTGCATGTGCGTCAGAGCGTCGCAACTTTTGAAAGCCATGTCCGAGATGGTGTGGATGGTGGCAGGCAGATCGATGGCCTCCAGAACCACACACCCGAGAAAAGTCCGCTCTTCGATTCGCTCCAGCCCATCCGGAAGACCCAGCTGCCGGAGGCTATAGCATTTCGAAAAGGCTCCTAGCCCGATCTGCTGCACACTTGCTGGAAGTTTCAGCTGGCTCAGGCTCTGGCAGTTGGAAAACGCCGTCATGCCGATGTGACGGATGGACTGGGGCAGGGATATCACCTTCAGACTGACGCACCCTTCCAGCAGATTGTCACTGACCGCATCCATGCCCTCTGGGAGATCCAGCTCCTGGAGGGACGCACAATTGGCAAATGCTCCGGCTCCCACCTGCACCAGCGTTGTGGGGAGTATGATCTGCCGGATGGTTTGGCAATCGGCAAAAGCAGATTCGCCGATCCGTTCCAGACCCTCCGGCAAGACGATGGTCTCGAGATGGGTACAGCCTGCAAAGGCTTGCTTGCCAATCTCCCGGATGGTGCCGGGCAAAATGACTTCGCGCAGGTTGCGACAGAGCCGGAAGGTGCCAGGTTCAATCCGGGTCAGTCCAGAAGGCAGCCGGACCGTTTCCAAGGCTTCACAGCGGTAGAAGGCCTCGCATGCAATTTCTCTGACGCTGTCCGGGATGCGGATGCTGCGAAAGCGCGGGATATCTGTGACATTGTGCTCACGCATGCGGAAAAACGCCCGGCTGCCGATGCGCGTCACACCGTCAGGGATTTCGACTTGGCTGTCCGGACACAGCATGCCGGAATAATTCTCAGCCCGGCCCTTTTCCATCAGCAGGATCATGGGAGTTCTCTGGGATCCGGAACCTTGGCGGTGTCATCTGCTGTCGCTTCATTTTGCAGGCTGGCCACAGCTGACAGGATTGCCTGGTGACGGTCAAACAATTTCAGGTCAGCGCTGTGGGCAAAATAATCATCACACCCGAACCGGCTGATGAACCGGGCTGAATCCGGGTGGTCAGTCAGGCCCGACATCAGTGTCATGCGTTCCTGGCCATCCCCGAATGTCGCGTTGACAAATTCAAACACATGATGCAACTGTTCCCGGACCAGGGTTGAATCTGTTTCCAGCTGGGTGACTTCCTGGTCGAATGTGGCTTTGAGCAGCCCGAATGGATCCGTATGGGCGCTGGCACCGCCGAGGATCAAGTCGCGTTGGTCGTTTTCCAGGCTCCTGATCAAAAGCTGGATCAGATGTCTGCGCTCTTCGGTCAGAGTCAGGGATCGCTGCCCAATTTCCAGGGCTTTCTTCTGCAGCTGGATGTGATGATCGAGCACAGCCTGGGCATTTGCAGTGGACTGCCCGATTTCTGATTGGATGCTTTTTAGGATCTGGTAGCGTTGTTCGACCAGGGCATCAGCAACCAGGCAGTCTTGCATACTCTGGCCCACGGCATCGAGCAGCAGGCCCAACAAAGACAGCCGTTCATCAAATGGGGCTGACTGAGCCTTCAAGACCGCCTCTTCACCGGCCTGGCCGGACAGGATGGATTCGATCCGGTACTGGTCTTTGTAGGTGTTGTACAGCTCGTAATAGAGGGCAAATTCCCGGGCGATCCGGGGATTTTGCAGATATTGGCCAGTCAAGTGATAATCCACTGGCAGTCCCAGCTCTTCAGACAACACCATCATCTTGGACAGGTCTTCCCAGCCACGGGCCGTGACAAAACTCTTGCCGTCAAGGGTTGACTCGACCGAGTAGAAATCCTGCTGGCGCAAGTCAAGGTAGGAAAGGATGCTGCCATGGACCTTGTATTGCCAGGCATAATCTTTCCAGACTGCATAATCCGGTTCAACATCGATCCGTTTCAAACGGTCCATGGTGACAATGTCAAATTCCCGCACGGACTTGTTGTATTCAGGCGGATTGCCGGCTGTGACGACCATCCAGCCGCGTGGCAGACGATGCCGGCCAAAGATTTTGAACTGCAAAAATTGCAGCATGGCCGGAGCCAGGGTTTCCGAGACACAGTTGACTTCGTCTAGGAACAAAATTCCTTCAGCGATGCCGGTCTCTTCGATGGTGTCATACACAGCGGCAATGATTTCACTCATGGTGTATTCCGATACATCATAGTCGACACCACCGAAGGATTTTCTGAGAATGAACGGCAAGCCGAGCGCACTTTGCCGGGTGTGGTGGGTCATGGAATAGGACACCAGGCTGATGCCAAGCTCCTGGGCGATCTGTTCCATGATGGCCGTCTTGCCGATGCCAGGTGCACCCAGCAGGAAAATCGGCCGCTGCTTTTCGAGCGGGATCCGGTAATTGCCCAGCTCGTCTTTTTTGAGGTAGGCTGCTATGGCATTCTGGATTTGCTGCTTGGCACTCTTGATATCCATGGGTTGACTCCTTGTGTGTGATAAGGCCGCTTCACAGCAGGTCCAGATCTTCTTCGTGCAGGATCAGCTTGATGGCCCAGGGCGGGACTTTCACCTGGTTGCCCTCATCGCTGAGAAAGACAAATGCGGTCTCATAAGCCGGCTTTTTCTCGGGATAAGTACCCAGACCGTCTGTGAAATAAATCAGGCCCTTGAGCTGGGTGAAGACGCGCTGCCCGATCATGTCATCGACCAGTTGGAACACCGGGCGAAAGTCCGTGCCACCAAAGCCACAGAGCGTTTCGCTGGCAGCATAGCGGGCGAAATCATCCGGTCTTTTCAGATGGACGACGGACTGGACCTTGGCGTCACACTGGATGAGATAGACATTGAATGTCTGGAAAAACGCATCGTCCTGGCTCAAGATGGCTCCGGTTTTGCGGATGAAACTCTGGACCACATCACCGCTGCAGGAAGCAGATGTATCAATGGCGATGACCAGATCCCGGATCTTCGGGACGTCTTTGTATTCCAGCGGCTCAATCAAGGGCAGGTTGCGGTAGAGGGTCAGGCCATAGGTGTAGAACACCGTGTCAAACTCATCATCATTGATCCGCATGGCTTCGTCCTGGACCATGAATCGCATCAGGAAAGACCGGTAATTCACCCGCGACTGGTTGGCCCTCTCGATCGCAGCTGTCAAGGTGCCCGATCGACCGCCCCAATTCCGGGAGAGGGTTTCCAGATCGACCTGGATCCGGCTGCTGATGGCTTCCCAGCGTTCACGAGCCTGGTTTTGAGCCTTGTGTTGCTCGAGATCAGGTTGTAAAGGCAACCTGTCATCATGCTTAATATCGTTGCTTTCATCAGACTGGATCTGCCGCAAGGGCCATTCGTGATGGTCATCCCGCAGCACCAGCCCCTGCCAGTCCAGCATGGTTTGATCCGGCAAAGACTGGCCCAGGAAAAACCAGTAGAGCCTCTCTGCAGTCAAGGCCCGCGCCTCATGTTTGAGTTGGCGGGCCAGGGATCTGCGCGCGGGGGCCCCGGGGCACGTGGTCTGCACCAGGTTCAATTCATCGATGATGGCTTCGACGGCAATGTCGCAAGCCAGGTCCCAGTAATCAGGTCGTGCTTTCTGGCTGGCGAACGGATGAAGGAGAACCAGATGGAGAATGAGATGCAGGTAGTCTCGCGCCACCAGCTCGCGACTGGCCTGGTAGCGGTCGAGCAGGGCTTTCACACCATAGAAAACCGTTTGCCCGTCCGTGGCAAATTGTTCACGCCCTGTGTCCAGGAAAAATGGCTGGCACAGGGCGGTTCCCAGGAATCGCACAGCCACCATCAGGGTGTCGCGGGTCAAGCCCAGGACTTCCCGGGCGATGCCGGCAGGTTGCTTACAGGTGGGCTTTACTGGTGAAAAATGGCCTGGCATGATTCTCCTGCTGTTTGTGAAGGCTTGCTTTACCTTTCATTTTCCACACATCCCGGCAAAATGCCAGCCCGGACACGCTTGGACTACGTTTTTCGCCCGCACAAATCTGGCTGACATGCTAAGATGAAAGCATCATCCATCTTATAAGGGGGGCGGCAGCAGTGAGCTTGATTGGCAATTTTCTCTGGTTTATCTTCGGTGGCGTCCTGTTATGGCTGGCCTGGCTGATTGCCGGTCTTTTGTGCATGATCACGATCATCGGAATTCCCATTGGCCTGCAGTGCTTCAAATTTGCAGCGCTGATGCTGGCTCCTTTTGGCCGTGACATCGACTATGGCCAGGCCGGCACCGTTTCTTTCCTGGCCAATATCCTCTGGATCCTCTTTCTGGGCTGGGAACTGGCTGTCACCGCGGTTGTCATCGGCCTGGTCTACTGCCTGACCATCATCGGCATTCCATTCGGCCTCCAGGCTTTCAAGTTTGCCCGCCTGGCTCTGATGCCGTTCGGAGCGCGGATTGTCCGGGCCTTACTTCGCACAAAAGGGCATGGATTTGACTGTGGTATACTTGAAATAGAACCCACTTTGGGTGACCGAACCGATCCGCTTCTGTGCAAGCTCTGACAGGAGGACTGATCGTGGCCCAGTCATTCGAAACGATGCATACTGGACATGTCCTGACCGTCCAGGGCAGTGTGGTCGATGTCGCTTTTCCGGAACGACTCCCGGCTATCCATACCATCCTGTGCACGGGTCGGCAGAATGACGTCATTCTGGAAGTCCAGGCCCAGGTGGCACCGGGCCGTGTCAGGGGGATTGCCCTGACGCCCACACAAGGACTGGCCCGGGGCATGACCGTTGTCAACACAGGCAAGACGCTCCTGGCTCCGGTTGGACCTGCCATTCTCTCACGCATGTTTGATGTCTTCGGTCAGGTCATCGACCATCAGCCTGCCCCGGAGCAGATCAGTCATCGTTCCATCCATGCAGCCCCCCCGCCTCTGGCTAAACGATCCCCCATATCCGAAATATTTGAAACCGGCATCAAGGTCATCGATGTCCTGGCCCCGCTGGAACGTGGCGGCAAAGCTGGTCTTTTTGGCGGCGCTGGTGTCGGCAAGACCGTCCTTCTGACAGAAATCATCCACAACATGATTCGGCACCATGCTGGGGTCAGCCTTTTCTGCGGTATCGGCGAACGCTGCCGCGAGGGCGAAGAGCTCTACCGCAGCATGCAGGAGGCTGGAGTTCTTTCGGACATGGTCCTGGTTTTCGGCCAGATGAATGAGCCGCCTGGCTGCCGTTTTCGCGTCGGCCACACTGCCTTGACCATGGCCGAGTATTTCCGGGATGATGAACACAAGGATGTGCTGCTCCTGATCGACAATATTTTCCGTTTCATCCAGGCGGGTGCTGAAGTGTCCGGCCTTTTGGGCCAGATGCCATCCCGGCTCGGTTACCAGCCGACCTTGGCAACAGACCTGGCCCAGTTGCAGGAACGCATTGCCAATACTCAGTCGGGAGCCATCACGTCGATCCAGGCTGTCTATGTTCCAGCCGACGATTTTACGGATCCGGCAGCCGTCCATACTTTTTCCCACTTGTCTGCTTCGATCGTCATGTCACGCAAACGGGCCAGCGAAGGTCTGTATCCGGCAATCGACCCCCTCCAGTCCAATTCCAAGCTGGCCACACCTGGAGTCATCGGCCCACGGCATTATCACCTGGCCCAGGCTGTTCGCCAGACGTTGGCCCGGTATGACAATCTCAAAGACATCATCTCGATGCTAGGGCTGGAACAACTCTCGCCAGAGGACCAGAAGCTGGTCGCCCGGGCCCGGCGGCTGGAACGGTTCCTGACCCAGCCATTTTTCACCACAGAACATTTTTCAGGTCTCAAGGGCCGTTTTGTCAGCCGCGAGGATGCGCTCACCGGCTGTGAGCAGATCCTCAATGACGAGTTCTCATCCTATCCCGAACAAGCTCTGTACATGATCGGTCCGATTGACGATGTCTTTGAGAAAATGGCTCATGAACCGGACACCAAGAGGGTTGCAGGTGGCTTAACATGAAAGACACCGATCAGATCACCTTGGTCGTCAATATTCCTGAGCGGATCGTTGTCCGGACTGAGCATGTGGTGCGGTTGGTTGCTGATACCCCTTCAGGATCCCATGGAATCTGGCCACACCGGCTCGACTTCGTAGCCCCGCTTCGTCCTGGCATCCTGACGTTCCAGGATGATCAGGGTAGTGAACATTACATTGCCCTTGACGAAGGGATTTTGCTCAAATCAGGCCTTTTGGTCCAAGTCTCTGCCCGCCGGGCGGTTGCCAGTGATGATCTTGACTCCCTGCGGGAGCGGCTGGAGGCAACCCTTAAGGCCGTCAGCGAACAAGACATGCAAACCCGCAGGATCCTGATGAAGTTCGAAGACGATTTTATCCGGCTCTATCATGAGGTGCATCGTGGCAAGGCATGAAACGAGGAAAAATCCATCCGCAGACGATGAGCTGATCAAAAAGGTCGGAGCTGAGTCCAGGCGGAAAATCAGGCTCAGACAGACCGGAACAGACAAGCCGTGGTTTGGCATGGGCTTGATGGGACTGGTTGGCTGGTCGATCGCCGTGCCTGGCCTCCTGGGCTTGTTGTCTGGTATCTGGATCGATCAGCGCTGGCCGTCACCTTTTTCCTGGACGTTGATGCTTTTGGCTGGCGGCATTGGCCTGGGCTGCCTGAACGTCTGGTATTGGCTGGGCCGCCAGGCCGATGAGATCGAATCGGAATCAGGCCCGGACTTGCCAGAAGACAAAGTTGGGAAGGGAAGACCATGAATGTGCTCGCAGTCTTGCAAGGGGTGGTCATTGGTGCGCTGCTCGGGTTTCTGTTTTTTGCTGGTTTATGGCTGACCATCCAGAAAGGGCTACTTTCCACCCATCCGGGTATCTGGTTTGCACTCAGCCTGGTGCTGCGCCTGGGTGTGGTTGTCCTGGGATTTGTCTGGGTCGCTCGCCAGGGCTGGCAACAGCTAATTGCCGCTCTGGCTGGATTCCTGGTGATCCGCAGTGTGACAAGCGGCAGGGCCAGGCAGCAGATCAGCCAAATCAGGCAGGGGAAGGAGGGATCCGGCGATGAACATCAGTCCTGACCAGACCGTGTACTTTTCCTATGGATTTATCCAGATCAATGCGACTCTGGTTGTCACCTGGCTGATGATGGCAGCCCTGGCCGTGGGATCGATCCTGGCGACCCGGAATTTCGGAAAAAGCAGCCGGCGGTCCAGGGCACAGAATTTCCTCGAAATGACCGTTCTCCTGATCGCCGGCCAGATTGAGGCCATCGGCTTGAAAATGCCCCGGCGTTATCTGCCTTTCATAGGCTCGTTGTTCCTCTTCATTGCCAGTTCGTCGCTGCTGACCATTCTCCCGGGCTACCAGCCACCGACTGGTTCGCTGTCGACAACCGTTGCCCTGGCTTTGTGTGTCTTGTTTGCCGTGCCCTTTTTCGGCATCTGGAAACAGGGCCTGGGGGGCTATCTCAAAACCTATCTGCAGCCGACCCCGCTCATGCTGCCGTTCAATCTGATTGGCGAGCTGTCCCGAACCCTCGCCCTGGCCGTTCGCTTGTTCGGCAACATGATGAGCGGTGTGATGATTGTTGCGGTGCTCCTGTCACTGGCGCCGTTATTCATTCCTGTCCTGATGACGGTCCTGGGACTGGTGACAGGCATGGTCCAGGCTTATATTTTCTCAGTCCTCACAGCTGTCTACATTGCATCAGCCACCCAGTCGCATCCTGAAAGGAGGTCCCCATGAATCCATTGACTGCCATTGCCATCACATCCATCATCATGTCCAGCCTGACGATCACGATCGGCACGATTGGCCCGGCTCTTGGCGAAGGACGGGCTGTTGCGACAGCCTTGACCTCACTGGCCCAGCAGCCAGATGCGTCGCCGGTCATCACCAGGACCTTGTTTGTGGGTCTTGCCATGGTCGAATCCACAGCCATCTATTGCCTGGTCATCACGCTGATCCTGATTTTTGTCAATCCGTTCTGGAACTACGCGATTGCCAACCTGGCTGGAGGCTGATCATGCTGGTCGACTGGTTCACGATTTTGGCCCAGGTGGCCAATTTCCTGATCTTGGTTTTTCTCCTGAAACGGTTTCTCTTTGCGCCTGTCCTCAAAGCCATCGATGAACGGGAAAATAAAATTGCCCACTCAATCCGATCTGCCGAAGCCACCATGCAGGACGCCGAGAAGACCCGTGATTTGTATCAGGAGAAACTCGAAGATCTGGAACGTCAGAAAGCCGAGCGCATGCAGGAGCTGGCAGAGCAGATCGAGCTGGAAAGACAGCGAAGACTTGCCTGGGTCAAGTCCGAGGCAGAAAGTGAATCCGACCGGTTCAGGACTGCCCGGCAAACTGAAGCCGATGAATTTGCCCAGGCCTTCAAACACCAGCTGGGCAGGGTTGTCATGCAAGCTCTGGAGAGGACCCTGCAGGATCTGTCCAGCCAGTCCCTGGAGCAGCGGATGGTTGAACGCCTGGCAGAAAAACTGGTTGCGCATGGGACGAAAGACTGGCGGCCTCCGGTGCCGGAAGGCGAAGGCGATCCGCAAGTCAGCATCAGGGTTGCATCAACCTGGTCACTCTTGCCCCAGCAACGCCAGGTCCTGGAATCAGCCCTCGAGTCTGTTTGGCCCGGCAAAGGGGTCATCGAGTATGAAACGGACTCTTCCAGGATCTGCGGCCTGTCACTGAACTGGGGCGGCCTGCAGCTGGATTGGAGTGTGGAAGATTATCTGGTGTCCTTGCATGAGTGTCTGGATGTCCTGGTCACGGTGCCGGAATCCAAAGCCGAAGAACAGGAGCACCAGCCATGACTCACCAGGATCTTGCGACTCTGTCTGACAGCCTGTTCCAGGCCTTCACGACAGCAGTGGCTAACCACAGCCACCCTTTCTCACCTGTAGCAGTCGGCCGGATCCAATCCATCGCTGCAGGCGTTGTGCGGGTCACAGGCCTCGATGACATCGGGTTTGAAGAATTGGTCCAGTTTGCTGATGGCAGCCTGGGCATGGCCTATGATCTCGATATTGCTGACTTGGGTGTGATCTTGTTTGGCCATCCAGCCAGTTTGGCGATTGGCGAACCTGTCCGTCGCCTCGGACGAGTGCTGGATATACCGGTCGGCCATGAATTGCTCGGCCGCGTGATTGATCCTCTTGGCAGGCCACTGGATGGGGCAGGCCCCATCAAAACCAGGCGCCGCCTGCCGATTGAAAGACCTGCACCAGCGATCATGGACCGCCTGCCGGTCACAGTCCCCCTGCAAACAGGTATCAAGGCGATTGATGCGATGGTCCCCATTGGGCGCGGTCAACGCGAATTGATCATGGGTGACCGCAAAACCGGCAAGACGACGGTAGCACTGGATACGATCATCAGCCAGCGTGACAGCGCGGTCTACTGTGTCTATTGTGCCATCGGGCAACGTTCCTCAGCAGTAGCCAAAGCGGTTGATGTTCTGCGCAAAAACGATGCACTCGCACACTGTGTCGTCGTCGTTGCTGAAAGCAATGAGGCGGCTGGCCTATCCTACATTGCCCCCTATGCGGCCACCAGCATCGCCGAAAGCTTCATGGCAGAGGGCTATGACACACTGGTTGTCTATGATGACCTCACCTCTCATGCCAGGTCCTACCGTGAGCTCTCCCTGCTGCTGCACCGGCCGCCCGGCAGGGAAGCTTTTCCGGGTGATATCTTCTACATCCATTCCCGTCTTCTCGAGCGGTCGACCAGACTCAAGCAAGAACTGGGCGGGGGATCCTTGACTGCCCTGCCGATTGTCGAGACGGAATCACAGAACATATCGGCCTACATCCCGACCAACCTGATTTCAATCACAGACGGCCAGATCTACTTGTCACCCGCCCTGTTCGAACTGGGGGTCTTGCCGGCGATTGACGTGGGCCTGTCTGTATCCAGGGTCGGTGGCAAAGCCCAGCACGATGTCTATCGCACCATCGTCAAAGATCTCAAACTAGCCTATGCGCAATTTGTGGAACTGGAATCATTCGCCCGCTTTGGTGCCCATCTCGATGAATCGTCGCGCCGCATGCTGGCCCATGGCCAGAAAATCCGCTCCTGTCTCAAGCAGTCTGAACAAAAGCCACTTCGCATGGAAGCCCAGATTCTGATCATGGCCGCGCTGGCTGAAGGATTGCTGGATGCGGTGCCAATCGAACAGATGGCATTGGTCCAGGACAAGCTGGCTGAGACTGCCCTGGAGCATCAAGCTGATGTGGCCGCCTGGCTCTCAGAAAGTCAGTTGGCCAAAGAACCTTTGCCTCCTGCACTGGTCCGTCTGGCAGAGACTGCGGTAGCGCCTTTTGCCAGAGGAAAGGAACAGGTCTGACTGTGAGCGAGACAGCTTCTGACCTGCAGCGCAAAATCGGCCATGTCCATGAATTGCATGAACTGGTTCGGGCCATGAAGGCCTTGGCCTTATCTTCGATCTCTTTGTTTGAGCAGGCAATCATTTCCCTGGAGACCTATTCCCAGGTGGTTGAAACCAGTCTGGGTGCTTGTTTCAGGGACATCGGCCCGATCAGCCCTGTTTTTGAACAACGGATCAAGTCCCACCATCAGGGCACTTCAGTTATTGTGTTCGGGACGGATCATGGCCTGGTTGGATCATTTAATCGCGACATTGCCAAGTTCACCCATGAAGAAATCCAGAGCATGGCTGAACCTGTCCAGGTCATTGCCGTGGGGGAACGGGCATCCATCCAGCTGCTTGAATGTGGTGTCGTGCCAGAACAGACCTTGAAGACCCCCCATTCGGTGCCCCTGATCACACCTCTGGTCAGCCAAGTCCTGGCCGAACTCGATGTTTCAGGCACAACCGCCTGCCATGTCCTCTACCATGAACCAGGCTTTGCCACGGACTATCAACCGGTCAATGACCAGGTCTTGCCCTTTGATTACCGCCTGAGCGGCCGCTGGACCAGCATTCCCTGGCCAGGACAGGCCCTGCCGGAGGTCCTGGGTGGCGGAACGGTTGCTCTCCGTTCGCTGATCAGGGAATTCTTGTTCCTGACGATCTATCGGGCCTGTGCCTTGTCGATCACCAGTGAAAATGCCAGCCGGCTCAGTGCGATGCAGCGGGCAGACCAGAATATTGATACGTTGATGTCCGAGTTGAAATCAGACTACAACCGAGAGCGGCAGCGCCTGATCGATGACGACTTGTTTGATGTCCTGTCTGGATATGAAGCCTTGCGCAAGCCCGGTAAAAATTGAAATTGATGAAAGCGTAACCGAATGGGATAATGGACACACTGCTTGTCCATTCAAATTCAACGGGGGTTAACAGCATGTATTACAAGGAATATGGGAACACTGGCCTGAAAGTCTCAGCCATCGGCATGGGTTGCATGCGCTATGACGAAGAGGATGTCCAGGCTGGACGACTCGAAAAATGCGCCGATGTCGCGCTCTATGCCCACAGCAAAGGGATCAATTATTTTGACACCGCACCCTTCTATTGTGAGGATAAAAGCGAGGAAATCACGGGTCTTGCCCTGTCTCAGCTGCCACGAGACAGCTTTCTCATTTCTTCCAAAGCCAATATCGGCACGACTGGCAAGGTTGTCACCGCACAGGCCTTCCGCAAGCGCCTGGAAAAGTCATTGACCCGATTGAAAGTCGACTACCTTGATTTTTACCATCTCTGGTGTTTGATGTCCCTCGAAGACTACAAGAAACAGCACGATGCCCTGTATGACTTTTTTGTCCAGGCCCAAAAAGACGGGCTGGTTCGCAACATCGTTTTCTCTTCGCATATGCCCGGCGATGAGCTGGAACTTGTCATCGCCCGGAATCAGTTCAGAGGGATGCTCATCGGCTACAATGCCTTGAACTATCGTTTCCGCCAGAGCGGGATCGAAGCTGCAGCAGCCAAAGGCATGGGAGTAGTCGTCATGAATCCGCTCGGTGGCGGCGTCATCCCGCAAAATCCGGACTATTTCAAATACCTGACAGCAGGAACCGATCTCAATGTCGCCCAGGCGGCCCTGCGTTTTGTCGCTTCCCACCGTGAAATATCCGTCACCCTCAATGGCCTGACCACCAGGGAACAGGTGGACGAAGCCTGCGCTGCTGTAGAAGGACTCGCTGAAAAACCGGTTCGCCAGATCGTGGCTGAAATGGAAGACCAGGGTGTGGCGTTGAACAACTTGTGCACCGGCTGCGGCTATTGTGATGAGTGCCCAGTCGGTATTGAAATTCCCAAATACATGGATGCTTATAACCAGAAGCTGTTCGGTGGTTCGATCCGTGAACGGCTCAATTGGCACTGGTCCATACCCGCCGAAGGCGCAGCCATCTGCACAGCCTGTGGCAAATGTGAACGCCTGTGCACCCAGCATCTGCCAATCATTGCCCGCCTGGCCGAAATTGCGGCCATCAAAGATTGAAAAACTGTTTGGAACAGGTAAAATCCCTTGTGTTATCCGGCAATTTGTTGTATCTTTCTTCCCGTTTTTGTACAATCGTGACGAAGATCGGCCTCGTCCATTTGAAA
>SABL01000129.1 GCA_009928985.1 Clostridia bacterium
CATGAACGCCAGCAGTGCCAGGCTGGGGATGGTCATGATGATGTTGCCCAGGCCCAGGACGGGCTTGGCCAGATGTTCCTGCCGGGTTAAAAGAATTCCCAGCGGCACGGCCACTAGCAATGCCAGAGCCAAAGCAGTGAGTGCGATCAGCATGTGTTCTGCGGTCCGGGTGGCAATCCGGCCGATGTTATTGATGAAGAATTCGGCAAATTCCATGGTGTGCCTCCGGTGCTAGTGCTGTCACGGGTGGCGAGTTTTCAGCTGGTTGCTTTTTTCAGAGATAATCGAGCACGAAATTGACAACACGTGCCCGGGTGATGATCCCCTTGAGTCGGCCGCTGTCATTGACGACCGGGACGAAACGCAGGTTCTGGTCCACCATCAGTTGCACAGCGATTTTGACACTGTCCGTTTCACCGACCGTGGGCCAGCTGACCATGATCTCCTGGAGGGTCTTGTTCTGTTTCAAATTGCTCTGGAGGGTGTTGACATCGACTACACCCAGAAATTGGCGCCGGTTGTCGATGATCAGCAGGCTGTCAACCCGGGCCTCGCGCATGGCTTCGAGGCCTTGGCGCAATCCCTTCCCTGCTTCCAGGCAAGCTGGGTTTTTCAGCATGACTTCACGGGCCTGGACCTGGTCGGGTTTCCGAATCAGGCGTTCCTCCCCAATGAACGTACGGACAAAATCATTGGCCGGCTGGCGCAGCAAGTCCTCAGGTGTCGCCGCCTGGATCATCTGGCCGTCCTTCATGATGACGATGCGGTCGGCAATTTTCAGAGCCTCATCCATGTCATGAGTCACGAAAAGGATCGTCTTGTTGACTTTTTGCTGCAGGTTTTTCATTTCGTCCTGCAACTGGACCCGGGTGATGGGATCGAGAGCTCCGAACGGCTCGTCCATCAGCATGACCTCCGGATCAGCCGCGAGTGCTCGCAAGACCCCGATGCGTTGCTGCTGGCCACCGGACAATTCACTGGGATAACGATCGCGAAAAACGGCTGGATCCATATCCACCATGCGCAGCAGACTGTCAACTTTGTCCCGGATCTTGTCGTCCGGCCATTTTTTGAGCAGCGGAACGGTGGCAATGTTGCGTGCAACGGTCTGGTGTGGAAACAGTGAAATATCCTGGATGACATAACCGATCTGGCGGCGCAATTCCACCGGATCGAGTTCGTCGGTGTCCACTTCGTTGATGAAGATTTTACCAGCTGTGGGTTGGATCAGGCGGTTGACCATTTTGAGTGTGGTTGTTTTACCACAGCCGCTGGGTCCAATCAAGACAACCAGCTCACCTTTGGCCATCGTCAGAGAGAATTGGATGACCGCCTGAGTGCTGTTCGGATAGGTTTTACAGACCTCGACAAACGTTACCATGCCTGACCTCCGCCCTTGTCGTCCAAGTGCGCTGGAGCCACCGTTTAACGGCAGCACGTCTGACCGAGAAGTCATACTTCACTCTTATTATTGAAAGAATCAACGCTATTCTTTGTACCACAGGGTACACCTGCCGAAAAAGAGACGGGGTCTCTTTTTCGGCAGGTGATATAATAAAATCAGTTGGCTGGCCTTTTTCCAGAGAGGTATAAGCTATGTCAATCAGAAAACCTCGTCATACAGATGCTTTTTTGGCAGTTCTTCTGCTGTCCCTGAGTCTGGTATTTGCCTTATGGTCACCTGTCAGGGCAACTGAATCCAAACCGGAAATCTTGACGATTCAGGTGGAAGGTACAATTACTTCCGGTACTGCATCCTTGATCCAGCGAGGTTTGACAGAAGCGAGCAATCAAGGTAATGCCGCGGTCATTCTCTTGATCAACACACCGGGCGGTCTGGTCACAGCGACGCTGGATATTGTCGCCGACCTGTTGAATGCCGATGTGCCGGTCATCACGTATGTCTCTCCCCAGGGGGCAATCGCAGCATCGGCAGGCTCATTCATCTTGCTGGCGGGACATGTGGCAGCCATGTCGCCTGGTACAACGTGTGGCGCAGCCATGCCAGTCCAGATCAACCCGGAGGCTGGCACTACCCAGGCAGCTGAGGATAAAACGATCCAGTTTCTGGCAGGCCATATGCGCAGCATTGCGAAAACTCGCGGCCGCCCCCCCGAAATTGCAGAAAAATTCGTCACAGAAAGCCTGACCCTGGATGCCAGAGAAGCACTTGAAAAGGACGTCATTGACCGGATCGAACCTGATTTGACCACGCTTCTCAATCGCATCCATGGAACAACGGTCACAGTCCAGGGACAGTCCTGGCCCTTGAATACGCAAAATGCCACCATCAGGCCACTGGAAATGAAGTTCGTTGAAAAAATGACCAACCTGCTCAGTGATCCGCAGATGGCTTATATCTTGCTGCTCTTAGGCATATATGGCCTGATCATCGGTTTTGGTGCCCCGGAAACCTATGTCCCTGAGGTGCTCGGGGTGATCAGCCTGGCACTGGGCTTGTATGGGCTGGGGCTATTCGAAACAAATCTCTTTGCCGGGATCCTGTTGACCCTGGGCCTTGGCCTCCTGGTGGCAGAAGTTCTGACACCCACTTACGGGATCCTGACTTTTGGTGGTCTGGTCTGCCTGGTCCTCGGGACACTCTTCCTGCCAGCTGAGCCGTTGATGCCGCGGGATTGGCTGGTCCGTTTCCGTTTCCTGGCAACCGGGGTCAGTGTCGCAGGTGGTATCTTCATGGTCATAGCCATGCGGGCAATCTTGCGGATCAGGCGGCGCAAAGCTATTCAGGGAACCAGTGAATTTGACGGTCTGATGGCGCGAGTCATTTCTACACTCAACCCGGAAGGTCAGGTCATGATCGCTGGTGAAATCTGGCGTGCCGTCAGTCAGGATGGCAGCACCATTGAGATAGGCCAGACCGTCCAGATTATCGATCGTCAGGGACTCGTAGTACGAGTCCAGTCTCTTCAAAAGGAGGAATGATCCATGCTGTTTTTCTTGAACGAGTGGTTTCTTGCTACTGCTGGCATCGTGATCGTCTCGGTCATGATCCTGTCCCGGGCGATCCGGATCATCATGGAATATGAACGGGGTGTCCTGTTCCGGCTTGGACGCTGTGTCGGGGTTCGCGGCCCGGGGCTGATCCTGATCATCCCGATTGTAGACCGCATTGTCAAAGTTTCGCTGCGGACCATTGTCTTTGATGTGCCGCCCCAAGAGGTGATCACAAAAGACAATGTCACGTGTACTGTGAATGCGGTCCTCTATTACCGTGCTGTCGAACCTGAAAAGGTGGTTGTCAATGTGGAACGGTTCCATGAAGCAACCAGCCAGTACGCCCAGACCACCTTGCGCAGTGTCGCTGGTCAAGCCGAACTGGATGAACTGCTGTCCGAACGCGAAAAACTGAACAAGATCATCCAGAAAATTGTCGATGAAGCGACCGATCCTTGGGGTATCAAAGTCACAGCCGTCGAGATCAAGGATGTCATCTTGCCCACAGATATGCAGCGGGCCATCGCCCGCCAGGCCCAGGCTGAACGCGACCGGCGTGCAATTGTGATCCAAGCGGATGGCGAAAAGCAGGCAGCTGTGAAACTGGCAGAAGCGACTGGCATCCTGGTCGCACAGGAAGGCGCAATGACCTTGCGCATGCTACGGACCTTGTCTGAAGTCGCCGACTCGAAATCGACCACGATCCTTTTTCCGCTCCCCATGGAATTACGCAAGCTGTTGCCGGATTTGGATAAACTTCAGATCCACAAGGAGGAAAGACCCGACACTTCAGAAAATTAGGAGGAAATCCCGGTCACCTGCACACGGGTTAAAGGATTGATCGATCTGCAGGACATGATCGTGCGTCAGGTGAGCATGATCAGGCTCGCAGCCGCTCTACCCCGCCGAGGAAATCGACCAGTCCGGCAGGTTCGAGGCGGTAATGCGAACCGAATCCTTCGTAAAAGCCGTGGGCTTCGATCATGTGGATGTTAAGGTCGGACCAGGCCATGGTTTGACCCGTGGCCAGGTTGTGTACAGTTGTGATTCGCTTTTCGGCCTTGAAATTGTCGCGAAAAGGACACGGCAGGCGGCCCATGAATTCGTCATCGGTGGCTTCGTACAGGCCATCCAGCTCGATGGGTTTGCCGAGCCCGGTCTTGGCCGCCTCGGTCAGGCGGCGCATGGCAGCAGCGATCGCCTGGTCTGTCACACCCAGTCGCCTGACCGTTTGCTGGTCAGCCTGGAGAATATCGGACAAGCTGCGGTCATCCGTGCCGAGAAAACCTTCGGCTGAAAGAGATCCTGGCTTCATCGCTTCCTGGATATCCTGGAGATTCGGACTTTGTTTCATTGCGCTGCACCTCCGTGCTCATCCGTGCCACTCAGGCGAATTTGTCGTAGTAGATGCGGTCTTCGGTCACGCCGTTTTTGGTCAAGACCTGGATGCAGGCATTGATCATCCCCGGGCTGCCACACAGATAGGCTTCCTTGCCTTCGCCGCTGCCGATGTGGCGACCCACCACATCGGTGATCAGGCCGACCTCCCCTTCCCAGTTGTCTTCTGGCAGCGGTTTGGACAGGGCTGGCACGAAGTGGAAATTGGGGTAGCGAGCCTGAAGATCATACAGTTCGTCCAGATCAAACAAATCTCGTTTGGTCACGGCACCGAAGAAAAAGGTCATGTCCAGGTCGAGCTCTTTTTCCAGGATATCGAGCACGAGCGAGCGGATCGGGGCCAGGCCGGAACCACCGGCGATCATGATCAGGTTACGGTTTTCGCCATGGAGGCGGAATTCACCGTAAGGTCCGCTGATGGTGACCGGGTCGCCTTCCTTGAGCATGGTGTGAACATAAGTCGAGCACAGTCCCTCAGGGACCAGTCGGATGATCAACTCGATAGCCTGGTTGTCAGAGGGTGCCGATGAAATCGAGTAAGCCCTGAAGACACTCTCTTTGACTTTGGCATAGGGCTTGGAATAGAAATTGACATACTGGCCTGCTTTGAAGGTGATGGTTTCGCCCGGTGGCAATTTGAGGCGCAGACCCTTGATGTCATGGGTCCACTGGGTGATCGATTCGATCGTGGTGGAAAACTCGCGGATATTGAACAGTTCATCCGGCACTTCAATCTCGAGATTGCCCTTGACCTTGACTTGGCAGGCCATCCGGTAGCCCTGCTGGCGTTGCTGGGCGTTGAGATAAGGTTCTTCGGTTGGCAAGAGCGGTCCGGCGCCGGATTTGACAATCACTTTGCACAGGCCGCAGGTTGCTTTTCCGCCGCAAGCCGAGGGAATGAAAATCTTCTGTGCCGCCAATGAGTTTAAAAGTGTCGAGCCGCCTTCGACTTTAAGGACTTTCTGGCCGTTGTTGATGTTGATCTCGCATTCGCCATAATTATTGAGGAAATGCTCGGCCAGAATGATGACCAGAGCCAGAACTCCGGATATCGCGCTGACACTGAGGATGGTCGTCAAGATCGCCATGGTCTGTCACCTGCTTTCAGGGAGCGGCCTTTCTTTGAGGCCGTCGTCGTGTGTGGCCCAGGGTCTGAGCTGGATTCAGGATATGGTGAAAATACCGGAAAAGCCGATAAAAGCCAAGGCCATGATCCCGGTGATGATGAAGGAGATTCCTGGGCCTTCCAGACCGCGGGGGAGCTTGGTCTTGGCCATTTTCTCCCGGATCGCAGCCAGGGCGATGATCGCCAGCCACCAGCCGACGCCACTGCCTATGCCGAAGAAAATCGACTGGACAAAGGTATACTGGCGGATCACCATGAACAGCGTGATGCGGAGGATGGCGCAATTGACTGTGATCAGGGGCAGGAAAATGC
>SABL01000404.1 GCA_009928985.1 Clostridia bacterium
GCTCGACCCCGGGAAAAACGAAACTCGTGGTTTATTTCAACGTCGAGGACAAGCTCTACCTGACCGACCTGCCCGGCTATGGCTTTACCAAGACCGGCCATCACAAAAAAACGGACTTCTCCTCGCTGGTCGACACCTATCTGACCGGGGATCGGCCGATCGCCCTGGTACTGCATTTGCTCGACATCCGCCACGAGCCGTCCGGGCTCGATGTCCAGATGATCGCCTGGCTCGAGGCCAATGACGTGCCCTACCGTGTCATCCTGACTAAATGCGACAAGCTGTCACGCCAGCAGATCAACCAGCAAGTCCAGGCCATGACGAAATGGCTGGATCTGGAAGAGGATGTCAACCTGATCGCCTTCTCGTCACTGAACCGGACCGGGCTGAATGAGCTGCGCGAGCTGGTCGCCTCTGTCGTCGGTGAAACGGCGGCGAGCGTTGACTGAGCGGGGTTTGCCAGACGCCTTGTCGAAAATCCGCGACTTTTGTCGACCGAATGGGACTGTGATCCATCGAGGCGATCCTGCAGACTGAGAGCTGCCGGATCGTTTTTTTGCTGCTCGTAGCCGGCTGAAGGGGGGAGGGGATGAAACGGGACTGGATCTTCAGGCCTCAGCCGGATCGCGATCATTGGCGGAAATGGGCAGCTGAGGCGGCCCGGGATCTGTGGCAGGGCACCGTTTCTGAACTGGGCCTGCGTTGGGCACAACCGTGGCGACGTCCGGCACTGCCCCTGGCGCTGGCCGTTCTAGCGGGTGGTCTTTTGGCGACCCGTCCGGGTGGACGAACTGTCTTGCTTCTGGTTGTTTTGGGCTTGTTCGTGACTTTACTTCGCCACAACTGGCAGCGCACAGGTTTGTTTGCTGGTCAGCGTTCTCGCATCTGGCTCCTGTTTGTGTGCCTGGTGCTCGGCGGTTTGCGCCTGGGCTGGCCATTCCTGACCGCGGAGCAGTTTCAGCGTGACCAGCCTTCTGGCTGGTGGTCTGGCGAGGTGATGGTGGAGCGGATCATCAGTGGTGGCCAGTCAGGCTCGGATTGGGTGACTGCTGTGGTCTCTGGCCCTCGGGGCGTTCGGTTGGCTCTATCC
>SABL01000405.1 GCA_009928985.1 Clostridia bacterium
GACGAGTCCCTCCTTTTTTGGGGGAATGATTTCCTGAATCAGATTTTGCACCACCCCTCGGTCAATGTCCATCGTTTGGGACAGGTAGCGGAAAATGACTTCAATCCATCGCAGAGACGGTGCATTTTCGTCGAGCTGGGCCAGAAGTACGATTATTTCGGTCAGCTTCGTGACAGCCGTGGGAACGTTTTTGGCCTGCAGACAGTGCAGCACCATCCGCAGGATGATCTCCCCCTTGATGGCTTCGTCTGTGTCGGGAGAGAAGTCGTAAAAGGCCAGATCAAAATCCGGAATATAGGCGGCCAGGCAGGGATCTGGCAGGTCGATCAGCTCCATCAGGCGCACGGCCCTGCCCTTGGGCTTGCCGTGGTAGACCACGATGGGAATGATCAGCGGCAAGGTCTTGGTATTTTTGTGCTGCTTGCGGTAGAGTTCCCAGACTTCCAGCAGATAGCGCAGCAGTTGCAGGCTGACGAACTGGTCCGGATAGCTTTTGTGCTCGAAGAGGAAATAGACAAATCCCGGTCGGTCGCCGGTCAGCTTCACCTGGTAGAGCAGATCCGAAGAGTGGGCGGCCTGCTTCGTGTCGACAAAGGTGTCCTTGGTGATGGCCAGCGTCTCCAGCTTGATCTGTTCAAGTACAGTGGCCGGGAGGTAGTTGGCCAGAAAGTCGGCGGCGACTTCCTTGTGGCTCATGGTTTCCCGGAAGAAGGCGTCGTGGATATTGTTGATCTCGGTCATGGGTGTGGAGCGTGGGGGGCAGGCGGGGCGCTGGCAAGCGTGGTGAGCGAGAAGGCAGTGTCTGCCGTTATAGTCTGGGTTGGACTGAATTTTTCGAAAACGCAGTCTGACGCCAGGAGCTTTGACTTGATTGTGTCAAATGTAGTTTGTCCCATTATTCCGGCGGTTCCTCGTCAAACACTTCGTCCACTGTTTTGGCGTCCAGGATACGTTCCGCCCAGCGGTCTAGCTGTTCCGGCGTGGCGGTGCGCAGACGTTCCTGCATGCGGATGTCGAAAATGTTCTGGCCGAAGCGCTTGGAAAGAAGACGGCTCAATATGGCGTTACGGCCTTTAGTCTCGCCTTCCAT
>SABL01000406.1 GCA_009928985.1 Clostridia bacterium
CCTCAATCCCATGCAGACCCAATGCAAAAACATGGAACCCGAACGGCTGAAGAAGGAATTCGGCAAGGACATCACGTTCTGGGGCGGCGGCAGTGATACCCGCAGCATTCTCAACCGCGGCACGCCCGGCCAGGTCAAGGAAGATGTCAAACGCCGCCTCGAGATCCTGATCCCTGGTGGCGGGTATGTCTTCAATACCATCCACAACATTCTGCCCGATGTGCCGCCGGAAAACATTGTCGCCCTGTATGAGGCAGTCCAGGAATTCGGCTAATGAATCGCGACCAAGCCGCCCGAGTCTGTGGCCATTTCAGCCAAGCTTGTGGCGTACCTTGCCAGCTGATCGATCCGCAAACGTATCTGGACAGGGGGACTGTCTATTTCAGCCCGAATGGGCTAGCCTACTTTTCCTCGCCGATCCTGCTCGGGGATGAAACAGCAGCCGCACTGGTCGCAGGCCCCGTCCTGATAGGTGACCGAGACCATCTGGCCGAATTGCACAGACAACATCCGAACGTTCCGGCCGTGTCACCCGATCGAGTGCAAAGCCTGAGTGAGCTGCTGAGTGTGGCTGCCCGGGCTTTGTCTGATCCGCGTGATGCCCGGTCTGGCGATCCGTCCGGGGCTACTTTGCCTGCAGCGATTAATCCTGAGCAGGTCAAAAAATCCATCAGCGCGGATGTTGCCCAGGCAATGAACCCTGCTTATCCAATCGAGAAAGAACGCCAGTTGCTGGATCTTGTTGAGGCCGGTGACAAGGCGGGTGCCCAGACCGTGCTCAATGCCATCCTGGGCGCTGTCTTTTTTACCATCGGGACTGAGCAGACCATGATTCAGACCCGCGTGATCGAGCTGGTTGTGCTGCTGTCACGGGCAGCGATCCGGGGCGGCGCGGATGCCCGGCTCATTTTCGGCCAGAACTTTGCCTGCCTGAACAAGATCCATTGCTTTCGGACCATTGATGAAATCGCCTACTGGCTTTCCGATATCCTGGCCCGGTTCACGGACCAGGTGTTCAACCAGGATCTTGTCAAGCACACTGCCATGATCAGCCTGGCGAAAGACTATATCAAAAAGAACTATATGAA
>SABL01000407.1 GCA_009928985.1 Clostridia bacterium
CCACATACCAAGGCCCTGATTGACCTCTGCCACGAAAACAACTTGATGGTTGTCTACCATGGTTGCGGCAATGCCACGAAAATCTATGAGGACATGATCGAAATTGGCCTGGATGCCTATAATCCATTGGAAGCCAAGGCCGATCTTGATGTTGTCGAGCTGAAGAAAACCTACGGTGATCGTCTCAGTTTCGTCGGCAACATTGACATGCGAGTTCTGGAAAGCGGCGACCCAACGTGGATCCGCAAGGAAATCTTGTACAAATTGCAAGCTGGAGCAGGTGGTGGCTGGGTTTTCCAATCCGACCATTCCGTGAGCAGCGAAGTTGAACCGGAAAGTTATGAACTCGTGATCCAGACCCTGCGCGAGTTCGGGACATATCCTCTGGACATGGCGCGCATCCAAGCTGAGATGGATACCCTGGCCATCTGAATAGAGAGGGAAACACGATGATCCGATATGGACAAATCATCCAGGTCAAACCAGAAAAACTGGAACGGTACAAAGAGCTGCATGCTGCGGTCTGGCCCGAGGTCCTTGCCATGATCACAGCCTGCAACATCCGGAATTACTCCATCTATTACCGCGATGGCCAGCTCTTCGCCTATTTTGAATACCATGGGTCTGATTTTACCCAAGATATGGCCAAAATGGCAGCCGATCCCGATACACAGCGCTGGTGGGCAGAATGCATGCCCTGCCAGCAGCCCATCTCGACTGCAGTTGCGGATGAATGGTGGGTCAACATGGAAGAAGTCTTTCACTGCGACTGAGTGTCTGAAATCAAAAATCAAAACCATCCGGCGCCGTCTAACCGTGTCAAAGGAGTCAATCGATGAATTCACGTGAACGAATCCTCACTGCGATCAACCACAAGGAGCCTGACCGGGTCCCCATCGACCTCGGGTCAACACCCAGTTCCGGCATTTCCACGATCGCTTATGCGCGGCTCAAGAAACACCTGGGTATGACCGATGGGCACAATCGCGTCTATGATGTCGTCCAGCAGCTGGCTGAGCCAGAATGGCCGATCCTGGACCGGTTTGGCGTCGATGTGATCGATTTGGGCCGGGCGTTCAACACCAATG
>SABL01000408.1 GCA_009928985.1 Clostridia bacterium
ATAGTGTCCTCCTCTGAACAGCCCTGCCTCTAATGGCGTCACAGGTTGCTGGTCGTCATCTCCGGAGAATGGGGCATCTAAAGGGCAGGCCCTGTAAATGATTTTGTGTAAATGGTTTTTCGGTCATTTTATAGAGCAGGCATCCGTTCTTCAACGATGATAGTGAACTGATTTAGCACAGATTTCCAGTCCTTGAACGGCATGGTCCATTTCTTTGAAATGTTCTTCAGAGCCAGGAACAGCAGCTTGAACATGGCGTCATCGTTGGGAAAAGAACCCCGGTTTTTGGTCACTTTCCGCAGTGACATGTTCAGCGATTCAATTGCGTTGGTTGTGTAGATGGCCCGTCTGATCTCTGGCGGATAAGAAAACAGGGGGATGATCCGTTCCCAGTTGTTCCGCCAGGATTTTGCGATAGTCGGATGGCTGGCATCCCACTTGGCAGCAAAGGCTTCAAGGTTCGCTGCGGCCATTTCAACGGTCGGCGCCTGGTAGATGGTTTTAAGATCTTCAGCCACCTCTTTGCGCTGTTTCCAGGAAACGTAGTTCAGGCTGTGCCGTACCATGTGAACGATGCAGAGCTGAACCTGGGTCTTTGGAAAAACTGATTCTATGGCTTCAGGAAAGCCTTTCAGGCCATCCACGCAGGCGATGAAGATATCCTTCACGCCACGGTTTTTCAGTTCAGTGACAACCTGTAGCCAGAACTTGGCCCCTTCGGTCTCGGCGGTCCACATCCCAAGGACTTCCTTGAGGCCGTCCATGGTGATGGCAATGGCCAGGTAGACGGCCTTGTTGATGACGTGACCGTCATGCCGTACTTTGACCCGGACTGCATCCAGGTAGAGGATCGGGTAGACTTCATCCAGGGGACGGTTCTGCCAGAGCCTTATTTCGTCGGTTACGGCCTCCGTTACCTGGGAAACCAGGGTGGGTGACACCTGAACCCCGTAGATTTCTTCCAGGTGGCCCTGAATGTCACGTGTGGTCATGCCACGGGCATACATGGAGATGATTTTGTCATCAAAGCCGGTGAAGCGGCTTTCACCCTTGGGCAGAATGACCGGCTCAAAGCTGGCGTTACG
>SABL01000409.1 GCA_009928985.1 Clostridia bacterium
CATTCCCCCAGTTCAACCCGCTGGTTAAAAGAACATTTTGACGATCATTACGTCAAAAAAGCCCAGAAGTTGGGACTGCGTTCCCGCGCCGTGTTCAAGATCGACGAGATCCAAGGCAAGGACAAACTGCTCAAGCCGGGCATGACGGTGGTGGATCTGGGAGCCGCCCCTGGTGGCTGGTCCCAATTCGCTATCGATCAGGTGGGTGACAAGGGACGGGTGATTGCTTGCGATATTCTGCCGATGGATTCCATTGCCGGTGTCGATTTCCTGCAAGGGGACTTTCGGGAGGAAACTGTGCTTGCCGCCTTGTTGGCCCGGGTTGGCCCGGACAAGGTTGATGTGGTCATGTCTGACATGGCGCCCAACATGAGCGGGACCCAGCAGGTGGATCAGGCTCGCTCCATGTATCTGATCGAGCTGGCGCTGGACATGTGCAATCAGGTCCTGCGCAGTAATGGCAGTTTCGTGGTCAAGGTATTTCAGGGGGAAGGCTTCGACGCCTATCTCAATGAAATTCGTAGACTTTTCTCTGTCGTCAAGATTCGTAAACCAGACTCCTCCCGTGCCCGTTCACGAGAAGTCTACATTGTGGCTACCGGTTTTAAACTGTAGTACCCTAACCCTCATCGTTAACTGTCAGTCTGCGAGGTCATTGATTTGAGTGACATGGCGAAAAACCTAATCCTGTGGCTGGTCATCGCCGTCGTGCTGATGTCGGTGTTCAATAGCTTCAGCCCCAGCGATACCACCAGTCGCCAGCTGGACTATTCCAGCTTCGTGAAAGAAGTGACCCAGGAGCAGATCCGTGAAGTGCGGATGGATGGCAAGGTCATCAATGGCGTCAAGCGCACCGGTGAACGTTTCACCACCATCATCCCTGCGCCGGATCCCCAACTGCTTAACGACATGCTCAACCATAACGTGAAGGTGATGGGTGAGAAGCCGGAAGAGCCGTCTCTGATCACGTCCATCTTCATCTCCTGGTTCCCGATGCTGTTGCTGATCGGTGTCTGGGTCTTCTTCATGCGTCAGATGCAGGGCGGCGGTGGCAAGGGTGCCATGTCGTTCGGCAAGAGCAAGGC
>SABL01000410.1 GCA_009928985.1 Clostridia bacterium
GAACTGGACCTGTCCGGAAATGCCCAGCAGGATAGCCAGGCTGGGTTTACACTTTTTGCCTGAGAGTCCGATGATTCTTTCTTCCGAGAACCATTTCTTGTCGGTCGCCACCGGTTTGGAGCAGGCCACTTCCCCGCCCAGGACTTTGGCGATGGCTTCCACGGTGGCCAGATCATCCTTGTTTTCTACACCCTGTCCAACCGCTACCAATATATCAGCCGCTTCGATGTCTACGCTGTCGCCACCCTTGGGGTTGACTGACAGCACCTTGAGCGGTGAAGCTTTGACGTCTACAGCCAGATCATTCAAACTGCCGCCGGCTTCGGGCGCAGCTTCATAGGCTTTGGGCATGATGGCGATGACTTGGTTTTCAGTCTCGATCTGCTGGACAGCAACCGTGGCACCGCCCAGGGCATTGCGTGAACATTCGATCTTGCCGGCGTTGCTGTTGATGCTATTAACATCAGTCAAACAGCCTGCTCCCAATGATTGGGCCAATCTGCCGGACAGTTCCTTGCCGCGGCGATTGGAGGAGAGCAACACAATATTGGCGCCCAGCTGGGCGGCGGCTTGTTTCAGAGCAGCTGCGACCGCAGCGGTGTCGCCAACTTGAATGGCCGCATTGTCAATCTTGTAAGTATCCGCCCGTTTGGACAGCTCCCCGGCTTGCTCAGCGTCATTGATGCTGATGGCTTTAATGGCCAGACCTGCATCCTTGGCAATCATCTGGGCTACCGTAACCAATTGCAGGGCATAGGCTGTCTTGTCGCTGTATATCATAATTCCTGCCATTGTCATCACCTCCCGATAAGGCCTTCAGTGGTGAGGGCCTTGACCAATTCGTCAACAGATTTCACGGCGATCCCTTTGCGGGCCGACTCCGGCGCCAAATTGCTGAGGGTGGCAACGATCGGTTTCGCGTTGATGGCAATATCCAGATCGTCGGGTTCAACGACTTCCTTCGGCTTTTTGCCAGCTTTCAGGATCTGGGTAACGGAAGGAATGCGGACTTCGTTGATATCGGATACGACCGATATGACCACGGGCAGTTCCGATTCAACCACTTCTTCGCAGTCTTCCAGGG
>SABL01000411.1 GCA_009928985.1 Clostridia bacterium
GCTCGAACGGGGCCTGAACCGGCTGGCCGAAGAAAAACCACTGATTCTGCTTGGTTTTGGTTCACAAGTTATCTTCTCCGAAAATGATGATGCGGTTCACATCCGGATCACCGCTCCGTCCGACATCCGCCTGGAACGGGTCAGGCAGCAATTCAATGCCACAGAAGACACCGCCAGCCAGATTCTCGATCAGGCCGACCGGCGCCACCGGCGCTTTGTCTCGACGCTTTTTGGCATGGATTGCGCCGATGAATCCTTATACCACTTGATCTTGAACACAGGTTTCCTGTCCGTGACAGAAGCAGCTGAATCGATTACAGCACTTCTCAACATTCGCAAAATCATGCAGGAACAACCCGAGAAAATCGAGAAGCCTGTTCCGTCACCCAATGGCAAGATCCATTTCAAAAACAAGTCCGAAGCTGAATTCGCCCGGATTCTGGACATGCACCAGATCGAGTGGAAATACGAACCGCGAACGTTCCCAGTTGAATGGGACGCCGAGGGCAATGTCACCTTGGCTTTTTCACCGGATTTCTACCTGGTCCAGTTTGATACCTATCTCGAGCTGACGACGATGAACCAGCGCTATGTGACTGAAAAGAACAAGAAACTGCGCCGGGTTCGGGAGCTCTATCCCGGTACCCATATCAAGATTGTCTATAAAAAGGATTTCCAGACTCTGGTTGAGCGTTTCAGCCACTTAGGCAGCTCCAGCCAGCCGTGATCTACTTGTTTTAAAGCGACCAGAGCGACCCGAACGGGCAGGGGAGGTTTTTCATGAGTGAAGGAACCAGCACTGGCGGTTATAAAATCCGGCAAACCCTGCTCACATCCCAGGCAATCCACGACCGGATCTCTGAATTAGGGCGGCAGATCCATCAGGATTACACCGGGCAGGAACTTGTCCTGGTCGGTGTGCTCAAGGGCTCTCTCTATTTCATGGCGGATCTGTCCCGGGCGATCGATCTACCGCTCACGCTCGATTTCATGACCATCGGCACGATCCCGAACACGACCAACCAGACAGGGATTGTCCGGATCACGAAAGATCTCGATGTCGATATCACGGGCAAGCAGGTG
>SABL01000026.1 GCA_009928985.1 Clostridia bacterium
CTGACTCGCAAAACAAGGGCAAGCTGATCGAAACCGGGCTCTGGCGCTACAGCCGCCATCCCAATTATTTCGGTGAAGCCGTTCAGTGGTGGGGGATCTACCTGTTGGCCATCAGCGGCGGTCGCAATTTCTGGCTGGTCGTGAGCCCCCTCTTGATCACCTTGTTCTTGCTCTTCATCTCTGGTGTGCCGATGCTGGAAAAGAAATACGCCGGCCGCCCAGACTGGGAGGATTACAAGCGCCGCACCAGCAAGTTCATCCCCTGGATTCCCAAGGTCTGAACGGCCAGTTGCCCAGGCTCAAAGACAGGTCAACTACCAGAACAACTGCTTAAAACCGATGACATCATAAGCATCAGGATTTCTTTGCCGAAAAAGGTTGTTCCGTGCCCTGGATCAGGCGCTGAATATTCCCCCGGTGCGCAACCAGAACCAGGATCGCATAGGCAGTCACAAAACCAGTGATGGCCAGCGGATCCTGGTTTTTTATCGAAGCCAGGCCCCAGGTGACAAACGGCAAAGCGAGCGATCCGACCACCGAGCCCAGCGACATCCGTCTGGTCAGCAGAACTAAAGGCACGGTGATCACGGCAACGATCAGCAAAGCAGGCCAATTGACCAGGCAGAGGACGCCAATCAGCGGCATGACACCTTTGCCCCCGCGAAGCCCGAAATAGATGGGGAAAATGTGGCCCACCAGGGCCAGCAGCCCGGAAAGATAGCCGGGGTCGAAATCCAAGTCCATCCTGAACAAACTGAAGATCAGGCGGGCTGATAGCACCGCCAGTGCGGCTTTGCCAAAATCGCCCAGAACAGTCAACAATGCCGGGATTCTGCCGTAGACACGGTACATGTTGGTCACGCCGGCATTGCCGCTGCCAAATTGGCGGATATCCTGGCCTTTGAGCCCGCGCGAAACCAGGATCGCACTATTGATGCTGCCCAGGAGATAGCCACAGGATGCTATCAGGAGCAAGGGTAAGATTAATTCATTCATCGCATGGTTACCATTCCGTTTTTGGGACCAGTTTAGCACATCGTTGGGCCGGTGACACAACCGCCTGCTAATCAGACCTCGACCCACCAGCGCTGGTCGTAGACCAGGACAAAATCGCGGTGGTCGGAGCGAATGACATACCGCATGCCAGCCTCCCCGTCGTAGTCTTTCCTGGCCTTGATCGGCTGGGCAGAGAGGATCTGCTTGACCAAGATCCGCTGATCCTGGGTGATCACCTCGAGGGGCCTGACCTGACCCTCGTACGCCTCGGCAATGACCCTGACCACAATCCGTTCCACATCGCTCACCTGCCATCCAAATCATCTGTGTGAGATTGATTATAGAACATTTGTTCTCTTTTTCAAGTGACCCGGGCTACCAAAAAGCGCTTGTGTAAATTGCAGAATCATCAAATGTCAATGCTTTTTCTAAGCCCTGCTTGCAGGCTATAATGATGGAAACAATATCTATCCAGCCAGAAGGTGACCATGAGTTATTACGATCTCCTAATGTCCGATTCAGCATTGCAGCGCAAGGCCAACCAGAATTTGGCCCAGACTGATTTCAGTCAATATAGAAGTTTGACAACCACCCTTGTGAATACAGCCCATGAAGATAGCCAGCAGATCCTGGCCCATCTTCAGGAAGGTGACCGGTTGAAATTCATTCAGGGCACCAGCCACGGGCGGCCAACCCTTGAGGTGTTTACTGCAGCAGGCAAGCTGGTCGGTGAAGTCCCGCATGCCTTGGTCGAGCAGCTGACTGTAAAGGAAGCCTCAACTTTGTATGATGCCAGCAGTTTTGAAGACACCAGGCACTTCCATTCCCTGTCCGGTTTTGCCATCGTGCGCCTGATCGCGGGTGGCAAGCGGCAAAAACACACGTGCGAAGTCGAGCTTTTTTACCTGATCAAGTAGAACCACACCCAGACAAGACCGCATCTGCCAGATGCCAATGGTCATGGAGGTGAGCCGATGCCTTTCACAATCGTTCGCCAGGACATCACCCGGATGCCAGTCGATGCCATCGTCAATGCCGCCAATACCGGGCTGCAGATGGGCGGCGGTGTCTGCGGCGCCATTTTCCGGGCTGCTGGTCCAGCCAATTTGCAAGCAGCGTGCGACCAGCTGGCTCCGATCCGGACCGGCGAAGCAGTCGTCACCCCAGGTTTCCAGTTACCAGCAAAATATGTCATCCACACAGCGGGCCCGGTTTACCATGGCGGCCAGCACGGTGAGGAGGCACAGCTCTCCGCCTGTTACCACAACAGCCTGTTGCGCGCGGTCGAACGACAGTGCGAGAGCATCGCCTTTCCGCTGATTTCGAGCGGGATCTACGGCTATCCCAAAGACCAGGCCCTCCAAGTTGCGACCCATGAGATCCTGACTTTTCTCCAGACGCACGATCTGGAGGTTTATCTGGCCATTTTCGACCACGACGCCTTCAAGGCCAGCCGGAAGCTGCTCGGCCAAGTGGCTAGCTACATCGATGAGCATTATGTCGAGACCCATACAGATCAATACCGCGCCCGTCAGCTGCTCGAGATTGAGCAGGAAAGTCTGAATGAACCCTCACCGCTGCGTATTGAAACAAAAAAGCGGGCTGCCGCAGTGTCCGATACATCCACGGCCCCCAGCCTCGAGGACCTGGTCGGCAACCTCGACGAGCCCTTCTCGACCACGCTCCTGCGCCTGATCGACATCAAAGGCAAAAGTGACGTCGAGGTCTACAAAAAAGCCAATCTCGATCGCAAATTGTTTTCCAAAATCCGCTCCAGCCAGGACTACTTGCCGAGCAAGCGCACCGCCATCGCCCTGGCAATCGGGCTCGAGCTGTCACTTTCTGAAACCGACGACTTGCTCGAGCGCGCCGGCTATTCCCTCTCGCCCAGTCAGAAATTTGATGTGATTGTGGAGTATTTCATCGTCAACGGCCAATACGATATTTTTACCATCAACGAGATCCTTTTCCAGCACGATCAGCCCCTGCTCGGCAGCTGATCCATTTGTCGCCTGGCAGGCGACCTGCCCTTTTTGAGCACGTGTTAACCTCAGGGTACAAGCAGAATCCATGAGGAGGATACGCACATGAAAAAGGGATTGGCGGAGCTGGTTTTCATTCTCGACAAGAGCGGTTCGATGAGCGGACTAGAAAAAGACACCATAGGCGGGTTCAACGCCATGCTCGCCAGGCAAAAAGCGGTCGATGGCGAGTGTCGCATCACGACTGTGCTGTTCGACAACCGCTACGAACTGCTGCATGACCGCGTCGAGATCGCGGCGGTCGAGCCGATCACAGACAAGGACTACTGCGTCGGTGGCTCGACAGCCCTGCTCGACGCTATCGGCCACACGATCCACAAGATTGGGAACGCACAGAAACATACCGCCGAGGATTTTCGTGCTGAAAAGGTGCTGTTTGTGATCATCACCGACGGCGAGGAAAACGCCAGCCGCGAATACTCGTCGTCACTCGTCAAGCAGATGATCGAGCGCCAACAGCTGCGCCATGGCTGGGAATTCATTTTCCTCGGTGCCAATATCGACGCCGTTGAGACGGCAGCCCATTTTGGCATCGCCCCGGACCGAGCCCAGGCCTATCACGCTGACAGCGCCGGCGTGAATCTGAACTTCTCGGTCATGAGCGAGACGGTAGCGGTCTTCCGCGAAACAGCCGAGATGCCGGAGGACTGGAAAGAAGCGATCGACCGGGACTACAAGGCCCGGGTAAAGAAACGCGGTTAAGCTTTTGGCGGCCCCACAGTGGGATCTTCCTGCCAGAGTCCGAAAGGATTCCCCTCTGTATCGATGCAATTGGCCAGGTAGCCAAAGCCTGGGACCGGGGTCTATTGATGACGGACGGTGAAACAGATAAAAATCAAATCAAATTTAGCTGGGCAGCAGTGTCTCTGCCACCATATAGAATTCGAATGATATTGACGCTATGATCCTGATGATTCGATGTATAGAACACGATAAAATTTTCTACCACCATTTGTCTCAGGCCCAAACTTGCCCAGGGTTCGATTTCATAAACTCGAAATCGGTCCGGCATTTCATCCAAACTTAAAATACCTGCTTCGATTCGTGTAAGTAGCTTAAAGCAATGTGTGGTTCTATCAGTGTAAATGCAATGTATTCATAAATACTACGCAAATCATTCTCTGCTTGCGACGTTACATGAATTTTGAATTTCATAAATTGTAATCCCGGTGAATGTCTGAAAATACTTTCTTGGCAGGTCGTGTTTTACCTTTTGCCAGATCATCAAAACCTTTTTGTAATTCCAGATCCAGATCCATAGCAGTAAGCTCGGTCATGCTAACCGGCTTTTCTGATGGGAGTTTGATCTCAAACGGGATTCCTCTTTGCAAAACAACTTGTTTCAGAAATAAATTGACCGCGTTTGAGACTGGAATTCCCAATTGGTTAAGGACAGCTTCAGCCTGAGCCTTCAGGTCGGGATCGAGTCGCACAAGGATATTGGATGTTTTGGTCATAATCAATCACCTGCATTTTTGTTTTCTTAATATCTATTCTATTGTATATACATATGAAATACAATTATTCAGTTAGAAAAGAGAAATGATCGATCAATCCATCATAAAAATATCAAATTTTTCGTTGATCGCCTCGCGCGATTGTCCCCTGTTGTTTGGTAGAATGTTAATTGGCATGTCTCACATCACTCGATCATCCAGGAGGAATTTCTCACCATGGCCAAACTGACCCTTCAGGAATTGGAAACTCAGCTCTGGAAAGCAGCCGACATTCTGCGCGGCGAGCTCAATGCCGCCCAGTACAAGGATTACATCTTTGGCCTACTCTTCCTGAAACGGATGAATGATGAGTTCCATGCTGAACGTCACCAGCTCAAGACCGACCTGAAAGCACAGGGATTGCCCGCGGAGGAGATCCGGCAAATGCTGGAGGACCCGGATATCTATCAATCCTTCTTCGTCCCGCAGCGGGCGCGCTGGGAGCATATCCGCGGACTGACGATCGACATCGGACCGGCTCTGGACAAAGCCTTCCGCGAGATTGAGGACACCTCGAAAAACAGCGAGTTGGCGGGTGTTTTGTCTACGGCCAACTACAACGACAAAGAACGCGTCTCGGACAAGAAATTGTCCGCCCTGCTGGTCCTGTTTGACGCCCTGCACCTCGACCGGGAGAACCTCGCGTCCGAGGACATGCTCGGCGATGCCTACCAGTATCTGATCAAAGAATTTGCCGACCAGGGCGGTTCCAAGGGCGGTGAATTCTACACCCCGACCGAGGTCGTCAAGACCATGGTCCGCCTCCTAAAGCCTGAAGAAGGCGACCGGATCTACGATCCGACCTGCGGCTCGGGCGGCATGCTGATCCAGAGCATCGAGTACATCCGCCAGATGGGCGGCAACCATCACAACATTTCTCTGGCTGGTCAGGAGATCAATCTGTCCACCTGGGCGATCTGCAAGATGAACATGATCTTCCACAATGCCCGTGGTGCCGATATCCGCAAAGGTGACACGATCCGCGATCCCCGCCATGTCGAGGGAGGCACGCTGAAGACCTTTGACAAGGTTCTGGCGAATCCACCCTTCTCTCTGAAAAATTGGGGACTCGAAGAAGCGTCCAGTGACCATTACGGCCGCTTTGTCTATGGTCTTCCGCCGAAAAGCTACGGTGACCTGGCCTTTGTCGAACACATGGTTGCTTCACTCAATGCCAAGGGCAAGATGTGCACGGTCATCCCACACGGTGTTCTCTTCCGTAGCGGTGCCGAGGGCGCAATCCGCGAAGGTTTCATCAAGGATGATCTGATCGAGGCCGTCATCGGACTGCCGTCGAACATCTTTTACGGGGCGGGCATCCCAGCCGCACTGCTGGTGATCAATAAAGCCAAGCCGGTTGAACGCAAGGGTAAGATCCTGTTCATCGAGGCCAGCAGTGGTTTCGTCAAAGACGGTAACAAGAACAAGTTGCGCGACGAGGACATCACCCGGATCGTTGAGGCGTTTGACAATTTCGTCGATGTTGAGAAATATGCAGCAGTCGTGGAATTGGCTGCAGTCAAGGAAAATGATTGTAACCTGAACATCTCCCGCTATGTCGATACAGCTGAAGCTGAGGATGAGATTGATATTGCGGCCGTGATTGCTGAGATCCGGGAAATCAAGGAGAAAGCTGCTGAGACTGAAGCAAGGTTGAATGGGTATTTATCTGAGATTGGTTTTGGGGAGATCTGAGGTGGTGGAAATGTTCATAAGTGATGGGTATAAATACACTGAATTGGGGATCATTCCTTCAGATTGGAAAATCACTCCACTAAAAGAATTCGCAAAGGTAGTTACTGGAAAGACACCTCCGACAAAAGATTCAAACTACTGGAATGGTAAAATTCCATGGTTTACACCAAGTGATATAGGCGGTAAGCGTGATTTATTCACGAGTGAACGGAAGCTATCAGAAAAGGGTTATGAAAGTAATTCTGCAAAATTGCCCCCCGAGAGTGTGTTAGTAACCTGTATCGCAAGCATTGGGAAAAATGCCATAACTGGTGTGTGGTCTTCATGCAACCAGCAAATCAATGCAATACTCCCCAATGATAATTTCAATTCGAATTATCTGTATTACTGGATATCAAACAATACTCCATACTATGAGACTAACGCTGCCAAAACAGCTGTTACAATAATTAACAAGGCAACATTCGAAAGTCTGCCTGTTGTTCTCCCACCCCTCCCCGAGCAGCGGAAGATCGCCGAAATCCTGACCACAGTTGATGATCACATCAGCGAAACCGAAGCCTTGATCGAGAAGACCAAGGTCCTGAAGCAAGGCCTGATGCAGCAGCTCCTGACCAAGGGCATCGGCCACACCGAGTTCAAGGACACCGAGATCGGCCGGATTCCGGTGGAATGGGAAGTAACGATTCTCGGGAAAATTTGCGAACCAAAACAGTGGCCAACTATTTCATCCGGTCAACTCTTAAGTTCTGGATATCCAGTATACGGTGCAAATGGTGTTATTGGGTACTTTGATAAATATACTCATAAAACCGAAACAATTTTGGTCACTTGTCGAGGAGCAACATGTGGAACAATCAATCTTTGTGTTCCATATTCATATGTAACTGGAAATGCTATGGCACTTGATTCCATAATAGATACTTCAGATCTTAAATTTGTTTACTACTTTCTGACTAATTTAGATTTTTCAAGTGTTATTAGTGGCTCAGCTCAACCACAAATTACAGGCAGCTCTATTAGAAAGGTTGCAATCCCCATACCACCCCTTTCCGAGCAACGCCAAATTGCCACGATCCTCACCTCCGTCGATGACCAGATCGACACCTACCAGGCCAAACTCGCCTCCCTAACCCGACTCAAGACCGGCCTCATGCAGCAACTTCTGACCGGCAAAATCCGCGTCAAAGTCTGATTATCCATCCTCTCGAGGTGCGCCATGACAGTCTCACTCGGCAACGAAGAAACCCTGGTTGAACTGCCCGCGATTGAGTTCTTACGGAACTTGCCAGACGGCTATGATTTCATCCACGGCTCCCGGCTCACCCCGGACCAGGGCGAGCGCGATTTCCTGTCGTCGGTCATCCTCGGCAAGCGCCTGCGCCAGGCTTTGAAGCGGCTCAATCCTTGGATGAGTGAGACCACCATCAATAAAGCCGCCCTCTACCTCGAAAAAGCCGAACAACTGGGCACCGACCTGCTGGCGATTAACGAGGCGGTCTATAACGCCATCGTCAACCTCTCCCTGTCTCTCGAGGAAACCGTCCACGACCACAAGGCCTTCCAGACCGTGCGCTTCATCGACTTTGACCACGTTGAGAAAAACGACTTCCTGGTCACGCGCCAATTCAAGATCCAGGGTCCAAACGAGACGATCATCCCCGACATCGTCATCTTCATCAACGGTATCCCGGTTGTTGTCCTCGAGTGCAAATCGCCCTTTCTGGAGACTTCCGGCGCAGAAAACATCGGCAAACAGCAGGCCTTCCAGCAGCTGCGCCGCTACATGGACGGCCGTGGGGCGACCCCGCCCGAAGGCGCCGAACGCCTGTTCTACACCAACTTTTTCACCGCCATCCTCAACAAGTACCAGGCCTACATCGGCACAATCAGCTCCAGCTATGAACATTACCTCGAGTGGAAAGATCCCTATCCGGCCTCTGCTGATTCGGTCAATCCCGACCAGGCGCAGGACCTCCTCCTGCTGGGCACCCTGACCAAGCGCAACCTGCTCGACATCATGGCTAATTTTATTTTGTTCGAAGGCGACGTCACTACAGGTAAAAAGGTCAAGAAGATCTGCCGCTACCAGCAGTACCGGGCCGTCAATAAAGCCCTGGCTAAGCTGGTTAAGGCAAAAACCAACGTTGGCCGTGGCGGCGTCATCTGGCACACCCAGGGCTCCGGCAAATCGCTGACCATGGTTCTTCTGGCCCGCAAGATCCGCCGCACGCCTGGCCTGCAGGATGCCACCATCGTGGTCGTCACTGACCGCATCGACCTCGACAACCAGATCACGGCCACCTTCAACCGCACCCTGGCCACCATCACCACCCCGGTCCAGGCCCAGTCGGTCAAGGAACTGTCTTTACTCCTGAAACAAGCTGCGCCCCAAATCATCCTGACCACGCTGTTCAAATTCGCCGGCGAAGATGAGGATCAGCCAGTACTGAAAGACGAGACATCCGGCGAGCTCTACCGTAAAAAGGAATTTCCCGTCCTGTCGGCCAAGTCGAACATCATCGTGCTCGCTGACGAGGCTCACCGCAGCCAGTACAAGGACATGGCGATGAACATGCGCAACGCCCTGCCCAATGCCGCCTTCATCGGTTTTACCGGCACCCCAATCGACAAGCAGGACAAGAGCACCCGCCGCACCTTCGGCGAATACATCGACAAATACTCGATCCAGCAGTCGGTTGAGGACGGCGCCACCGTCATGATAGTCTATGAAGGCCGTAAACCGGAACTGCACATCAAGGACGACACCCTGGCGGATCTTTTCGAGAATGAGTTCGCCCGCTATTCCGAAAAAGAACGCGAAGCGATCAAGGCCCGATATGCCACGCGGCGCTCGATCGTCGAGGCCGATAATCGGATCCGGGACATCATGGCGGATATTCTGGTCCATTACCGCGACACCGTCCTGCCCAATGACTTCAAGGCCCAGGTCGTCTGCATCTCGCGCGAGGCCTGCGTCAAATACCACACTGCCTTTAACCAGCTCAAAGCCGAGGTCTTCGGCGCCGAACAGGCCGCCAGGATCGAAGGCCGGATCATATACTCTGGCAGCATGAATGACGAGCCGCACCTGAAGGCCCACCACACCACCAAGTCCGAGCAGGACCAGCTGATCAGCCGCTTCACGAAGCCAGTCAGTGCCGACGGCCTTTGCTTCATCTTCGTCAAGGACATGCTCCTGACCGGTTTTGATGCACCCGTTGAGCAGGTGATGTACCTCGATCGGCCCTTGAAAGAGCACAATCTGCTCCAGGCCATCGCCCGGGTCAACCGGACCTGCGGCGAGCAGAAAAAATGCGGTTACATTGTCGATTACTATGGCGTGTCTGATTCGCTCCAGGAAGCCCTGGCCATTTTCGACACCGCTGACATCGGCTCGCCGATGACTTCTCTGAGCGAACTGTTCGGACAGATGCAGTCCTACCATGCTCAAGCGTTGCGGATTTTCCACGGCATCGACCGCAGCGATCTCGATGCCCTCGTCCGAGTGCTCAAGCCCGAGGACAAGCGGGCCGTATTCGAGGTGGCCTACCGCAATTTCGCCACCAGTGTCGAACGCATCCTGCCCCAGAAGATCCCGGTCGACTACCTCAATGACCTCAAATGGCTGGCCTACATCCGCATTGCGGCCAAGGCCCGCTATGAGGCGGATACCAAGATTGACATTTCCGGCTGCGGTGAGAAGGTGCGTCAGCTGATTGCTGAATACATTGCTTCGGATGGCATCCGGCAGTGGATCGATCCCGTCACCTTGTTCGACAAGGACTTCAAGCAAAAACTGGCCGCCCTCGGCTCCAAGGAAGCCGTCGCATCCGCAATGGCCCATGCTGCCCGGCGTGCGATCACGGCGCGGCTGGACAATGATCCGGTCTACTACACCAGTCTTTTGAAAAAGCTGGAACAGATCCTGGCCGAGACCACCCAGGACTGGGAAGCCATGCGCCAGCAACTGGAGAAGCTCAGCACTGAGATCCAGACCGGCGAAGCCAGCGAAGCAGACCGGCTCGGCCTCGACGTCCGCGAATATGCCCTGTTCAACATGATCCGGGAAAAGCTCGTCCAGTTACGGCCGAAAGTTCCGGCTGAGCACACTGGTTCTAGCTTGCCACAAGTCGCCGAGGCTGAGCAGAATGACTATGCTGATCTGACCAGCACCCAGGCCCGGGACATCACGCAGCTGGCGGATGCGGTCATCCAGCGCACCTGGACCGTGGACTGGACCAGCAACCCGACCAAAGCGGCGACCATCGAACGCGAACTGCTGACGGCACTGACCCAATACCACGCCTTGCTGCCCTACAGCGAACGCAAAGCCCTGATTGTCGACCTGATGACCCTGGCCAAACGCCATTACGAACACCTATGAGCAGCGATGCCAAAACACTGACTGTGACCTTTGGCGAGACGGTGATCGCCTTCACCCCCATCTATTCCCCACGCCGCAAAACCGTCGAGATTGCCGTCGAAGTGCCAGGCCAGATTATCGTCACCGCACCGGCAGGCACACCCGACGAGCACTTGCTGGCGGTCGTGCAGCAAAAAGCCAAATGGATCGTCCAGCAACTGTTTGCCATCCGCTCGATCCGTTCTGTGGCACCAATCAGGGAAATGGTCAGCGGCGAAGCGATCCTCTACCTGGGCCGCTCCTATCGGCTCGACCTCCAAGTCGACCCGCATTTGCGCTCGCCAGCGATCAAGCTCTACCGCGGTCAGATCCAGATCCAGTCCAAATCCCTGGAACACGACTACCTGCGCCGTCATCTGATCACCTGGTATCGCGATAAAGCCAGAAATCGGATCAGCAACCGGATCAACTATTATGCACCTAAGCTCGGTGTGGCACCAACCAGCCTGATGATCAAGGACCAGGAGAAGCGCTGGGCCTCCTGCACCAGCCAGAACGGCCTGATCTTCAACTGGCGCTCGATCCTGGCCCCAGCGCCGGTTCTGGACTACATCGTCGTCCACGAACTCTGCCATCTACTGGAAAAGAGCCATTCCAAACGCTTCTGGTCCCTGGTCCGGTCCATCCTGCCCGAGTATGAGCTGCGCGTGCAGTGGCTACGGGATAATGGTGTGAGGCTGGATGTGTAGCTCAATCCTAGTACCTTGCCAAGTGACAAGCTGAAGTGAAAATGACCAATATATGAGGGGTGATATTTTAACGATTTACCATTTCACTGAAAGAGTTATAATAACTTTGTCGAACAAAAAACGCTAAGTTTCAGACAAGAAGGTGCCTGCACCATCTCGTCTGTTTTTCATTGCTCACTCATGCCAAGATTATATTTGACACTCTTTTCATTGGATTAGTGATTTAAACTTGGACAGCCTTGATACGATTTTCGATAGCCTTTTTGATACAAATTGCAGCAAAACGATTGATATTCGTAAAAGTAGTTCTTGTTTTGAACTCATCAAAGCCATATTCCAGAATAAGCTTACCAAACACCTCGTCTGCAAACGAGTTTGATACAACTGACACATGAGAAAAATCAAAGATGATCTTCTCTTCCGTATTGTCTAGAATCTCAATAATTTTCGATTTGGCAAGTCTTCCTGTGTCCCGAGTACCTAAGGACATGCCAAATTGATGCATCATCATACGCATATTTTAGACACCCCCTTTTGCGAATCTTACCATAGCACATCTGCCCCGTCAATTTCATCAAGGCTATCTGTGTAGTTGACAGGCAACTCTGCAACATCATTTGTTTCAAGTAAGTCAAACATATCAATGTTGTTCTGACGCATGATGCTAAGCGTAATGATTGTTCCAGGCCAGTACACATTTTTCAACACGAATGACGAAGAATTCACGGGAGTAATATGGTAGCCAGCGCCTTTGCTAAAGGCCGATAACAATCCTCCGTTCAATTTTATCAGTCTGGCAGCAATGTAAAGCCCATTACCTTGACCATTTCCATCAGAAACGCCTTTTTCCCAAGCCTTTTCGAGGCATTCTTGATCGGTTAATGTATTGTACTGTTTATTTTTGCGAAGCGATTCAGCGATCCCGATACCTGAGTCGGCAATACAAATCTCAATCGTATCGTGTTGACTTTGGACAGCAAAATAACCTCCGTTTTGAGATTGGGAATGTTCATTAATATTATCAAGCATTTCATTAAAAGCCATGTCGAGGCCATAGAGCAGTTCCGGCTTTAGTTCGCAATTTCGTTTGATTATTTCGATTGTGTTGTCAACAATTTCATAATGTGATCCACTTGTTAATTGAAAATTTCTTACAGGCATAAACCTCCCTATTTCGCTATGCCTAATGAACATTTCTCTGTGATCTATTCCTAATATACGGTAGAAATCCATCCGGGCAATATATGTTCTTGTTGACTCAAGTGGGGGTTCGATAATTTTCAAATAAATGATTGGCTTTATCGTTTGAATATGCTTTAAAAGAGTAATGAGTGCCGTCAACGTTGTGACAGATATAAATCTACACGGGCTAAAGTTGACTTCAACCATGTCTAATTGGGCTATTTTCAATAACACTAACTTAAATCTATCCAGCAACGTTTGAATGTTGATATTACTATCTATACGAATAGAAATATGTTCCATTTAACCCTCTCGACAGTAATCAATTTCAAGACAAGCATTCGAGTTTAAGGTGCTTCACTCAATTGTTAATTTCTTGTAAAATTATACATAATTTTATTATCTAAATACAGCATAAGAAAATCTGTATGCAAACTTTCTGGCACCAGCACAATCCCACAGGAGGTCCACCATGCTCGGAGCCATCATCGGTGATATTGTCGGATCGCGGTTTGAGTTTCACAATCACCGCAGCAAGTCGTTTGAGCTGTTCACCCCTGGCTGCAATGTGACCGATGACAGCATCATGACGCTGGCGGTGGCGCAGGCGATTATGGACACGGTGGCGGCGCTGGGGTCGCGGGGGGTATCCTCCCCTGCCGGTCCGGCTGACGCAACATTTGTGACTTGGTCAGATGCTGAGCTTCTCCTTCTATCACAAAACGCGGTCCGTGCAATGCAGCGGATCGGGCGCCAATACCCAGACTGTGGCTATGGCGGCCATTTTGCGGTCTGGATGTTCACGGACCAGCCGCGGCCGTATCATAGCTTTGGCAATGGGGCGGCGATGCGGATCAGTCCGGTTGGCTTTTTTGCCCGGACTGAGGCCGAGGTGAAACGGCTGTCACAGGCAGTCACAGCGGTCACCCACGATCACCCGGAAGGCTTGAAAGGCTCGGAAGCAACGGCCCTGGCCATTTTCCTGGCCCGGCAGGGGCGGTCGAAAGACGAAATCCGGCAGAGAATTATCACCGAGTATTACCCGCTCGATTTCACGATCGACCAGATCCGGCCAACGTACCATTTCAACGAAACTTGCCAGGAGACAGTGCCGCAGGCGATCGAAGCTTTTCTGGAATCGGAGTCGTTCGAGGACGCGATCCGGACAGCAATCTCTGTCGGTGGTGACAGCGACACCCTGGCTGCCATCACCGGCGCAATGGCCGAAGCTTATTATGGCGTTCCAGATGCGATCCGCAGCCAGGCACTGACGTTTCTGGACGAGCAACTGAGGGCAATTTTTGACAGGTGGGACCAGAGGTAATGCGAGGTGTGGTGCGATGGTTCGAGGGGTGGTGCCGCGGACGGCAATTTCCACAGATAGGGCCACCCTTGGCGCGCCCCCCAGCGCCCCGGCCATTCTTTTACGTCTTTTGCTGTCATTTGCTATACTGATGACAAAACCGGAAGGATGAACCATGGAACCACAAATGATTTTCAACGTCGTCAGTGTCGCTCTCTTGCTGCTGGTCATTGTCCTGCTGCTGGTCGGCCGGCGCAAGACGGATTTTGGCGAGTGGCTGGTGCTTTTGAAGCGTAATGGCGACGAGCAGCGGGACAGTGTGGCCAGGCAGATTGCCGATGGCACGACTGAGCAGTTCCGGCGCTTTGGCATGATCCAGGAGAGCATTCAGAAAACGCTGCAGGCCAGCCGGGAGGAAACCAATAAGCAGCTGCGCGAGTTTGGTGAGCAGGTCGATGCGCGCCTGTCGACCATCCAGCGCAGCAACACCGAAAATATGGAAAAGGTTAACGCCACGCTGGAAAGCAAGATGAAATCGCTGCAGGAGAGCAACGAGAAGCGGCTCGAGCAGATGCAGGGCGTCGTCGATGAGAAATTGCAAAAGACCTTGGAAACGCGCCTGACCCAGTCTTTCGAGCTGGTCAGCAAGCAGCTGGACAGTGTGCAGCAGGGGCTCGGTGAAATGAAAAACCTGGCGGCCGATGCCAAGAGCCTCAAGAATGCCCTGATCAATGTCAAGGAACGCGGGACTTATGGTGAAGTCCGATTGGAAAGGCTGCTTGCCGATATTCTCGCGCCCAGCCAGTATGAGATGAACGTGGAGATCAGCAATAATAAACGGGTTGAGTTTGCGATCAAATTGCCCGGTCATGGCGATACTCCGCTGCTCTTGCCGATTGACTCCAAATTCCCGATCGAGGACTACAATCGTTTGCTCGATGCCGAGGACAAGGGTGCGATTGACGAGGCGAGACGATCGCTGGCGCAGAAGATCCGCAGCTTTGCCAGGGACATCTATGAAAAGTACATTGTGCCCCCCAAGACGACGGATTTTGCCCTGATGTTCCTGCCGACCGAGGGCCTTTATGCCGAAGTCGTCCAGAACGCGGCTCTCTTTGAGGAGTTGCGTGACAAGTACAAGGTCACCGCGGTCGGTGCAACCACCCTGTCGGCGTTCCTGAGTTCACTGCAGATGGGCTTCAAGACGCTGGCCATCGAACAACGCTCGCAGGAAGTGTGGGACACGCTGAGGGCTGTCAAATCTGAATTTGTCAAGTTCGGTGATATTCTCGACAAAGCCCACAAGCAGATCCAGACGGCTGACAAGACTCTGGAGGAGATTGTAGGCAAACGGACACGAGCGATCAACAAAACGCTGCGATCGGTTGAGGAGCTGAACGGACCTGATGCCTCGCAGATCCTTGCTGCCGGGGCTTTGAAAGATGAGGACGATGAGATCTGATTGATCGCACCCTCAGGAGGACTATATGGGCATTAACGACAAAGTCAGCACCGGACATCGTGGTTTTGACGAGGTGATCGACCGGCTGCGGCTGGGCGACAATGTGGTCTGGCAGGTTGATTCGCCCGAGGACTACCGCCGGTTAGTCACACCTTATGTCGAGCAGGCGATCCGCGACGGTCGCCAGCTGCTCTACATTCGCTTTGGCAGCCATGAGCCGCTGCTGGCTGAGCATCCTGCTGTCCAGGTTCATGAACTCGATGCCAGCAAAGGGTTTGAGAGTTTTGCCACGGAGGTGCATAACCTGGTCAAAGAGGCGGGGAAAAAGGCGTTCTATGTCTTTGATTGTCTGACGGACCTGCTGAAGGACTGGCATTCGGACCTGATGATCGGCAATTTTTTCAAAGTCACCTGCCCGTACCTGTATGAGCTGGACACGGTGGCGTATTTTGCGGTCATTCGCGATGTCACCACGTTTGCCACGATCGCCGGAATTCGTGAGACGACCCAACTGCTTTTAGATGTGTACCAAGTCAATGGCAAGCTGTACATCCACCCACTCAAAGTCTGGCAGCGCTATTCACCGACCATGTTTTTTCCGCACCTGATCTTGGACCAGGAAGCGATCTGCATGACCGCCAGTTCGGAAGTAGCTGAGCTTTTTGGCAGCATCCGGCGCGGGGTCAACCGGCCGGATCACTGGGATGTCGTCTTTGACAAAGCAGGGGAATCGCTTCAAGGCAGCACAGCCGAGCAAGAGCACATCAAGCGCCTGCTGATGGCGATGCTGATCGGCGGCCAGTCGCGGATGTTCGAGCTTTGTGACCGCTATTTCACCTTGCAGGACATCCTCACCATCGCCTCGCGTGAAATCGGCACCGGTTTCATCGGTGGCAAAAGCATCGGCATGCTGATCGCGCGCAAAATCCTCGAAGTCGAGGGTGGCGAACGGTTCCTGTCCGATCTCGAGCCGCACGATTCATTCTATGTCGGTTCGGATGTCTTCTACACCTACATTGTGCAGAACGGCTGGTGGCGGTTGCGCACCCGGCAAAAAACTGAAGAAGGCTACTACCAGCTGGCACCCGAACTACGGGAAAAACTCCTGACTGGCCGTTTCCCCAAAGACATCCAGGAGCAGTTTGTCCAGCTCTTGGAATATTTCGGCCAGTCGCCGATCATCGTCCGCTCCAGCTCGCTGCTCGAGGACAATTTCGGCAATGCCTTTGCCGGCAAATACGAGAGCGTCTTCTGTGCCAACCAGGGCACCCCGGAAGAGCGTTATGAAGCATTTGAGCAGGCGATCCGCATCGTCTATGCCAGCATGATGAACGAAGACGCCCTCGACTACCGGATGGATCGCGGATTGGTCGACAAGGATGAGCAGATGGCCATCCTGGTCCAGCGCGTGTCCGGCGACCAGCATGGCGAAGCCTTTTTCCCCCATGTAGCCGGGGTTGGCAATTCATCCAATCTCTATGTCTGGGATAAAAGCATCGACATGTCTGCTGGCATGATGCGCCTGGTTTTCGGACTGGGAACACGGGCGGTGGATCGCACAGCGGGTGATTATGCCCGCATAGTCTGTCTCGACGATCCACTCCGCCTGCCGCCGACGAGTGCGAGTGACCTCAAGAAATATTCCCAGCACGGTGCCGACCTGATTTCCCTCCGGGAAAACCGGCTGGCCACCTTGGACCTGTCCGAGATTTTCCTTCAGGATATCAAGGTCGACAAAGCTCTGTTTGCCAGCTATGATTCCGAGACAGCCAACCGGCTGCGCGAACGTGGCATCACCGGCCAGCCCACGCCTTATCTGTTTGATTTCAAAAAATTGCTGGCCCAGACGGACTTCCCTGCCGTCATGAAAGACATGCTGGCCTTGCTGGAGCGGGTCTATGAGTATCCGGTGGATATCGAATTCACGGCCAATTTCAGCCGCGACAGCCACTTCAAGGTCAATCTCCTGCAATGCCGTCCTTTGCAGACCCGCGGACTTGGCCAGACTGTAGCGATTCCGGACATTGGAGACGCTGCTGACTGCTTGTTTGCGGCCAGCGGCAATTTCATGGGCGGCAACACCCATTTGCGCTTTGATACCGTGGTCATGGTCCGGCCTGAGACCTACAAGGCCCTCTCCGACCGGGAAAAATATTCGATTGCCCGGACCATCGGCCAGCTGAACACCAAACTCAAGGGCCAGTCGGTCCTCCTGCTGGGACCCGGCCGCTGGGGTACGACCACGCCTTCCCTGGGGGTGCCAGTGCATTTCTCGGAACTTAGCCAAATGGCCGTGATCTGCGAAATCTCGTCACCCGAGGCAGGTTTCATGCCCGAGCTTTCCTATGGCAGCCATTTTTTCCAGGACTTGGTTGAGGCCGGGATCTTTTACGTGGCCCTGTTCGCTGGCCAACCGGATGTCCTTTATCAACCGGATCAGATTCTGTGTCGTGACAACCGTTTGCTGGAGCTGATGCCACAAAGCACAGCCTGGGCGGATGTCATCCATGTCGCCCAGGCTGAAGGGATCGAACTATTTGCCGATATCGTGTCGCAGCGCGTCCTGTGCCGCTAAAAGGCCTTAATAAAAGCTGTACATCAGTTCTTCAAAGATCTCGGCGATGAAGCCGCCCGCGAGGATCGAAAAGATCAATCCGACCGCGGCCAGAATCAGGGCTGCCCGGGCGTAATTCTTCTTGTTGAGGTTGGCAGAGGAGCCGAAAGCCCACTTGAACAGCAAGATGATGTTCAGGATCGGCACAGCCAGCAAGAAGAACATGCCGATGTACTGGCCGACGCCAAGAGGGGCGTCCAGGGCTGCCATGGGTGCATAAGCGGGCTGGGCCGGCGCAGCGCTGTGAGTATAGGCTGGTTGTGCCGGTGGCGGTGGAGGCGTGTAGGCTGGCTGGGTTGGCGGCGGGGTGTAGGCCGGCTGGGCCGGGGCAGCCTGAGAGCGTCCGGTCGTGGCTCCACAAGCGGTGCAAAACTTGGCATTGTCTGGTAACTGATTGCCGCAACTCTCACAAAACATCGTGTCGGTCTCCTTTTTGCTTCTAAGTTTGATGCCAGAAATCGGCTCTCCAAGATGGTTCTGCTCTTAGAGTATCAATCCATTCACAAAGTTTCCAGTGCGGTCCGGATTTCAGTGGCTCCGGCTTGCAGGATGCCACCATAGGCGGGCAGCTGGTCGCCGTTGGAACTCCAGGGGACAAGGACCGGATGGGGGCTGCGGTTGATGGCTACACGCACGCGGTCGGGACCTTCGACGAACTGGCCGAAAACATCGCGGCCGAGGTCGAGGAATCGTTCGATCACCACAACGGATTCTCCGTCATAGGTCAGGCGCAGAAGACCTGTTTGCAGCACCGGCCATTTTTTTCGAAGCTGGCCCAAGGTGCGAAACCATTCGATCAAGGCACCTTCTTCCCTGCCCCAGGGATAGGTCCGGCGGTTAAACGGGTCGCGATAGCCTTCCAGTCCGGCCTCGTCACCATAATAGATCGCAGCCATGCCAGGAAATGCAATCTGGAACAGATAGCATAGGCGCAGCATGGCCAGGCCGCGCTGGCGCGCAGGCGGTGACAAAAAGGTCTTGGCCTGGAGATCGCGGCTGCCTGGATCCGGCAAGCCAGCCAGGACAGTGATCGCCCGCGGGATGTCATGACTGGAAATCAGGTTCATGCCGGCATAAAAGGATGCCAGCGGGTAGCTTTCCCGGATCGACTCGAGCTGATTAATCAGGACATGGCTGGAAATGTGCTGGGTCAGCCAGTCCAACAGCGCTTTCTGGAAAGGATACCCCATGATGCTGTCGTGGGTGTGTCCAAACAGGAAATCGCGGTAAGTGCCATAACTGATCTTGTGGCTGGCATTCTCCCAGACTTCACCCAGGATGGCAGCATCCGGACGCTCTTTTTGCATGGTGCGGCGGATTTCACGCAGGAAATGGTCTGGCAGCTCATCGGAGACATCGAGCCTGAAACCGCTGACACCACGACGCAGCCAGGTCCGCAGGACACCAGTTTCACCACAGATATATTCGATGAAACTCAGGTCGTGCTCCTTGACATTCGGCAGATCGGGAAATCCCCACCAGGAGTCATAGAACAGATCTTCGCCCTTGCGATGGAAGGTGTACCAGTCTGTAAACGGGGACAGGCCCTGGCCAGTCATTTCCTGGTAGGCACCGGTCCCCGGATAACGGCTGAATTTGTTGAAATAGCGGCTGTCAGCGCCCGTATGGCTGAAAACGCCATCGAGCATGACATGGATCCCGCGCGCTTTGGCGGCACGGCACAGTGCCATCAGGTCGGCATTGGTCCCCAGCAAAGGATCGACATGCTCATAGTCTCCCGTATCATAGCGATGGTTGGAGCGCGCTTCGAAAATGGGATTGAGGTACAGGACTGTAACCCCCAGCTGTTCAATGTAATCGAGTTTTTCCGTGATGCCGGCGAGAGACCCGCCAAAAAAGTCGCAAGCCAGATATCCGGTCTCGGGCCAGCCCAGATAGTCGACCTCATCCTGCCAGTTGGTATGATAGATACGTTCCGGCCGCTTGGGGACGTTTTTTTCGAACCGCTCCGGAGTAAAATCGTGATCACGGCTAAACCGGTCGGGAAAGATCTGGTAGATGACAGCTCCGACCATCCAGGACGGAACTTCAAAATCCGGATCATGGACCGTGATCTGGAAAGGACTGGGATGATGGGCGTCACTGGGATGGTAATGCGGGTGATGATGGCTGATCCAGCCACTGCCGTCACCATAACGGTCACACGTGTAGTAGACTCTGTTCTCCCCGCTCTGGATCTCGAACCAGTAGAAAAACAAGCCAGGTTCGGATGGCAAAGTCAATGAGGCTGCATAATCGACAGTAATCTCTGATTCCGCGGTCCCTGGCAGAGCCGGTTGTTCCAGGATATCCATGCGCTGGCGGCTCTCCTGGAACTGGTATAGGCCATAGGCATAGCAAAGATAGACCCCGGTGACAGCCTGGACTTCGTCCGGTGTGTGGCTGATGCTGATCGCCAGAGTGACCAAAGAATGAGCCGGTAGAGCGCCATAAGGATGACGGTACCGGCTCTGACGACTTTGGTGGAATGCTTTCATAGGAACTGCTTAGCCCTGGGCCAGTACGGTTTCGAACAAATCCTTGTACTGCTGGGCGGATTTGTCCCAGGAGTAGTCACCCTTCATGGCGTTATCTACCAGCTGGGCCCAGGACTGGGGTTTCTCGCGGTAGATCTTGGCAGCATCCTTGGTCAGGAACAGGAAATCGTGGGCATTGATGTTCGGGAACGAGAAACCGTTGCCCTCACCCGTCTCAACATTGAACGGGGTGACGGTGTCCTTGAGACCACCGGTGGCCCGGACGAGCGGGATCGTGCCATAGCGCATCGAGATCATCTGCGACAGGCCACAGGGCTCGAACAGGGAAGGCATCAGGAACAGGTCGGCACCGGCATACATGCGGTGTGACAGGGCCTGGTCGAATTCGAGCCGGACGGTCAGGCGGCCGCCGCGGAAGGCACCCATGTGCCAGAAGCGATGTTCGTAATCCGGATCGCCCGTGCCCAGTATGACGACCTGAATGCCGTCATCAAGCATTTCGTCCAGGACATGCAAGAGCAAGTCGACGCCCTTCTGATCCACCAGGCGTGAGATCATGACCGCCAGCGGGATGTCCGGATCGACGGTCAGGCCCATCTCTTTCTGCAGGGCAACTTTGCAATCCGTTTTGCCTTCACCCCAGGTGTTGCGGTCATAGTTGGCTGCAATGTACTTGTCCGTGGCAGGATCATAGGCGTCGACATCGATCCCGTTCAATATCCCGCTGACCTTGTAGGCCATGCTCTGCAAGAGCCAGTTGAGGCCTTCGCCGAAATATTCGGTCATGATTTCCCCGGCATAGGTCGGGGAAACCGTCGTTACCCGGTCAGCATAGACGATGCCTGCCTTCATGAAGTTCGGCACACCGTCCTTGAGCACACCGTACTCGGACATGATCCGGTCTGGCAGTTCCATCATTTCAGCAATCAGGTCATAACTGTGGATGCCCTGGTACTTGAGATTGTGGATCGTGTAGACCGTTTTCATCTGGTTGAACTTGCCATAGGGACGATAGTGGGCTTCCATCAAGGCCGGGATCATACCAGACTGCCAGTCATTCAGGTGCAGGATATCGGGCTCAAAATCCATCGGATCGCCGATGACCTCGAGCACGGCACGCTGGAAAAAGCTGAAACGCTCGACATCAAAAGTGTATTCGATGTAGAGCTGATTGTGGCCGAAATAATATTCATTGTCGATGAAATAGATCGGCACCTCATTGAAATCCATGCGATAGACGCCACAATACAGCGTCCGCCAGCCCATGCGGATCATTTTCCAGCCCAGGAAATCAAGCTTGTCGGTGTATTTGTCCTTGATCTGCTTGTACAGGGGCAAGACGCAGCGAATGTCAACGCCAATCTTGCGCAGGCGCTGCGGCAGGGCACCGGCGACATCGCCCAGACCGCCGGCCTTGGCGAGCGGTGCCAGTTCAGATGTGACGAGCAGGACTTTCAAACGATCGCCCCCTTGCCGATGACAACCGGGTAGTCAGCCTGGCCAAGCAGTTTGATGCCGGGGCGGATGACACATTTCTTGTCAATGATGACATTCTCCAGGATGACACCTTCGGAAACGTAGACATCCTGCATGATGATGCTGTTCTTGATCACGGCATGGCGGGAGATGGTCGCACCCCGGAAAACCATGCTGTTGGTCACACTGCCGAGGATGCGGCAACCGTCGGAAATGACGCTGTTGCTGACTTCGTTGTTCTCGTCATACAGGCTCGGGGCTTCGTCCTTGACCTTGGTGTAAACCGGCAGGTCGGGGTTGAAGATTTCCTCGCGGGTGTCGTCTTCGAGCATTTTCATCGTGGCATTGAAATAAGTGGCCACGGAGTTGATCCGCAGGACCAGCCCTTTGAACTCCATGCCGCGGATCTTGAACTGGTCATAGCGGCGCAGAAGCTTCTCGATCGAGAAATCGGCTTCGCTCCGGGCAATCATTTCGCTGACCAGGTCGAGAAGCAACTCGCGGTTGATCACCATGACACCCATGGAGCAGCGATTGCTCGACGGCTTGGCCGGATTCATCATCATGTCCTGGACCAAGCCCTTGCGGTCGATATCCAGAATGACACTGGGTGAACCATAGCGGATGCCATCGCGGTTATACATGACGGTCATGTCCGCACCGCTGTCCTCATGGCGTGAAACCAGTTCGACGAAGGACGAGTTGAATATGACATTGGGATTGGCCATGATGACGTACTTGTGAGCGTCCGCCTGGAGGAAATCCAGAAGTCCGACAAGGTCGTCGCCCTCGATGCTGGAATCCGTATTGGATGAATTGATGTAGGGGGGTAGGATCTGCAGGCCCTGGGTCTTGCGGTCGAGGTCCCACGAACTGCCTGTACCCAGATGGTCCATCAGGGATTTGTACTTGTTCATCGCCGTGATGCCGACATTGGTGATGCCGGAATTGACCATATTGGAGAGCATGAAGTCGATGATGCGGTAGCGGCCGGCAAACGGCATGGCTGCCAGGGCACGTGGGCGGGATAACTCCCCGAGGTGGATCTTCTTATTATCGGCCAGAATCAGGCCCATTGCATTGATAAACATATGGGTTGCCTCCTTCAAGTGCGGTTATCCGTGGACCCGGAACGAGTATTCGATGAACTCGTCCGAATCCTGGTCATCCTGGTGTTCGACCATGCAGTTGCCAGGAATGGTGGCTTCGTCACGGATCTTGAGACCGCGCTCGAAAACGGTGATTCCATTGGAACAGAGCTTGGCATTGGTGTATTTGCATTCGCCTTCGATGCTGGCACCGACCCGGGCATTCTTGCCGATGATGGTGCCCATGCCGACGATGCATTTGTCAACCAGGGCGCCAGCCTGGACGGTGACTCCTGGCATCAGGATCGAGTCGCGCACGATTGCACCTTTTTCCACCACAACGCTGTTGGAAAGGACGGAGTGCTCAACGGTACCATAGATGCTGCAACCATCCGTCAGGGCGCTGTTGATCACGCGGGCACCCTTGGCGATGTAGTGGGCAGGCTTGACCGGGTTCCTGCTGTAGATCTTCCAGGATCGGTCCATCAGGTTGATTTCCTCAGGCTGGTCGAGGATGTCCATGTTGGCTTCCCAGAGGCTGTCGATCGTGCCGACGTCTTTCCAATAGCCGGAGAAGCGGTAGGCAATCAGTTTCTGGCCTTCGGCAAGCATATTGGGGATGATGTTCTTGCCGAAGTCATGGCTGGAATCATTTCTAGCCTCGTCTTCGACCAGCATCCGGCGCAAGGTGTCCCATTTGAAGACATAGACACCCATCGAGGCCAGGTTGCTCTTGGGCTGCTTGGGTTTTTCATCAAACTCGACCACGATATTGTTGGCGTCGGTATTCATGATGCCAAACCGGCTGGCTTCCTCCCACGGAACTTCGAAGACAGCAATGGTGGCGTCGGCATTCTCACGGATGTGGGACAGGATCATTTTGGCGTAGTTCATCTTGTAGATGTGGTCGCCGGACAGGATGACCACATGTTTCGGATCATAACTGTCGATGAATTCACAGTTCTGGTAGATGGCATTGGCCGTGCCCTTGTACCAGTCACTGCGGGCACTGCTCTGGTACGGCGGCAGGATGTAGGCGCCGCCGTTATTGCGGTCCAGGTCCCACGGATGGCCATTGCCGATGTAGGTGTTCAAGGCCAGTGGTTGATACTGGGTCAGGACACCAACGGTTTCGATCCCTGAGTTGATGCAGTTGCTCAGCGGGAAGTCAATGATCCGGTAACGGCTGCCGAACGGTACGGCCGGCTTGGCCAGGTACTTGGTCAATGTCCCAAGTCGCGAGCCTTGCCCGCCTGCGAGAATCATCGCGATCACTTCTTGTCTTGCCACAAAAATCCCTCCTAAATTAAACGGTCTATCGTAGAATAATGGTCTGTCTAAAGTTGGAACTCAAGTAATAATCCGCACAGGGGCGGGATCTGGATCACGAGGCTCTGCTCCTGACCATGGCTGGCTTCGGCGATGGAGGTGAACGATCCACCCTGGTCGCCACAGTCGTAGCCACTGCCGCCAAAATCAGCCGAGTCGGAATTAAGCAGGATCTTGTAAGTACCCGGTCGCGGGACGCCAAAGCGATACTGCGGCAGTGGGTTGGGGGTGAGGTTGATCACCGTTACAACCAGCTTGTCCTCAGCCAGGGCTTTGCGTGCAAAAATGTAGACACTGTTGTCGGCATCGTCCGCGCTGATCCACTCGAAGCCACTCCAGTCATGGTCATCGGCCCAGAAAGCCGGCTGGTCGAGATAGGCATGGTTCATGGTGCGGACAAACTGATGCATCAGGCGGTGATTCTCATACTCGAGCAGGAACCACTCCAGCTGCTCATAGAATCGCCATTCGATGAACTGGCCAAATTCGCCGCCCATGAACATCAGCTTGCCACCGGGATGGGCCATGTAGTAAGTGTACAAGGCTCGCAGGTTGGCGAATTTTTTCCACAGGTCACCGGGCATGCGGTCCAGAAGGGAGCGCTTGCCATGGACGACTTCGTCATGGGAAAACGGCAGGATGAAGCGCTCGGAAAAGGCGTACATCAGGGAAAAGGACAGCTGGCTCTGGTGCCATTTGCGGTAAACATAGTCCCGACCCATATAGTCGAGGGTGTCATGCATCCAGCCCATGTTCCACTTGTGGGTGAAGCCAAGGCCGCCATTTTCCGGACTCTCGGTGACATGCGGCCAGGCGGTGGACTCCTCGGCGACCATCAGAACGCCGGGCATCTGGGCCCGGATCGTGCCGTTCAAATGGCGCAGGAAATCGATCGCCTCGATGTTCTCCGTACCACCGTAGACATTGGGCACATATTCGGTCCGGCCATAATTGCGGTAGAGCATGCTGCTCACGGCGTCGACGCGCAGACCATCGATGTGGAACTCGCGCAACCAGAAAAAGGCATTGGAAACCAGGAAAGAGACGACTTCCTTTTTCGAGAAGTCGAACACGAGGGTCCCCCACTCCATGTGCTCACCCATGCGGACATCGGCATACTCGAACAAGGGTGTACCGTCGAATTTCGCCAGACCGAACGCATCGCGCGGAAAATGGGCCGGAACCCAGTCCAGGATGACCCGGATCCCTTTCTGGTGCAGGTGATCGACGAGGAACTTGAAATCGGCAGGTGATCCGAAGCGGCTGGTGACACTGTAGTAGCCTGTCACCTGGTAGCCCCAGGAGGCATCGAGCGGATGCTCACTGATCGGCATCAGCTCGACGGTGTTGTATCCCATGTCGAGGACATAATCGGCCAGCTGCAGGGCTATCTCGCGATAGTTCAGGAAACTGCCATCCTCGTGGCAGCGCCAGGAACCGAGATGGACTTCATAGATATTGAGCGGGAAATCAGACAGGGCATGGGGACGTCTGTCCAGCCACGAATCGTCGTGCCAGCTGTAGTCATCCGGATCGTACAGGACGGAGGCTGTATTGGGCCTCAGCTCGCTCCAGCGCGCAAAGGGGTCTGCCTTGAGTTCGGTATGACCATAGGGGGTGGTGATTGCGTATTTGTAGAGTTCGCCGTCCTTGACTCCCGCAACGAATCCCGTCCAGATCCCCGTGGTCCCCAGGCGCTCCATCGGGTGCGTTCTGACACTCCAGTTATTGAAGGTGCCAGCGATGGCCACCTGACGGGCATGGGGAGCCCAGACAGCAAAGCGGTAGCCCGACTGACCCTCGACGTCGGGAGCTGGAAAAGCGCCCAGCAGATTGTAACTCATGTAATCGAGACCATTGTTGAACAAGAACGCTTGATCCATACTCACACCTGCTTTGCACGAAAATCAGTTGAAATCATTATACCGTATTTGTGATCCTGCACAAGAAAAAAAGGTGGTTGAAACCACCTTTTATCTGAACCTTACAATTAATTGCATCATTATTTAGCTATTTTAATCAAGTGGATTCCTGAAAAGCTGCGCCAGCGTCGAAAACCGCCATTTCTTGTGGAATCAAATGGTGGTGGCGGGTGGGCAAGGCGTCAGCCAGGGCCTTCTCAAAGGAGTCGCGGGTAAAGCAGCCCGATTGCTCCTGCAGGCAGCCAAGCAAGTAGATGATGGCAAATGTGATGTTGCCAGCCTCGACGGCCAGAGTGGACGCAGGGATCTGGAATACGCGCACATCCCGGCGCGCCGGGACATTCAGGACAAGTGAACTGTCCATGATCACCAGGCCGCCTGGCTTGACATGACTGATGAAGCGGTCGAGTGAAGGGCCGTTCATGACAATCAGGACATCGGCTTCGTTAATGACGGGTGAACCAATCGGTTCATCGGAAATAACCACGCTGCAGTTGGCAGTGCCGCCACGCATTTCCGGACCGTAAGACGGGAACCAGGAAACTTCACGATTCTCCATCAGGGCTGCCGTGGCGATGAACTTACCCCCGGACAAGATCCCCTGTCCACCAAATCCGGCAATGATCACGGAAAAATCGATCATGGTCAGACCTCCAGTTCTTGCCCGCGATACACACCGAGCGGGTATTGCTTGAACATCGCATCTTCCATCCAGCGCAGTGAAGAAACCGGGTCTTTGCCCCAGTTGGTCGGACAGGTGGAAAGGATTTCGACCATGGAAAAGCCAAGTCCTTCCTGCTGGACCCGGAAAGCCTTGCGGATGGCTTTCTTGGCCTTGTTGATATGGGCAAAATCATTGACCGCGACACGTTCGACATAGACGGCGCCACGCAAGGTCGCGATCATCTCACTGACATTGATCGGGAAGCCTTCAAATTCGGGTCGGCGGCCAAACGGCGAGGTCGTTGTCACCTGGCCAACCAGAGTCGTGGGGGCCATCTGGCCGGACGTCATGCCATAGATTGCGTTATTGACGAAAAAGGTTGAGATTTTTTCACCGCGGGCGGCTGCATGGACGATCTCGGCTGCACCAATGGCAGCCAGGTCGCCATCCCCCTGGTAGGTGAAAACCATATTGTCCGGATGGACGCGCTTAATCGCTGTCCCCACGGCCGGTGCCCGGCCGTGGGCCGCCTGGATCATGTCGCAGGCGAAATATTCATAATTATTGTAGGTGCAGCCGACCGGTGAGACACCGATGGTGGTATCGAGGATATTCATTTCGACCATGACCTCGGCGATCAGGCGGTGGATGATGCCATGGGTGCAGCCG
>SABL01000412.1 GCA_009928985.1 Clostridia bacterium
CATGAAGGGCAGCAGGTAGACCAGATTGTTCTGGACCAGGTAGCTGAAGGGATTGGTGCCGTGAAAGCCCAGCATCGCCTTGAGGAAGTTTTTCACCTGGGCCAGCGACTCGCTGCGGAACAAGACCCAGCCAACCAGGACGCTGAACATGGCATAGACATAGCCCAGCGGTGGCACTCTGCGGATGATGCCTAACAGGAAGATCCGTTCAATCACCAGCAGCACGCCAAAGAACAGGCCCCAGAAGACGAAGTTCCAGGCGGCGCCGTGCCACAGGCCGGTCAAGGCCCAGACGATGAAGATATTGCGCAGCCAGTTGGCGGCACTGACCCGGTTGCCACCGAGCGGGATGTAGACATAATCGCGGAACCACGTGCTGAGCGAGATGTGCCAGCGGCGCCAGAATTCGGTCACCGAGCGCGAGATGTAGGGGTAATTGAAGTTTTCCAGGAAATGGAAACCAAAGACATGGCCAAGGCCAATCGCCATATCGCTGTATCCGGAAAAGTCAAAATAGATCTGGAAGGCATAGGCGATGATGCCAAGCCAGGCCATCAGGAGGCCGCGATCGCCATCCGCCATGTTGAAGGAGGCATCCGCGAGGATCGCCATCTGGTTGGCAATGACGACCTTTTTGGCCAGTCCGGCAATAAAGCGCCTAAGACCCAAAGCTGTGTGACCCCAGCTGATGTCGCGCTTGCGGAGTTCCTGCTCGATCGTCTCATAACGAACGATCGGGCCTGCGATCAGCTGGGGGAACATCGTGACATAGGTCGCCAGGGTCAGGATGTTGCGCTGGACCTTGACGTTACGGCGGTAGACATCGATCGTGTAGGACATGGTCTGGAAGGTGTAGAAGCTGATCCCGACTGGCAGAGGCAGATTTAACAGGGGCAGGCTGGAACCCGTCAGAGCATTGATGCTGGAAATGACAAAATCCGAATATTTGTAGAAAGACAGCAGACCGAGGTTGACGACAAAAGACGAGACCAGGAAAACCTTGGCCAATCCTCGGTGCTTCATGCGCAGCAAAGCGTCAATGACCAGCGCATGCAAGTAGTCATTGGCTGTAGATAC
>SABL01000413.1 GCA_009928985.1 Clostridia bacterium
GCCAGATTGTCGGTATCCTGCTCGCCATCTCGATTCCGCAGCAGACCCTGACGTTACAAGGTATTGCCGGTATCATCCTCTCGATCGGCATGGGTGTCGATGCCAACATCATCATCGCCGAGCGCATCAAAGAGGAACTCAACGCCGGCAGCACCTTGACGTCTGCCCTGGCCAATGGCTTCCACAAAGCTCTGTCGGCTGTCATGGACGGCAACATCACCGTGGCAATTGCTGCCGTGATCCTGATGATCTTCGGCTCTGGCTCGATGCTATCGTTTGGCTATTCCCTGCTGGTTGGCGTCATTTTGAACGGCTTGACAGGCGTTATTGCCAATCGCCTGATGATCGGCTCTCTGAGCCAGTTCAAAGCTCTGCAGAATCCGTGGCTTTATGGGAAGAAGAAGGAGGCAGCCGATGCGTAAGATCAGTTTCTACCAGAATCGCAGATGGTTTTTCCTGCTTTCTGCTATCTTCATGATTGCCGGCATCCTGGTTTCGCTCATTTTCGGAATCAAGATGGACATCACCTTCAAGGGCGGCAGCATCGTCAAATATGCTTATGAGGGCACGGTAGACCTCGACCAGGCCCAGTCGGTTGTTGCCGCTGCGATCCAGAACGAAGTGACCATCCAGGAAACCACCAACCTTGGTGACAACAAGACCTTCCTGGTCGTCAATGTCGCCGGATCCTCGGCCCTGTCCCCGGACGAACAGATCGCCCTCAAGGACGCCCTGGTCACCACATTCCCGGATACCACCTTTTCGCTGGAATCAGCCAACCTGGTCGATCCTTTCATCGGCCGCGAGCTCCTGAACAAAGGTCTCTGGGCCATCGCCCTGGCCTCGATCCTGATCGTAGCCTTTGTCTGGTTCAGTTTCCGCAGCATGTCCGGACCTTCGGCCGGTGTCATGGGCCTGGTTGCCCTGTTCCATGACGTCTTTGTCGCTTTCTTCATGTTCGTCATCCTGCGCATCCCATTGAATGAATCGCTGGTGGCTGTTGTCCTGACGATCCTCGGCTTCTCGATCAACGACACCATTGTTGTCTATGACCGGATCCGGGAAAATGAGCGCCT
>SABL01000027.1 GCA_009928985.1 Clostridia bacterium
CAAATACTCAAAGACGGGGATGACACCCTGCGCAAGACCAGCCGCCCGGTCACGACTTTTGACGATAAATTGCAGACCTTGATCGATGATATGTTTGAAACCATGTATGCCAATAATGGCATTGGACTGGCAGCACCACAGGTTGGTGTGCTGCGCCGGATATTTGTCATGGACTTGCAGGATGGCAGTGGACCGGTCGCAGTGATCAATCCAGACATCAAGCAAATGCAAGGTTCCCAGATCTGCCAGGAAGGCTGTCTGTCGATCCCGGGCAAATACGGCGATGTGGAACGCCCGGCATCGCTCGTGCTGGAGGCCCTGGACCGCAATGGCCAGCCTTTCAGCCTGCCAGCCGATGATCTCAAGGCCGTTTGCATCTGCCACGAGACCGATCACCTGGATGGCGTCCTGTTCAAGGACAAAGTCAAAGGCCCCCTGCTTTCCGAATGACGCAAGACACCACGATGCAAACCAGACAAACCAAGCCGCGCATTGTCTTCATGGGTACGCCCGATTTTGCCGTCCCTTGTTTGCGCAGGCTGATTGACGATGGCTACCCAGTTCTGGCTACCGTCTGCCAGCCAGACAAACCCACCGGACGTCATCAGGTCCTGACAGCCCCTCCGGTCAAACAGGCAGCCATCGACCTTGGTATTCCAGTTCTGCAGCCGACAAAAATCCGCTCGGGCGAGTTTGCCGACCAACTGCGCACACTTGAACCAGACTTCATTATTACCGCCGCCTATGGTCGGATCCTGCCGGCCGACATCCTCCAGATCCCGCCGCTCGGCTGCCTCAATGTCCATGGTTCACTCCTGCCCGAGTATCGCGGGGCCGCACCGGTCCAGTGGAGCATCATCGATGGCAAGGCTGAGACTGGCATTACGATCATGCTGATGGATGAGGGCATGGACACCGGGGACATCTTGCTCCAGGGACGGTTTCCGATCTCGCCAGATATGGATGCAGGCCAATTGATGGATGCCTTGGCAACCCTTGGCGCAGATCTGCTCCCCGAGGCCATCGAAGGCCTGTTAGCCCACACGCTGCAGCCCATCCCGCAGGATGAATCGAAGGCAACCTACGCCGCCATGATCAACCGCGAGACGGGTCTTATCGACTGGACACGTCCAGCAGAGGATATCCATAACCGAGTGCGCGGGACGTATCCCTGGCCGGGTGCCTGGACCACCTTGCCCGACGGTAAACGGCTCAAAATCCACCGCACAGCAGTGGTTTCTGGAGATAGCCCGCCCACGCATGCGCATCAACACACGCCAGGCACCATCCTGGCTGCACAGAAGACCGGCATCACCATCGCCGCTGGCACGGGTGCCATTGACCTTCTGGAAATCCAGCCCGAGGGTGGCAAGCGCCTGAAGAGCCAGGACTGTGCCCACAATTATCCAGTTGGCTTGCAATTGGGAGGTCATTCATGAATTCTACCCTGGGTCTTTTCTATGGCTTTGACACCTATTATCTGCTATTGGTCATACCAGCCCTGATCCTGAGCATGGTCGCCCAGGGCATGGTCAAAAGCGCCTTCAACAAGTACAGCCAGAAGGCCACTCGCAGCGGTTACACCGGCAGTACAGCAGCTCGCCGGATCCTGGACAGCAACAATCTGCGCCAAGTCCGGGTTGAACAGGTGCCAGGCCAGCTGACCGATCATTACGATCCCAGAAGCCAAATCCTGCGGCTGTCGGACTCCACCTTTGCCAGCCCCTCGATTGCGGCCATCGGTGTGGCGGCGCATGAAGCCGGCCACGCCATCCAGCATGCAGCTGGTTTCTGGCCCAACAAAGTCCGTTCAGCCCTCGTGCCCGTAGCCAACATCGGCTCCCAGTTCGGACCCTATCTGGCGCTTTTCGGCATCATCCTGGGCAGTTCGCCCCTGACAACAGCCGGAATCTGGCTCTTCGCCGGAGCTGTATTGTTCTACCTGATCACGCTGCCCGTCGAATTCGATGCCAGCCACCGAGCCATCCGGATTCTTGAAGACCAGGGCATGATGACAGAAGAAGAGCTTAGTGGGGCCAAAAAAGTCCTGCGCGCGGCTGCGATGACGTATATAGCATCGACCTTGGTTGCCTTTGCCAACCTGTTGCGCCTGATCCTCTTAGCCCGGAGCCGCAATGACCGTCGCCGCTGATGAGGCTCGGCTGGCTGCCATCCGAGTGCTGCAGGATGTACTGGAAAACGGCGCCTATGCCAATCTCAGCTCGATCCGCCAGCTGGAAAGCCGCCGTCTGACTGCCCGTGACCGGGCCTTTGCTTCGGCTCTCATCTACGGTACGATCAGCCGTTTGCCCGCACTCGATTACCTGCTGGAAAAAGTCCTGGACCGTCCACTTGCCAAACTGGACCCGGCCATCCGCACCATTTTGCGTGCCGGTGCCTGGCAGCTCTATCATGCCCACGCTGTACCACCATCTGCCGCCGTCAACGAGAGTGTCAAACTGGCCCAGCATCTGGCTCATCCTGGAGCAGCCAGTCTGGTCAATGCCTGCCTGCGCCGCCTGTCTGCACCGGACCGGCCAGAGTTGCCGGCAAACAAGCCTGCCCTCGCAGCAGGCCTGCCCAGCGAATTGTTTGGCTATCTGAAAAAATGGTACGGCCGCGACGAAGCCGTCGCGCTGGCTGCTGCGGCCCTGGAGAATCTGGCAACGACAACCGTCCGGGCTAATGTATGTCGCACGACAACAGACCAATTGCAGGAGCGACTCTCCCGGGCAGGGGTCGTATCTGAGCCGGGCCTCTATTGCCCCGAGGCGCTGCGACTCGATCTGGATGGCCGTTCCATCCGTTCACTCGCCGAATTCCAGGAAGGCCTGCTGACTGTCCAGGATGAGGCTGCCATGCTGGTAGCGCATATTGCCGATCCCAAACCCGGCTGGCGCGTGATTGACCTGTGCGCCGCACCGGGCGGCAAGACTACCCATGTAGCTGAAACCATGAACGACCAGGGACAGATTCTGGCTCTCGATCTATCACCATCACGGCTCGCCCTGGTTGACGAACAGGCGACTCGGCTCGGGTTGCAGGCGGTCCGAACGGCTGCAGCCGATGCAACCGCCACCGACTGGACACAGGCCCTGCTCGGCCAGGCTGATCTGGTCCTGGCCGATGTTCCTTGCAGTGGTTTAGGTCTCCTGGCCCGGAAACCGGAAATCCGTCTGACCATGACCCACGAGAAAATCACTGGCCTGATCCCCCTGCAACGGCAGATCCTAAGCAATGCGGCGACTCTGGTCCGCCCTGGAGGCGTCCTGGTTTACAGCACCTGCACCATCAATCCAGATGAAAACGTGCACCAGATCGAACAGTTTTTGGCCTCTGAGCAAGGGATGAAGTTCCAGCTGGAAACGATCACCCCTTTCCTGCCGGTAAGTTTGCTCGAAGATCCCGAGGTCGCCCAATCGGCCGCCAGTGGCTGGATCCAGCTGCTGCCCCATCGCCACCACACGGACGGCTTTTTCATGGCCCGGCTGCGCCGCCGGCCGACCCATTGACACACGCCCCCTGCTTGAGACAGCAAATCACCCTCCCGAGGAGAACACCATGCGCCTGATGATCGATCAAACCCTCGAAGACTGGAAAACCTACGTAGCCGCCAAAGACTGGCCGGCTTACCGCGCTGGACAGATCCAGCAGTGGATGTCGCGCGGTATTGGCTCGATTGACGAAATGACCAACCTGCCGAAAAACATCCGCGAACAGCTTGCGGCAGATTTCCTCGTTGATGGCCTGACGGTAGAACGCAAGATCGTGTCTGCCCTGGACCAGACAACCAAATATGTCTTCCGCTTGCATGATGGCAATGTCGTCGAATCGGTCCTGATGCACTACAAGCATGGCTACTCTGTCTGCATCTCCTCCCAGGCAGGCTGCAAAATGGGATGCACCTTCTGTGCCTCAACGGGGGCTGGGTTTGGCCGCAACTTGAGCCGCGGTGAAATGCTGGCCCAGGTCAGCCGGATCGGCCGGGAAATCGGCGAACGGATCGGCCACGTCGTGATCATGGGCATCGGTGAACCGATGGACAATTACGACGAAGTGGTCGCATTTCTCAAGGCGGCCAATGACCCGCAAGGCCTATCCATCAGCCTGCGCCACATCTCGGTCTCAACTTGCGGACTGGTACCCGAGATGCTAAAATTCACAGATGAAGGTCTGCCCGTGACCCTTTCCGTTTCCCTGCATGCACCTAATGACACCATCCGGCAGTCCATCATGCCCATCGCCCGGCGATACAGCATTGACGAGCTGCTAGCAGCCTGCCGGCGCCACGTCGAACACAGCGGGCGGCGGATTTCTTTCGAATATTCCCTTTTTGCTGGTGTCAATGACCAGCCCGAGCACGCCCGGGAACTGGCGCGCCGTCTCAAGGGGATGCTGTGCCATGTCAATCTGATCCCGGCCAATGAGTTCGACGGCGGCACACACCGCCAAAGTGACCGCCGCCAGGTTGCAGAGTTCCAGCAGATCCTGCTCGATGCCGGCATCAATGCCACCATCCGGCGTGAATTGGGCGCCGATATCAACGCTGCCTGCGGTCAGCTAAGGAGAACGCTCGAAGCATGACAGAGCCAATCAAGTTTGCTGCGCAAAGCCACACCGGACTGGTCCGGGAAAACAACGAAGACACCTATGAATCGGTTTATCCAGGACCAGGTTATCCACTGGCCCTGATTCTGGCCGACGGGATGGGCGGCCATAGCAAAGGTGAAATTGCCAGCGAAATTGCAGCAGATTTTATCGCCAGTTTTCTGCGCGAGTATTTGCTTAGTCCACACAAACCGGCCGAGCTTACCCGGCAACTGCAGGAACTGGTCAAAAAAGCCAACGTCAAAGTCTACCTCAGTTCACTCGATGAAAAAGAAAACCAGGGGATGGGGACCACCCTGACGGCCGCCATCCTCCTGCCTGACTGGCTGATCACCGCCCATGTCGGTGATTGCCGGGCCTATATCCTGAAGGAAGGCCAGCTGCGCCAGCTGACGGTTGACCATACCCTGGTCCAGGAAATGGTCGATGCCGGCAGCATCACCGCCGCAGAGACCAGAACGCATCCGCGGCGCAATGTCCTGACCCGGGCTCTGGGCTTTCCGGAATTTGTCCATCCTGACATCACTGAAACACCGGTCACAGCCGGTGATCGCGTCATTTTATGCAGCGACGGCTTGCACGGTTTTGTACCAGATGACCGGATCAGCCAGCTGGCCTCGGCCGGTGAGACACCATCCGAGGTTGTCAATTCGCTTATCCAGGCAGCCCTGACAGCTGGAGGGGAAGATAACGTGACCGTCCTGTGTGCCTTTGTTCCAGGCCAGCCAGGCCAGGAGGTGCAGTCATGAACCGGGCTAACCGCCATCTTGCTGCCGGAGACTGGATCAGCAACCGTTTTGCCATCGTCCGGCCGATCGGCCAGGGCGGCATGGCTTACGTCTTTCTGGCAACTGACCAGGTCACGCAGGAAAACGTCGCCATCAAGGTCATGAAGGACGACCTGTCCAATGACCAGGAATTCATCAAGCGTTTCGACACCGAAGCCAAGGCTGCCTCCAGCCTCGACCACCCCAACATCATCAAGGTTCTGGGCTACGGCCAGGACGGAGATTTGCGCTACATCGTCCAGGAATATGTCGAAGGCATGACCTTGAAGGAACTGATTGGCGAATATGGGGCTCTCGACTACACGATTGCCGTGCCTCTGGCGATCCAGATCGGGCTAGCCCTGGAGCATGCCCACCACCGCGGCGTCGTCCATCGCGACATCAAGCCGCAGAACATCCTGATCACCCGCGACCGGATCGCCAAAGTCACCGATTTTGGCATCGCCCGCGCCACCAATGCCAACACGATCACCCTGACCAGCGGCGTGGCGTACGGTTCCGTCCACTATTTTTCCCCGGAACAGGCCCGTGGCAGTTTGGTCGGTGAACAATCCGACATCTACTCCCTGGGCATCCTGATGTATGAAATGCTGACCGGGAAAATGCCCTTTGACGGGGACACCTCGGTTTCGGTCGCCATCAAGCACCTCCAGGAGCTGCCTCCCGTGCCTTCCAAGCTGGTGCCCGGCATTCCGCACGGCCTCGACCAGATCGTCATGAAATGCATCCAAAAATCAGTCGAGAAGCGCTATGTCGATGCGCGGGAACTGGTCGACGAACTGGACGCTTTCCTGGTCGATCCTTCCGGTGTCTATGGGGTGATCAGCGGCCAGTCCGACTGGGAGGGCAATACCACAGCCATCGGCCTGCAGAATGCCTATGAATCCAACTTCGGCAAATTGCGCGAGGTCGAACGGGCCATCAATGAGCGCCGTCGCTTGCGCACACGCGACACTGCGATCATGGTGGCGATCATCATTGCCTCGATCACCATTCTGATCACGATCTTTTCCCTGAGCTGGCAAAGAATCAGCGCCAGCCTGACAACCAAAACGGTCGTGGAGTACCAGATTGAAAATTATGTCGGCCAGACCTATGATTCAGTCGCATCCAGGCTCAGCGATGCTGGTATCAAATATTCCGTCCGCTATGTCACCGATCCTTCGGTCCGGGAAGGCTATGTCGTCGACCAGACACCGGGCGTAGGCGTCTCAATCCGGCCGGGCAGCACCACGATCACCTTGTACGTCAGCGGCGGCCAGAACCTGATCACCATCCCGGACTACACCAGCCGCACGGTGGCCGAAGCCAAGGCGGAACTCGAGCAGATGTATGGCTTCAAGGTCGATATTGTCTACGAATACTCCGATCTGGCCAAGGAAAAAGTGATCAAGACGATCCCCTCGGCCGGGCAGAGCATTGCCAGCGGCAGCGCCGTGACGCTGGTCGTCAGTGATGGCAGCCCGATGGTCACCATGCCGAATTTAACCGGCATGAACCTGGCGGTGGCCCAGGCGGAAATTGTCCGCAATAACCTGGTCAATGGACCCACGGTCAACATCAATCCGATTTTTGATCCAGTCACCGGCCAGCCGGTAGGATTTCCGCTCGAACAGCTGTTTGTCATCAACCAGGAGATCGTCCCCGGCACCTCCGTGATCGCCCAGACGGTGATCAAAATCACCTACGGCACGTTGTCGGACTATGTCTTCCATCTCGGCTCGTACCCGCCCGGCTATGTCCCAGCCGAGACACCTGCGCCGGTTGAAACGGCCCCGCCGGCCTGATCGATGTCAGAAAAAAGGACAGCTGTGTGCCTGTAAGTGATTTTAGCCCGGCCAGGATTATCAAAGGCGTCGGTGGCCAATACGTGCTGGCCGGCTCGGATGGTATGACAGCTGTGGCCAGCGCCCGCGGATTGTTCCGCAAGAACGGCCTGACACCGACTCCGGGCGACTTTGTCGAGGTGATTCCGAGCGGCGATCCTGATATCCCGTGGCGCATCCTCAAGATCTTGCCGCGGAAAAATGAACTGGTCCGTCCGACCATTGCCAATCTCGACTGCCTGATCATCACGTTGTCCTCAACCGATCCCGAACCCGATTTCCAGTTGGCTGACAAGCTGCTCACCATCTGCTGGCTGCACCAGATCAAGCCGATCCTGTGTATTACCAAAACCGACCTGCCCGACCATCAGGCGGACCAGATCGAGCAGGCCTACAAGCCATCCGGCGTGACCATCGTTCGCACCCATCCTGACGATAGCGCCAGCCATGACTATCTGCGTCATCTGCTCGATGGCAGGGTGGTCAGTTTTGCCGGCCAGTCTGGTGTTGGCAAATCCACCTTGCTCAACCAGCTATTTGGAGATGAGAAAATGGCAACAGGCGAAGTCAGTGACCGGATCGGCCGCGGCCGCCACACCACCCGCCACGTTGAATTATTCCCGTTTTCGGGCGGCTATCTGGCAGACACGCCTGGCTTCACATCCCTCGAATTATCGGAATTCGGAGTTACGGGTCCTGACCTTGAGACGGGCTACCCGGAAATCAAGGCCATCGCAGACCATTGCCGCTTTACCGGCTGCCGCCATCTGGGAGAGTTGGGCTGTGCGATCGATCGTGCTACAATAGATCCCGGTCGACTGGCCCGCTATCGCCAGTTTCGCACCGAACTGGACCTGATCAAACCCTACAACCAGTCTCGCCCTGCAACCCAGCCCAAAAGTCCCAGCCAGCCGCGCGGCCGCACCCGCCGCTGAAAATAGAACCCGGAGGCTTCCCATGATTGACCGCTACAACAAAAATTCCAGCGAGATCCTGCTTTGCCCATCGATCCTGTCCGCCGATTTCGCCGCCCTCGGCGCAGCCGTCGAACAGGTAGCTGATACCGCTGACATCATCCATGTCGATGTCATGGATGGCCATTTTGTGCCCAACCTGACCCTGGGCCCGCCCGTGCTCGGCGCCATCCGCAAACGCACCAGCTTGCCGCTGGATGTTCATCTGATGGTGACCAACCCGACTGACCTGATCGAAGCCTTTGCCCAGGCCGGCGCTGACACGCTCGTTGTTCATGCCGAAGTCTGCACCCACTTGCACCGCGCCATCCAGCAGATCCGCGCCCTCGGCGTCACCCCCGGTGTCGCGATCAATCCCGGGACCCCGCTGGAAGCGCTCGATGAAATCCTGCCCTACATCGACATGGTCCTGCTGATGACAGTCAACCCCGGATTTGGCGGCCAGAAATACATCCCGACCATGACTGGTAAAATCCGCCGCCTGCGTCAAAAGATCGACGACCTCGGCCTGGACATCCATATCCAGATCGACGGTGGTATCGGCCTGGACAATATCCGCGAAAATGTCGCCGCCGGGGCCAACATGATCGTCGTCGGCAGCGCCTGCTATGCCAAGCCGGATCCAGCCGCCGCCTTGGTTGAATTGCGCGCAGCTGCCCGCTGAGCAGCTCCCATGCCAGAAAGAATGCCAGCCGGCCAGACAAGCCATCGCATCGTCATCGTCCTCAGTGGCCAGATCGCCAGTGAGGACGGTTTTTGCGAGTTGATCCGGCGCCAGGATTTACTGATCTGTGCTGACGGCGGCGCTCGCCATCTCCATCGGATCGGCCGGCTGCCCGACCGGCTGGTCGGCGACCTCGATTCGATCGATCCGGCTGATCTGGCCTGGATTGAACAGCACCAGGTGCCGATTGTCCGGTTCCCCAGCGTCAAAGACGAAACCGATGCCGAGCTGGCCGTTGAAGCCAGCCTGGAACTGCTGTGCGAGAAAAAGGGACTTGCGCGTGAGACCTTATCGCCTGCAGACGTCGAGCTCATTTTTCTAGCCGTGCTGGGTGGCAGGCCCGACCATGTTCTGGCCAACCAGCTGATGGCTGTCAAACTGGCCGAACACGGATTTTCTGTCCTGCTCAGTGATGGCCAGAGCCGGATGATCCCGGTGGTTGGACCAGCTCAGCTGCACGTGCCAGCACCGGCCAGACAGGCAACAGATTGGGCCATCTCCGCGATTCCTGTCAGCCCTGTCATCACAGGCCTCAGTTATACCGGATTGCAGTACCCGCTGCACAATGCCACCCTCGAACGCGGCAGCTGCCGCGGTGTCAGCAACAGGCCGGCAGACGGCCAGCCGATCGAGGTCAACCTGGAGAGCGGTGCGCTGCTGATCATCTTGACCCCGGCAATCTGACGCATCATCCCGAAAATCGCAAAGACTCTCTGGTCCCTGGCCTTTGCCAGTCTGACCAGAGGGTCTTGTTTTCGAAGATCAAATTGGATCGCGGCTGTTCAGACCAGCCCGAACTCCTTGCCGATCTCAAGCCAGGCTGGGGCCGAGCGCTCGATCATGTCATCCGGCACCGCAAAGCAGAGACGGAAAAAGCCCGGGAAGCCGAAACCCTTGCCTGGAACGACCAGGACATTATGTTTGGCACAAGCCGCCACAAATTCGGAATCATCAGCGATGGGTGCTTTGGGGAAGAAATAGAAGCCACCATCCGGCCGCCGGACATCAAAACCTGCGGATGTCAAGATTTCATGCATGCGGTTACGACGGGTTTCATAGCGGTTGACATCCACTCGGGCATCAATGGTTTTCGCGATCACACGTTGCAGGAAGGCCGGCGCATTGACAAAACCCAGCACCCGGTTGCAGTAACCAATAGCTTGGACCAGATTGGAATAATCTTCGCAACGAGGGCTGACTCCGATATAGCCAATCCGCTCGCCAGGCAGGGAAAGGGACTTGCTCCAGCTGTTGCAAACGATGCAGTTGGTCAGGTGAGCCAAGTTATCAGGTGTTTTCTGACCGTCAAATGTCAGACCGGCATAAGGTTCATCTGACAAAACATATACAGTCTGGCTGGCAGAAAGCAGAACCTTGTCCAATGCCTTCAGGACGTCGATGGGGTAGATCACCCCGGTCGGATTATTGGGTGAATTGATGATCAGGGCTTTGGTCCGGGGCGTCAGAGCGGCTGCAATCCTTTCTGGATCAGGGAAAAAAGTCGTTTCATTACAATGGACAATGACCGGCACGCCACCGTGGTTCTGGATATAAGATAGATACTCGACAAAATAGGGGGCCAGGACAATGACTTCATCGCCGGGGTCGAGCAATGCCTTCAGGCTGACATTGAGAGCTCCGGCAGCACCCACGGTCATGCAAACTGCCTCGGCCTTGACCGCCAGGCCACTGCTCAGGGACAGTTTGTCAGCCACCACCTGGCGAGTCTCAAGATACCCTGCATTGCTCATGTAAGCATGCAGCCCAGGCCTGGGATCAGCGGACAATTCCTGAAATGCGGCCAGAACCTCAGCCGGAGGTTCCAAATCCGGGTTGCCAATGCTAAAGTCATATACTTTGTCAGCACCAAACTGCGCCTTCAACCTGGCCCCTTCCTCAAACATCTTGCGGATCATGGATCCGGCAGCCATATTCTGGGTTATTTTCCGGGAAATCATCAGAAAACCTCCGTCAGGTAAGAAATCAATAAGAAGCAGTTTCGATTGTGAAAACCATGATACCATAAGGACCAAGATGACATAAAATAAAACAGCAAAGAACTGACATCAATCATTCAAGTGAGAAGTGGGCAGGTGATTCAAATGGCAGATCCTTCGAATTCGGACCAGAATATGAAAACGCTCGTCTTGGAATCTTTGCGCGACAGGGCGACACAGGCAGATTCGATCAACACGAGTCTGCCCTTGGCATTTATCAATGTCAGCCATGAGCATAAGCTGCTTGAAATGTCTGTAGAAGCATCACCGTGGACCCGGAATGTATCTGGGATCATGCATGGTGGCGCAATTTCCACTGCTTTTGACATCACCATGGGTCTGCTGTGCAAAGCCTACGCCAACACATCGTTTACACCGACTATTTCCCTGCAAGTCAACTTCTGCAAACCCGTTCCGCTCGGTGCCTGCCTGCACATCCAGGCCAAGCTCAGCAGTGTCAACCGGAAATTCTTCCAAGTCCAGGCCGAAGCCTGGGCGCAAGACCAGCCAAACACCATCCTTGCCACCGCATCCGCCATCTTCTACCGCGCCAGCGGCGAGGATGTCTGAGCATAGCCGGATACCGTTGGACAGCCCAGTCCACCCAGCCCCAATCGCACTATTCAGGTGGCAGGGAGCCATCCGGCGGCGAGTTCCGCAGCCGGCCAAGGCCGGCGAGGATGTCTGAGCGTAGCCGGATACCGCTGGGCGGCCCAGTCCACCCAGCCCCAACCGTGCTATTCAGGTGGCAGGGAGCCATCCGGCGGCGAGTTCCGCAGCCGGCCAAGGCCGGCGAGGATGTCTGAGCAAGCCGGATACCGCTTGGCAGCCCAGTCCACCCAGTCCCAATCGTGCAATTCAGGTGGCAGGGAGCCATCCGGCGGCGAGTTCCGCAGCCGGCCTTGGCCGGCGAGGATGTCTGAGCAAGCCGGATGACTCCCTGCCACCCCCCTTGACTTTCCCTCCAACCCCGTGTAAACTACCCACGTTAGCAAGCAGAAGCGTCCGCTTCTCACCTCCAGCTTCAGCAAAGAGGTTCATCGAGTCAAAATCAGGCAACAGCCTGTTTCGATGGAGCGGATGAAAAAGCATCCGCTCCATTTTGATTTTTCCGGGAGGTGTATTCGTATCGCCAAGGCAAATAGTGGTCAGATGATCAATGATGAAATCCGTTTCCAGAGGGTCCGCCTGATCGAAAGCGACGGCAGCATGATCGGTGTTGTTCCGATCAGTGAAGCCAGAAAACGCGCAGAGGACCAGAGCCTTGATCTCGTTTTGATCTCAGCTCAGGCTGACAATCCGGTTTGCAAAATCATGGACTACAACAAGTTCAAGTTTGAGCAGGCCAAGAAAGAAAAAGAAGCCAAGAAGAACCAGAGAATCACCGAAATCAAGGAAGTCGGCCTTAAACTGACGACCGAGGAACACGATTTATCGTACAAGACCAAGAATGCCTGCCGTTTCCTTGAGGAAGGTGACCGAGTCAAAGTTGTCCTCAAGTTCCGCGGCCGCGAAATGACCTACACAACACGGGGCTTCGAAGTCATGAGACAGTTTGCCAAGGCTTGCGAAGAGGTCGGCCAGGTTGACCGCGACCCCAAGGTCGAGGGCCGGAACATGGTGATGTTCCTCGCTCCACTCAAGAAATAATTCGCCCATCCGGGCAACCACAAGGGAGGAAAAGCATATGCCGAAACAAAAAACACACAGTGCTTCCAAGAAAAGATTCAAGGTGACTGGCACAGGCAAAGTTATGCGCAGCCAGGCTTTCAAGAAGCACATCCTGACCAAGAAGACCACCAAGCGTAAACGCAATCTCCGGAAGTCCGTTGTGGCCGCCGCATCCAACCAGCACAACATCAAGCAGCTGATTCCTTACAAATAAGCCGCAGCTCACATCCACACGATCCTGATTTGAAACAACGCGTTTACCGGAGGTAATAGAGATGACACGTGTAAAGAGATCTGTCCGGGCCAGAGCCCGCCATAGAAAAATCCTCAAGCTCGCCAAGGGCTATTTCGGCCACAAGAGCAAGCTGTTCAAGGTCGCCAACCAGCAGGTCATGAAGTCCCTGAGCTATGCTTACCGTGACCGCAAGGCCAAGAAGCGCGACTTCCGTCGCCTGTGGATCACCCGCATCAATGCGGCTGCCCGCATCAACGGCCTGTCCTACAGCAAATTCATGAACGGCCTGTCCAAGGCCAACATTCTCCTCGACCGCAAGGTCCTGGCTGACATCGCTGTCAAAGATCCGGCTGCTTTCGCTTCACTTTGTCTGAAAGCCAAGGCTGCCCTCTGAACCAAGACCACTGACCTATCACCAGATAGACACGCACCAGGGACGGGATTTTCTTGAAATCCCGTCCCTGATCCATTCAGGGGTACGACAAGAACCATGGATTTGCCTTTCAAGACCATTTCCAGCCGGGAAAATGCCACCTATAAAAACTTGAGGGCCTTGCGCCAGGCCAAAAAAGCCCATGAAGCGGGACTGATCCTCATCGAGGGCTTTCGCCAGGTCGAGGAGGCCCTGGCTGCCGGCATCCAGCCACAATGGCTGATCGCCAGCTCGGCTGCTCTGATTCATGAACGCTGGCCAGCGCTCCAGGTCATGGCAGAAACCTGCTTCGAGAAGATAGCTTTCGAATGCCTGCTGCTCGATACCCGCCTGTTTGAAGGACTTTCAGCCACTCCTTCGCCCCAGGGCGTGGCCATCATTGCCCCGACGCCTTTGATTTCATCCCCGGCAGGCTGCCCTGAAGAACAGGGGCTCTATCTGGTGCTTGAAGGGATCCAGGACCCTGGCAACATGGGGACCATGATCCGGACGGCCGATGCGTTTGGCTTCGACGGCGTGATCCTGGCCGGACCAGCTGTCGATCCGTTTGGCGATAAAGCCTTGCGTTCGGCGATGGGCTCTGCTTTCCACATTCCGGTCTACCAGTTTCCCTCAATCCTTGAAGCCAAACACTGGCTGTCCACCAGCCAGATTCCACTCGTTGCAGCTGAACTTTCGGGTGAGACCATCACCCGCAGCACCGTGCTACAGCCACCGGCAGCCCTGGCGATCGGCAATGAAGGAGCGGGTCTGAGCAGCGAGGCTCTGGCACTTGCCGACCGGCGCCTTGGAATCGACATGCCAGGCCGGGCCGAGTCCCTGAATGCCGCATCAGCCGCAGCGATTCTGTGCCATTTATTTGCTCTGGGGCGTTCAGATTAGAAATAAAAGTCTATAATGGAATAAAGCTTGCACTTTGCTGTAAAAGTGCTACGATCAGAAGAATGTTTCAGCTTGGCTGCCTGCTGGCACCCGATCGTATCAGCTGAAAAGGTGGATAACCATGCAAATCATCATCATTGGCTGTGGCAAAGTGGGTTCATCCCTGGCCCGCCAGCTCGTGGCTCTGGAACATGACGTCGTCATTATCGAAAGCGACAGCAAGCTGATGCTACAGGCAGACGACATCGACTGTATCAAGATCACAGGCGTTCCGATCGACCGCGACGTCCTGCGCCAGGCCGGTATTGAAACAGCCGACGCCGTCTGTTGTGTCACCCAGGTTGACAACATCAACATCATGACCTCCCAGATCGCCCAGGATGTCTTTCACGTTCCCAAGATCATCACCCGGATTTTCAACCCAGTCAACAAAGACGTCTTTGATGAATTCGGCCTGAACACGATCTGCTCGACCGAGCTGACCGTTGATGCTTTCCTGCGCGAAATCGAGGGCGAGCAGAACACCCAGGTCCACCAGCTCTATGGCACACCCATCGTTTATTCCACTGTCGTCACCGACCGCGAGATTTACGGTGACAATGTCTGCGACCTGAGCACAGACACCGGCAAAATGGTCATCGGCCTGATCCGCAAAGGCCGCCTGATGCTGGCCATCCCCGGCCTAAAAGTCCAGGAAGGTGACCAGCTCGTGCTGGCCGACCTGCAGTAATCCACCTCCGCGAGGCAAATGAAGTATGCGTATAGTGATTGTGGGCGGCGGCAAGCTGGCCTACTACCTGATCAAAACCCTGCGCCCTTACCGGCACCAGATCTCTGTCATCGAGTTGCAAAAAGAAGTCAGCGCCAAGATCGCCACCGATTTTGATGAAGTCGATGTCTATAACGGCGACGGAACCAGCATCCGCATGATGCACGAGGTTGACTGCGAGAATGCTGATTTCTACATTGCAGTGACGGGCAAAGATGAGAACAACCTCGTCGGCTGCCAGATTGCCAAAAAGAAGTTCAATGTCCGGCATACCGTGGCCCGGGTCAATAACCCCAAGAACGCGGAAATGTTCTCCCGCATGGGCGTGGACAAGGTCTATTCCGGCACGCAGATCCTGGCCGACATCATCGAGCAGGAAGTGGATTTCGAAGGACTCCAGGTTGTCTTGAAAATCGATCGGTCTAACAAATCGATCATCGAATTCAAGCTTTCGCCCCGCTCTGCTGCCTGTGGCAAAACGCTCGAAGCCTATGAATTTCCTGGGGACAGCAAAGTGGTCATGATCACCCATGCGGATGGTTCGGTGGAAATGCCGCGCGGCAACTTGATCATGCAACCAGAGGACACGTTCCTGATGATTGCCGAGGCTGATGAATACCAAGCTATCCTGAAAACGATGATCCGGAAGTAGGACGGAGCACAATCATGGCGATAGTCAACCGGGCCAAGACTCCCTCTCCCATTCGTCTGCTCAATATCAACCCGCTGCGCCTGATCGTTTCATCATTTGCCATGGTGATTATCACGGGGACAGTGTTCCTGCTGCTGCCGATCGCAACGAAATCAGGGAGCAGCCCGGGCCTGCTCCGGGCCTTGTTTACAGCGACTTCGGCCGTTTGTGTCACCGGGCTAGTCCTCGAGGACACTGCAACCTACTGGAGCACCTTTGGCAAATCGGTGATCCTCCTGTTGATCCAGATCGGTGGCCTTGGCATTGTGACGATCACCAGCTTCTTTTACAGCTTCATGCGCCGCAAAGCAACTCTCAAAACCATGGTCGTGGCGAAAGAGTCAACATCGAGTTTCAATTTTGAAGATGTCTTTGCCCTGGTTCGCAAAATCATCGGGATCACCCTCGTAACAGAAGGCATTGGCGCCGTTATTTTTTCCTGGCGCTTTGCCCTGCGCTATGGCCTGCGGGACGGTATTACCAAAGGTATTTTTCAGGCTGTATCATCATACTGCAACGCTGGGTTTGACCTGCATGGTGACACCATCGCTCCCGGCATGCTGACGATCGGCGCAACCGATGGCAAATATTCCAGCCTGATCGCCTGGAACAACGATCCGATCGTGATCTTGACCACGGCACTGCTCATTATTTGTGGCGGCCTTGGCTTTCTAGTCTGGTCTGAGATCCTCAACCTCCGCAAGGAAGGCAAACTGCATTTCCACTCCCGTGTTGTCCTGGCCATGACTGGCATCCTGATTGTGACGGGCATGATTGCCTTTCTGGCCACCGAGTGGCACAACACCCAACACCCGTATTCGATGGGGTCTCTGCCGGTCTGGCAGCGTCCGCTGGCGGCTTTCTTCCAGTCCGTCACGCCCCGTACAGCCGGTTTTAACACCATCGACCAAACATCGCTCTATGACACGTCAAAGTTTATCACCGTGATCCTGATGTTTATCGGTGCTGCCCCTGGCTCGACCGGCGGCGGTATCAAGATCACCACATTCGCCGTTTTTGTGGCGACGATTCTGTCTGATATCACCAACCATGACGAGATCGTCCTGTCCCGTCACCGCTTGTCGCGCGAGACCTTCACCCGGGCCTTGGCGGTCATGGGCCTGGGCATGCTGATCGTCCTGACAACGACCATCACGCTGGGCTATTTCGAAGTCCAGGCGCTCGAAACTGGCCGCTTCAGCTTTCTCGATTTGTTTTTTGAAGCCACCTCTGCCTTCGCCACGGTTGGCCTGTCAGCTGCGGGCACACCGAACTTGACGATACCCAGCCAGATCATCCTGATCCCGGCCATGTATCTGGGCCGTGTCGGTCCTGCATCCTTTGCCATCAGCCTGGCCTTGCGTGCCGCCAAAAAGCGCGAGATTGTCCATCCCGAAGGAAAAATTCTGGTTGGCTGATTGTAAAATGCAGGAAAAGAATTAGAAAATTTCATAAATTCACGATAAATTCAAAATTGACCGCAGTCTGGATCGTTAAATGCGGTTGACAGGCTGCGGTTTCTTGCATGATAATAGGAAAATAATTGTATACAATCTTCAGGAGGCCAAAGCCATGGGATTAACCACTGCGCAAAAAATCATCCGTGACCACCTCGTCAGCGGAGATCTGGTCGCTGGACGCGAAGTCGCAATCCGCATCGACCAGACCCTGACCCAGGACTCAACCGGGACGATGGCTTATCTCCAGTTCGAAGCAATCAATATCCCGCGGGTCAAAACAGACCTCTCCGTCGCCTACATCGATCACAACACCTTGCAGACCGGATTTGAGAACGCCGATGACCACATGTACATCCAGTCGGTCGCCAGCAAATACGGCATCCGTTTTTCCAAGCCGGGCAATGGGGTTTGCCACCAGGTCCACATCGAGCGCTTTGGTGTCCCGGGCAAAACCTTGCTTGGCTCGGACAGCCACACCCCGACCTGCGGCGGGATCGGCATGCTGGCAATCGGTGCCGGCGGACTGGACGTCGCGGTGGCCATGGGTGGCGGCGCCTACTACCTGACCATGCCGAAAATGGTCAAGGTGGAACTGCTGGGCACACTCAAACCTTGGGTCACAGCCAAGGACATCATCCTCGAGGTCCTCAGGATCCTGACCGTCAAGGGCGGCGTGGGCAAGATTGTCGAATACGGCGGGCCTGGCATTGCCAGCCTGACCGTGCCAGAACGGGCCACGATCACCAACATGGGCGCCGAACTGGGTGCCACGACCTCGATTTTCCCGAGCGATGATGTCACGCTGGCCTTCCTCAAGGCCCAGGGCCGGCCCCAGGATTTCGTCGCCGTCGGTCCTGATACCGATGCTATCTACGATGAAACCTACACCATCGATCTCGATCAGCTCGAGCCGCTGGTCGCCCGTCCCCACAGCCCGGACAATGTCGCTCCGGTCCGTGAAGTCGGTCCGGTCGCGGTGGACCAGGTCGCCATCGGCAGCTGCACCAATTCATCTTTGTTTGACATGCTCAAGGTTGCAGCCATCCTCAAGGGCAAGACCGTCCATCCCAATGTCTCGCTGGTCATTGCACCTGGTTCACGCCAAGTCCTGACCATGCTGTCCCGCCTGGGCGCCCTGACCGACATGATTGACGCCGGTGCCCGCATCCTCGAGTCTGCCTGCGGCCCCTGCATCGGCATGGGCCAGTCCCCGCGCACCAATGCCGTCTCCCTGCGCACGATCAACCGCAATTTCTATGGTCGCTCCGGGACCGCGTCGGCCCAGGTTTATCTGGTCAGCCCGGAAGTTGCAGCCGCTAGTGCCGTCGCCGGCGTCCTGACCGACCCGCGTGATCTCGGCGAGATGCCCAACGTCGTTTTGCCGGCCGCATTTGATATCAATGACAACCTCGTGATCCTGCCGGCTCCGGAAGGCAACACCGTCGAAGTCGTGCGTGGCCCGAACATCCAGCCATTCCCGGTCAATATCGAAGTCCCGGCTGAAATTGGCGGCAAGGCCCTGATCAAGGTCGAGGACAACATCACGACTGATCACATCATGCCCTCCAATGCCAAGTTGCTGCCCTACCGGTCCAATGTCCCTTACCTGGCCGATTACTGCCTGACACCCTGTGATCCCGAGTTCCCTGCCCGGGCCAAAGCCAACAACGGCGGCTTCATCATCGCCGGGGCCAACTATGGCCAGGGATCCAGCCGTGAACATGCCGCTCTGGCGCCACTCCAGCTTGGCGTCAAAGCCGTCCTGGCCAAGTCCTTTGCCCGTATCCACATGGCCAACCTGATCAATAACGGGATTCTGCCCCTGACGTTTGTCCAGCCGGAAGACTACGACACCATCGACTTGCTCGATGAGCTGACCATCGCCAAAGCACCGGAGCAGATCCAGGCCCTGGTCGAAGGTCAAAACCTGGTGGTCATGAACATGACCCAAGGGCGCACCATGGAGCTGAGCCTGCCGCTGTCCGAGCGCCAGGCCAAGATTCTGCTGGCCGGTGGCCTTTTGAACTTCACCCGCCAGGAAAGCTGATGGCCATGCCCACCCAGATCCCACCCCTGCACGGCAGTCTGCGCCACCGTGTCTACACCCAGCTGCGGGACCGGATCTTGAGCGGTACTTACGCCAGAGGAACAGCCCTGACCGAAATCAGGGTCAGCAAAGACCTCGGCGTCAGCCGGACACCGATCCGCGAGGCTTTCAGCCAGCTTTTGCTTGATGGCCTGGTCAAGGCCACTCCCAACAAAGGCATCGTCGTGGAAGGCCTGGACCAGAATGATCTGCTCGACTGGTACGACCTGAGGATCCGGATGGAAGGCATGGCGGCCGAAAAAGCCACCGCATACCTGACCGACTCCGTTGCTCTGGAGCTTGAACAGACCATTGCCCAGGCCCGCCAATTGATCGCCTCTGACCAGTTGGAAGCGCTCCTGCAACAAGATGCCCATTTCCACGACCTGATCTTCAGGACGAGCGGCAGCAAAGTCCTGCAGAATTTCCTCAATCCGATTGCCCATTACACCAGACAATCCAGAAGCATCAGCTTGGCCAATCCACAGCGAGCCCGCGCCGTTCTGGAAGAACATACCCAGATCCTCAATGCCATGAAAACCGGCGACAGCCAGTTAGCCCGCCAGGCGATGGAAAAGCACATCGGCAACGCAGCCCAGAGCTACCGCAATATGATTGAAAACCGAACAGGAGGACTCCATGATCACTGAAAGCGAAAAGAAGCGAATCATCCACGAGATGGCTGGAAACTCTGCTGCCAAGGCCCGGATCGATCCGACTCTCTATGAGAAATACAGCGTCAAGCGCGGTTTGCGCAACGAAGACGGCACCGGCGTTCTCGTCGGCCTGACCGAAGTCGGCGATGTATTTTCCTACATCATCGATGGCGGTGACCGGATCCCTGTCGAAGGCCGCCTGTTCTACCGCGGCATTTCGATCGATGACCTGGTCAATGGTTTTTACAGCAAGAAACGGTATGGCTTTGAAGAAACCATCTACCTGCTGCTGTTTGGTGAATTGCCGACCCAGGACCAGCTCGACCAGCTGGAAGCCATCCTGTCTTCTTCCCGCGAATTGCCGCCGAGCTTCACCGAGGACATGATCCTCAAGGCCCCCAGCCCGGATATCATGAACAAGCTGGCCCGCTCCGTCCTGGCCCTGTATTCCTATGACAAGAACCCGGACGCGATCGACATCGAGAATGTCATGCGCCAGTGCCTCGAGCTGATTGCCCGTTTTCCGGTCATGGCTGCCTATGGCTTCATGGCCAAGCGCCACTATGTAGACAAGGAAAGCCTGTTCCTGCACGCCCCGCGTCCAGATTATAACACGGCCCAGAATCTCCTCTACATGATCCGTGCCGATGGACAATTTACCGAACTGGAAGCCCGGGTCCTCGACTTGGCCCTGGTCCTGCATGCTGAGCACGGTGGCGGTAACAATTCGACCTTTGTCACTCATGCGGTCACCTCCTCAGGATCCGATACGTATTCCACCATCGCGGCAGCCATTGGTTCGCTCAAGGGCCCGCAACACGGCGGCGCCAGCGGCAAGGCCTACGACATGCTGCAAGACCTGTCAGCCACCGTCAAGAACTGGCGCAACGAAGGCGAGATCATCGACTATCTGGCCAAGATCCTGCGCAAGGAAGCGTTTGACAAGAGTGGCCTGATCTATGGCATCGGCCACGCGGTTTACACGGTTTCCGATCCGCGGACCAAGCTGTTGCGTGACTATGCCCGTGGCCTGGCTTATGAAGCCGGCAGGGAAGAGGAATACGAACTGTACACCCTGGCTGAGCGCCTGGCTCCTCAGGTCTTCCATGACGTCAAGAAAAACGACAAAATCGTCTGTGCCAATGTCGACTTCTATTCCGGTTTCATTTACGACATGCTCGGCATCGCACCCGAACTGTTCACGCCCATCTTCGCTGTCGCCCGCATCGCCGGCTGGAGTGCGCACCGGATCGAAGAATTGGTCAGCGGCGGCCGCATCATCCGTCCCGCTTACAAATGCGTTCAGAAACGGCGCTCGTATGAGCCGATGGAGCAACGCACGATTCAGGAAGCCTGACGCCTGAGCCAGTCGATCATAGATCCTTCCAATCATTGAAAAAGCCAGTTATCGTTGCTGTCGGCTGCGATAACTGGCTTTTCATTTTTGGTGACCCTAAGGAGAATCGAACTCCTGATTCCGCCGTGAGAGGGCGGCGTCTTGACCGCTTGACCATAGGGCCGTGCACCGTCGGTGATTATAGCACATCGGAAGGATCGCATGCAAGGTGCAATCCGCGGGGGCTTGAAGCATCTAAAGAAAAGGTAGGATTCTGACTTGATCTTTGGTAAACTAACCATAGAGACTATAAATCGAAAAAATACACATAAGATATTTACAAAAATCACCTACAAAAAGTACAATATAAATGGATAAAAACTCATGAGTGAACTTAAAAGTGCTCATAAACTGACAATTCAAGCCAAGTAATCCCAATTAACCTGTCAAAGCTGACCCTTGACTCTTTGTTTACAATATGACCATAGTGTTCACTTAATAGCCATGTTTGTTAGGTATATCACACATTAAAACCAACCAAATCATGTCGAAATGCACAATAGCAGCGCTTGTGAGTAATATTATTTGCGAAATTTCACAAACTCTATTGACAGTGAATTTGAGCAAAACTATAATGGCAATTGTTAACGAGCTCGAGCAATCTAACAAACAACTACCAATAACATAACCAAGAATTTCACAGCTGCACGAAAAGCATTTTGCAAATATGATCCAGATCGAGGGCCACCACCCGAAGGTCAGGGGCCACCACCCCGGATTCATCCCTGTCCCACCTGCCCCTATTTTGGTATAAACCGACCGGACCAATAACTGGATCGGCGGATTATATAAAACAATTTTGAGGAGGAGTCTATCATGTCCAAGAAAATTGTAGCTCTGGTCCTGATGGTTGCCATGATGGCCGCGTTGCTCGCTGGCTGTGCATCCACATCAACGACCGCCGCCCCCACCACCGCTGCTCCGGCTGCGACCACTGCTGTTGCAGAAACCACCGCTGCACCTGCTGGTGAAACAGTCAAGATCGGTTTTGCCATGTCCGCCTTTGACGACAAATGGCTGACCTACCTGCGTGAAGCTGCCGAGAAAAAGGCAACAGAACTCGGCGTAGAGCTGACCATGGTTGACGGCAAGGACGATCCTTCTGTCCAGCTCGGCCAGGTTGAGAACTTTGTCGCCCAGGGCATGGATGCTGTCATCGTCGTCCCGGTCAACACCGACGCCACCGAAGCCCTGACCAAAGCTTGCTTTGACGCCAACATCCCGCTGATCGCCGTCAACCGCAACTTCAAGAGCCAGGACGATTACACCGCTTATGTCGGTTCCGACTCCATCGACGCTGGTATCTTCCAGATGGAATACATCGGCGAGAAGCTCGGCGGCAAAGGCAACATCATCATCATGCGTGGTGCTGACGGTCACGAAGCTGCCACGATGCGTACCGAAGGTAACAAGAAAGTCATCACTGAAAAGTATCCTGACATCAAGATCCTCGCTGAAGACACTGGCAAATGGGACCGCGCCCTGGGCATGTCCCTGGCAGAAAACTGGATCCAGCAGTATGGTGAAGAAATCGATGCTTTCGTCTGCAACAACGACGAAATGGCCATCGGCGCTGTCAAAGCCATCGAGAACGCTGGCCTGACTGGCAAGATCCTCACCGCTGGTGTTGACTGCACCCCTGACGCTCTTGTTGAGCTGAAAAAGGGTACCCTCAACTTCACCGTCTTCCAAGATCCGGCCGGCCAGGGTGCTGGTGGCGTCCAGGCTGCTTATGACATCGTCATGAGCAAATCGGTCGACAAGATCGTCTGGATCCCCTATGTACCGGTTCCGCCGGAAGAATACGACACATACGCTGCCTTCTGGGGCATGTAATCGTCCAACTTCCTGAAAAACTGCTTGCTTAGATCATGATCTGGTTCATTTGATCGGAATCAAGGGAAATAAGGAAATCTTGTTCGAACTGACAGCCGATTAAGGAAGGAAGGGCGTTCGACAACCATGTCGGACGCCCTTTTGACTTCCAAACTGAAAGCTCGATGCTTCGGAGGTGCGCTTTGAGTAACAACACAGACTATGTCCTGGAATTGGAAAATGTTTCCAAGTCTTTCCCGGGCGTTCAAGCTTTGAAGGACGTTTCACTGAAAGTCCGCAAAGGTACAGTCCACGCCCTGATGGGAGAAAACGGCGCCGGCAAGTCGACGCTGATGAAAATCGTTGTCGGTGTCTACACAGCAGACCCCGGCGGTACGATCAAAATTGATGGGGAGATTGCAAATTACAGGAATATCGGTGCATCAATCAAACACGGTGTCTCGATGATCTTCCAAGAGCTTAACCCCATCCCCTATATGACAGTAGCCGAAAATATCTACCTGAACCGCGAACCCCACAAAGGCCTTTTCGTCGATTTCAAGCAAATGATCGCCGACACCCAAGCCTTGTTCGACTCGCTGGGTATTGACAATATTTCACCATCTGAAAAAGTCTATCAACTGACTGTCGCCAAAAAGCAGATGGTTGAAATCGCCAAGGCGATTTCGTACAATTCCAAGCTGATCATCATGGACGAACCGACTTCCGCCATCACGGACAAGGAAGTCGATCACCTGTTCAGGATGGTGCGCACACTTAAAAAAGAAAAGAACGTGGCATTCGTCTTCATCACCCACAAAATGGACGAAGTCTTCCAGATCACTGACGAAATCACCGTCCTGCGTGACGGTCAATACGTTGGTACGGACCTGGCAGCCAATTCTTCACGCGACAAGTTGATCGCCTGGATGGTCGGTCGCGAGATCACCCAGATGTTCCCTAAGGAAGAAGCCCAGATCGGTGAGGTCGTCATGAGCTGCCGTGGCTTGACCCGCAACGGCGTATTCAAGGATGTCAGCTTCGACCTCAAGCGCGGTGAAATCCTCGGTTTCGCCGGCCTGATGGGCGCAGGTCGCACCGAAGTCATGGAAGCCCTCTTCGGTTATACCAAACTCGACGCCGGTGAGATTTTCATCCATGGCAAGAAGGTCAACATCACCATGCCCCGCGATGCCCTGAAATACCACATGGCACTTTTGACCGAAGACCGCAAGGGTACTGGTTGCTTCCTGCCGCTTTCGATCCGGGACAACATGACCGTGGCCAGCATTGGTGACTACACCAAAGGTGGATTCATCCGCAAGCAGGCCATGGAAAAGGTTTGCCTGGAACAGAAAGAGAAACTGGCGATCAAGACACCGAGCATGAATCAGCTGATCAAGAACCTGTCTGGCGGCAACCAGCAAAAGGTCCTCGTTGCCCGCTGGCTGATGACCAACCCGGAGATTCTGATCGTTGACGAGCCAACTCGCGGCATTGACGTCGGAGCTAAGGCTGAGATTCATCGCCTCTTGAGCATGATGGCCAAGGAAGGTCGCGCCATTATCATGATCTCGTCCGAATTGCCTGAAGTCATGGGCATGAGCGACCGGATCATGGTCATGCATGAAGGCAAGATCACCGGTGAGGTGTCCCGCAAGGATGCCAACCAGACCCTGATCATGCAATTCGCCACAAATACATACGTTTCTTGAGCGGCAACACGCGAAGAATTAATGGAGGTCAACCACAATGGCTAGAAACGACTCGGCAGAAGCCGTCAAGAAGTCTGGCAAAGAACTATTGTCTGATATTTTCAACAAATACGGCATCATTATCATCTTGTTCCTGATCGCAGCCCTGATGTCTGTTGCAACCGGCGGAACCTTCCTCAAACCGATCAACCTGATGAATGTCATTCGCCAGATTTCCTTTATTGGACTGATCGGCATTGGTGTCACCGTCATCATCATCACCACTGGTATCGATCTGTCGTCCGGTTCCGTTCTCGCTTTAGCGTCCGTCGTGGCTGCAACTTTTGCCCACCCGGTCAAAGACGCTGCCGGACAATACATTGATGCCGTCGGTCAGTACCCTCTGATCGTGCCGATTTTCCTCGGCCTGGCAGTCGGTGCCATCGCTGGTATCATCAACGGATTGATTATTGCCTATTTTGAACTGCCCCCCTTCATTGTGACCCTCGGCATGATGACCGCCGCCCGTGGTGCTGCCTTCCTCGTGACCGGTGGCAAACCGATCGGTGACTTCTCCGATAGCTTCAATTATTTGGGCGCGGGCTTCTTCCTGGGTATTCCGATGCCGATCTTGCTCCTTCTGGTCATGACCATCTTCACCTTCATCATCCTTACCCGGACGAAATTTGGTCGCCACATTTATGCCCTCGGTGGTAACGAACAGGCTGCCATCATCTCCGGTGTCAATGTCAAATTGATCAAGATCGTCGTTTACGGTTATGCTTCGATGCTTGCTGGTCTGGCAGGTATCTCACTGGCTGCCCGTATCGAATCCGGCCAGCCCAGTGCCGGCCTTGGCTTTGAACTCGATGCCATCGCCGCTGCCGTCATCGGCGGCACCAGCCAGAGCACCGGTGGTATCGGTACGGTCCAGGGCACCATTGTTGGCGCCCTGATCATCGGTGTCATCAACAACGGCATGACCCTGATGGGTGTTAACTCCTACTGGCAGCAGATCGTCAAGGCGATCATCATTGTTGGTGCCGTCCTGCTCGACAAGAGACGCCGCAAAAGCTGATTATCAGCTGCAAAAAGCTGGCCACCCGTATACAGAGCCAGCCCTGAATTCACAAGCACATGGCAAGCGTGCTGTTCCCTTATTCCCGGCAAAGCCTCTGATAGCCACCTCCTGGCGATCAGGGGCTTTTGCTTTCCACGCGAAAAGAGGTAAATGACAAAAATGATCATCTTCCGGTTGCGATTTGCCTCTTGACACCGGATTGTTATTGGAATACACTCAACACATACACAACGTGCCCGGGCACGCATTGACAAAGACACCAAACAGTGAGTAAATAATTGTGAGCCCGTTATCCGTTCATGAATCCAGTCCCACAGATCCCATTTACCCTAAATTCAGGAGGAAAACACTATGGCTTTGAGAGTTGGCGTCATCGGTACCGGTGCAATCGGCCAGGAACACATCCGTCGTCTGCACACCAAATTGAATGGATCAACCGTCGTTGCTTTGAACGACATCAACCTCGAGGGTGCCCAGAAGGTGGCAGACACCTACGGCGGCATCACCGTCCACAAAACTTATCAGGAAGTGATCGATGATCCCGCGGTCGATGCCCTGGTCATCACCTCCTGGGGTCCCGCCCACGAAGAGCAAGTCCTCGCCGCCATCAAGGCCGGCAAGCCCGTTTTCGTTGAAAAGCCGATGGCCACCACAGCGGAGGGTGCCAAGCGCATCGTCGACTCTGAAATCGCTTTTGGCAAGAAACTGGTCCAGGTTGGCTTCATGCGCCGCTATGACGCAGGTTACAAGATGCTCAAAGATGTGATCGATGCCGGCAAGATCGGTGATCCGCTCGTCCTGCATTGCGCCCACCGCAATCCGACCGTACCGGAAGCCTATGTCACCTACATGGCGATCAATGACACGGCCATCCATGAAATCGACGTCCTGCACTGGCTGATCGATGACGAATGGACCTCCGCCCAGGTCATCATGCCCAAGGCGACCCGCAACACCCATGCCAAGCTCAAAGATCCCCAGATCCTGATCCTGACCTCCCAGAAGGGCATCCGCGTGGTCCTCGAGATCTTCGTCAACTGCCAGTATGGCTACGACATCCAATGCGAAGTTGTCGGCGAAACCGGCATTGCCAAGCTGCCAGAGCCGATGTCGATCCAGATGCGCAGCGAAGAGAAGCTTAGCAACACCATCCTCAACGACTGGAAAGTCCGCTTCATCGAATCCTACGACGTTGAGCTCCAGGATTGGATCGACTCCACCGTCAAGGGCGAAGTCAATGGTCCGACTGCATGGGACGGCTATCTGGCCAGTGTCACCTCTGACGCCTGCGTCAAAGCCCAGGAAACCGGCGCGATCGAATCCATCGTCACCCCGGTCCGCCCCGCTTTCTACAACTAAAATCCAGCCCTGCAGCTGACATCAGACAGACCAGTCACCCGCCCACCAGGGCGACTGGTGTCATGACAAGATCGAGCCAGGCTTCAAAGTCCAAGTTTGAAGCCTGGCACAGATTGTATCTGGAGGTATCCACCATGAAAATTGCCTTTGACGTCGACGTCCTGGCCAAACAGATGAGCATCAACGACATGGTCCACAAAGTGGCCGACTGGGGCTACAAGTACATCGAACAGTCGCCCCACCCGCGGATCAATCCCTTCTACAA
>SABL01000414.1 GCA_009928985.1 Clostridia bacterium
AGCCACTACAAATGAGACCGTGGTATGGCAGGATTCCAGGACCGAATGGCTGGATTATATCCTTGCCTGTTCGGAGGCCCCCATTGAGTTCGGGTCCGGTGGGAGATACACCCGGGTCAACATCACCTTCAACGAGGACGTCCGGGTCAACTTCATGTTCGTAGACACCCCGGATTATTATCTGGACGACATGGCCACCTTTGTCCTCTCAGGCATTACCCACACCATCTATGCCAGGCCATGGGCATCGTACCAGCTCTCCTTGGGAGACATAGTTCCGCCTAGCGTCAATCCGTACGACTGGCCTGGCCTTTTAGAGGTTCAGGAGAACCAGAAACAGACCTGGTATGGAACCATCATAGGTATCGCCATGGTCATTGTGGGAGCCGCCGCCATCGCTACCGGCATCGGAATACCGCTTGGAGCGGCCCTCGTTGTTGGCGGGGTCTCGATGATGATCCTGGAGGACATCGCGCACAGAAGCGGATACAGAGGACTCCCGGATCTGGTGGCTGGCGTTTTCTCCAATGCCATTGATGCCATCTGGGACGCTCTGCAAGGGGTCGGCGAGTTCCTGCGGTCAGTCGGCGAAGGCATATGGGACGCCATAACATGGTTCGTGGATGCCGTCATCGAATTCGGTGCTTACCTGATCGGGATGCTGCTCATTCCAATCGCCATGCTGATCTTCTTCTATCCGGTCCAGTACCAGCTCAAGCTCTGGAGCTACGCCTGGGCGATGGCCGATGGAGATCTCCGCGGGGCCGGACGCGAGGCGAACGGGATCATACGGGACAGCAGCAAGGCGGTGCGCACCACAATCCGGATGGCGGGCAAGGTGGACAGGCGGGTTAAGGTGGCTCATAAGGCCTACTCAAAGTGGCAGTCCAACCGCGAATCTGCCAGAGGGGATGAGGGAGGTGATGGCCAGTGACCACCGCAACCGATTTTCTTGATCTCAGCCTGTGGATCTTCGACTTCATGGTCAAGTTCCTCCTACCCATCGTCTCGGGCATCCTGGCCATCATCGGCATATATGGCGTGTTCACCAGGATACCTAAAACGATCAACAAGTG
>SABL01000415.1 GCA_009928985.1 Clostridia bacterium
GATACATACTTGATCCCTGGCATCATCTTGCTGGTGTTGCTGGGCATTGGCAATCTGCTCAGTGCAGGCTTGTTTGCCCTGAAGTGGCGCTGGCAAGGTTTCCTCAGTGGCTTTTTCAGTGCAACACTCGTATTCTGGATTGTCATCCAGTGTGTCATGCTCAGGTCGATCGCTTTCCAGCACATCCTTTTTTTTGGCGTGGGCGCCCTCATGGGCCTGCTTTCCCTGACTTTGATTTTCAATCAGCGTTCCTGAATGCCACCCCTGCCGTCCCCTGTGGTGTATACTTGAATAGATAGGGGATGATTGCATGGCTTTTGTCGAAATGATTGATTGTCATAAGCGCTACCAGATGGGCAGCACGACAATCGTTGCCAACAATGGAATAGATTTCGGGATTGAAAAGGGTGAATTCGCGGTGATTGTCGGTCCATCCGGGGCTGGCAAGTCAACCGTGCTCAATATTCTCGGCGGCATGGATACGTGTGATGAGGGGCAGGTCCTGGTGGACGGGCGCGACATCGCGCGGCTTTCGCAGCGGGACTTGACGACCTACCGGCGCTTGTCGATCGGTTTTGTCTTCCAGTTCTACAACCTGATGCCCAATCTGACCACGCTGGAGAATGTTGAGCTGTCGGCCCAGATTGTCCCGGGAGCCAAAAATCCGGAGGAGGTGCTGCACCAGGTCGGCCTGGGTCATCGCCTGGATAATTTCCCCGCCCAGCTGTCCGGCGGCGAACAGCAGCGGGTCGCTATTGCGCGTGCCCTGGCCAAAAATCCTAAAATGCTCCTGGCCGATGAACCGACTGGCGCGCTCGATTACCATACGGGCAAGGAAATCCTCAAGCTGCTGCAGCAGACTTGCCATGAGACGGGCACGACCGTCATCGTGATCACGCACAACCAGGCGATCACGCCGATCGCCGACCGCATCATCGAAATCAACGATGCCAAGGTGCGCCGGATCACGCATAACGAAAACCCCTTATCCATTGATGCGATCGAATGGTAGGCGATCCATCGTGCCAGTGCGTAGAGCGAGACATCTGACGAAGCGAGCCCTTTTCCTGGAC
>SABL01000416.1 GCA_009928985.1 Clostridia bacterium
AACCGGGGAGAGGGCCTCGTCGAACAGGGTGCTGTCACCGACGGCTTCTCCGTTCCCCAAAACTGCCAGGGTGGCGTTGACCCCACCACTGGTCCGGGCACTCAGTTCTATTTTACCTTTGATAATCAGATACAGCCTGGGGTTGGGCTGTCCTTCGCCAAGCAACACAGTGTTTTCCGGATACATCTCCTGGCGGGCGACGCGGGCAACATAGCCCAATTCATCCACCGACAGACAGGAAAACAAATCATGTTCTTTCAGCAACAGCACCTTGTCCAATAAACTGAGCATTTCCTGCTCTTCCACGCTATTACCTCCTTCACATCCGGATAATGCCGCAGCGGCTATTGCACGCAGCCAATCATCCTGCCTGTTCTCATAATCTTGTGTTGATTCCCTTGACCTAACGATTTTACTGGCAGGCCTGCGCTCATTTGGGCGGTTCAGCAGGTCCAGCATGGCTCGAGCCAGTCGACGGTCGGCCAGCCCTTCTGCCAGGATTTCCAAGGAGGTGTCTTTGCGATCCCGATCAGTTTCCTGGCTGGCGGCCTTGATCCGAGTGATGACATAGTGGTCATACAAGCCGCCCATCACTGCCCAGCCAGCTTCCAGCAGCAGGGCATGAATTTCCTGACAACGCAGTTCAGCCAGATCAGCCAGGGCGGTCAGACCGCTTGCCTGCAGTTGGGCTGGCAGGCGTTTATCGTGCGCAAACTGGTGCAATTGGTCCAGACAGCTGTCGATCAGCAGGGCACTAGCGTTGGCTGGCAAGGGACGAGCGGATATAGCCTTGATAATGGCCAACCAGGAACGCAAGTCGCGACTTTGTTCCAATTCCTGCAAAAGGACGGTAACGGCCTCTTCTCCCATATTGATGAGTGCCTGATCGGCAATTTGCTGAAATTCCAGGTCAGAGCTTGCGTAGACGGCGATCATTGTCGGAATGGAATCCAGGAATTGCAGTTTTCCCAAGGCCTCGCAGGCAGCCGCCTTGAGAATGGGTTCGCGGTCCAGGCAAGCCTGCAATTGCGGGGCGAATTCGTCGAGTCCGGCTTCGCCGATAGCGGTACAG
>SABL01000028.1 GCA_009928985.1 Clostridia bacterium
TTCACTGGGCGGCAACGCCCAGTTCGGTAAGGATTTTGCCGAGATTAAAGCCGAGCTGGACAAACGGGTCGGTCCAGGCGACCTGATCCTGGTCCTGGGGCCGGAGGACATCCGCAGTCTGGCCGATCAGCTGACGGGACGCACCCATCACTGAAAACAGGTCCACAGTTTTACTTGAGTTGCGGTAACAGAACAGTTCCCAACACATGTCATATCAAAAACCCCGGAGGCCTGACGAAATCAAGGCAACCGGGGTTTTTGCTAGTTGTTCTGGTAAACCAGACTCAGAGATCGATGGTATCTGACTGCGCTACAGGCTGGTCAGGCTCTTGATTCGTGGTGGATGGCAGTGGTTCGGATGGCGTTTCTGCCTCGACCTTGGCCGGTGTGCTGGATTGTGGCAAAGGACGGATGCCCGGCACATAGCTCTGGACCAGGGCTTCAAATTCGTTGCCTTCGATTTTTTCTTTTTCCAGCAAGGTCTCAGCCAGAGCGTCCAGGAGTGCCCGCGCTTCGCGCAGGAGGTTCAGGACGTCGGCATAGGCTGCGTCAATGATCGATTTGACCTCATCGTCGATGATGCCGGCCAGTTTCTCACTGTAGTTCTGGACATGGCCATAATCCTTACCCAGGAAAACTTCACCCTCACTACCAAAGACCAAGTTGCCCAGCTTCTCGCTCATGCCATACTTGGTGATCATGTCGCGGGCAATGCTGTTGCAGCTCTGCAGGTCGGACGAAGCGCCCGTGCTGATTTCACCGAAAGCCAGTTCCTCCGCTGCACGACCGCCGAGGGCGATCTTGATCGCAGCGACCAGATGGCTGCGAGTGGCGTAGTAGGTGTCCTCATGCGGCTTGTGTGCGGTATAGCCACCAGCCCCGCCAGCAGGGATGATCGAGACACGCTCGACCTTGTCGGTTTCAGAGACCGTGCGCAGGACGATGGCGTGGCCGGCTTCGTGGTAGGCCGTCAGGCGGCGTTCTTTTTCGCTGATGATGCGGCTCTTCTTCTCCGGACCAATCATGACCTTGAATACCGCTTCGGAGATATCTTCGTATTTGATGACGGTCTCGCCTTTGCGGGCAGCCAGCAGGGCTGCTTCATTCAAGAGGTTGGCCAGGTCGGCACCGGTGAAACCAGGGGTGATCTTGGCGATTTCACGCAGGTCAATCGCGGCATCGAGCGGCTTGCCTCGGGCATGGACTTTGAGAATTTCTTCACGGCCCTTGATGTCGGGACGCATGACCGTGACACGGCGGTCAAAGCGGCCGGGACGCAGCAGCGCCGGATCGAGGATGTCTGGCCGGTTGGTGGCCGCCATGATGATGACGCCCTCATTCGGACCAAAACCATCCATCTCAACCAGCAGCTGGTTGAGGGTCTGCTCGCGTTCGTCATGGCCACCGCCCAGGCCAGCACCACGATGGCGGCCGACGGCGTCGATTTCGTCGATGAAAATGATGCAGGGTGAGTTTTTCTTGGCCGTATCGAAGAGGTCGCGCACACGGGAGGCGCCGACACCGACGAACATTTCGACGAAGTCTGAACCGCTGATGGAAAAGAACGGGACACCGGCTTCACCGGCGACAGCCTTGGCCAGCAGCGTTTTACCGGTACCGGGAGAACCGACCAGCAAGATGCCACGCGGGATCTTGGCCCCGATTTCGGAATACTTCTTGGGATTTTTCAGGAAGTCGACGATTTCCTTGAGCTCTTCTTTTTCTTCGTCTGCACCGGCCACATCCTGGAACGTGACTTTATTTTTCGTCGGGTCATTGAGCTTGGCCCGGCTGCGGCCGAAGGTCATGGCATTTTTGCCATCACCAGCCTGGCGACTGTAGCTGAACCAGATAAAGGCGCCCATACCGACAATCATGACGAGGATCAGGATGATATTGGCCCAGGCCGTGAAGTCAGTCGGTTCCATGTAGTCAAATGACTGGATCTTGCCATTTGCCTTGGCTTCCTCGAGAACGGTATAGACATCCGGCATCCACATCGGCGAAATTTGCTTGTTATAGATGGACGGCGGGCCAGATTCCGAGGTTTCCGTGACTTCCAGTGTGTAGCCGTTGACCACGACCTCACTCACCGTCCCGGAGTCGATTTTCGCAATCAAGTCAGACAGGGAAATGGTTTGGGGCTGGGTCAGCCGTGACATCGTCATTGAGATGACAATGATCACAACCAGCAGCACGAGGTAGAACGACATGCCGCTCATCGATTTTTTGGGATTCATCAGGTTCCTCCTTAGTTGTCATCCCCCAGGACAGAGACGTCCGGGAGATTTCGGTATTTGCCGTCGAAGTCCAGGCCATATCCGACGATGAATTCGTCCGGGATCTGGAGGCCAGTGTACTCGACCAGAATTTCAACTTTGCGCCGGTCTGGTTTGTCAAAAGCCGTGCAGAGGGCGATGCTGGCTGGGTTCCTGGTGCTGAGGAGTTCACGCAAGTGCTTCAAGGTCAGACCCGTGTCAACGATATCCTCGACGACGATGATGTGCTTGCCGGTGATATCCGTGTCAAGATCCTTGGTAATGCGCACGACACCGGATGTTCGTGTGCCACTGCCATAGCTGGAAACGGACATGAAATCGATCCGGCAGGGCACGCCGATGTAGCGGGCCAGGTCCGACATGAAAATGAAAGCGCCCTTTAAAACACCGATCAGGATGATCTCCTTGCCGGCATAATCGTGTGTAATCTGTTCACCCAGCCGGCGGCACATCTGGTCGATTTCCGTACGGGAGATCAGGACACGTTTGATGGTTTTGCTCATGGCTCGTTAGGCCTCCTGGTTTTTAGTTCCCAAATATTATAGCAGTCTGTCATCCTGAATTCGTGTTACAAAAGCAACTTTATGTAAAGAATTTATGTCCGATGGCTGATCTTTCGTCTGTGAGAAGCGAACAATAGGCTCAGACAGGTCTAGCACGACCCCTGACGGCCAGTCCAGATGGCCCCGGGCGCGCTTTTCGAGGATCAAATCCCGGGCCAGTTTCAGGTGGCGCCACTCGATGTCACGGTCCTGGCCGCTGACCTTGCGCCAGCACAGCCGCAAGATTCGATTCTGGATGGCCGGATGCTGCCCGCGGAACAGCATGCGATCCAGATGGACCGAGGGCAGACCACTGGCAGCCATAGATGCTGAATCCGATGCCTGGCTCTGGGACAAAGCACGGAATGCGATCCGTGCCTGCTCGTTCAGATACGATTCGTCCTCACGGACCAGATCAGCCATGCGGGCCAGGCCAGCGGCCGGATCAAAACCCAGGATGTTTTGCCAGGCAGGCAAGAGCGTCTGGCGCAGACGATTTCTCTGGGTGAATGGATCATCATTGGTGTGATCCAAATGATAAGGCACAGCATGAGAGGCTAGATAGTCCAGAATCTCCTGGCGCCGGATGCCCAGAAGAGGCCGGATGAACGGACCATTGCCGGGTGCCATGCCAGAAAGTCCAGCCAGACCGCAACCGCGGCCCAGATGGAGCAGGATGGTTTCCGCCTGGTCGTCGAGATGATGGGCCAGCGCGATCCGCACCGCTTTGAGGTCGTTGCGCTTTGCTAGCCATTGCTGGACACAGTCGGCAAAAAACTGGTGCCGGCAAGCTCGGCCTGCCGCTTCCAGACCCAGTCCGTATTGACTGGCAAAAACGGCCACATCGACCGATTGCGAGACGAAATCAATCGCATGGGTCTGGCAAAAAGTCCGGACCATTGCCTCATCAGCATCACAAGCACCAGGCCGGAGCTGGTGATTGAGATGGGCCACCCGGAGAGGAAAAAGGTCGAGTCCATGCAACAGATGGAGCAAGGCCATCGAATCAGGGCCGCCGGATACTCCAACCAAGACCCCGCACCCAGCCGGAACCAGTTCCTGTTGCTCGATCGCCAGCAGGATGCGGTCCATCAGGGTGGGATGGTTGGGCGTCTTAGAAAGGCGGTGGTTCACTGGGCACCCGGCCGTCATCCTGCTCGAAGAACATGGTGTATTTGGGCCACCAGCTCAGGTGGACGCTGCCGGTCATGCCCTGGCGATTCTTGGCAATGATGACTTCTGCATCTTCGATCTCGAGTTGCATGTGGTTGGGATCGTAGTAATTCTCCCGGTACAGGAACACGACAATGTCGGCATCCTGCTCAATGGCACCCGAATCGCGCAAGTCAGAAAGCATCGGTTTCTTGTCAGAGCGGGCTTCGCAGGCGCGAGACAGCTGTGACAAGGCAATGACCGGGACATTGAGTTCCCTGGCCATGATCTTGAGCGAGCGGGAAATCTCAGAAATCTCCTGCTGGCGGCTCTCGGACCGGCTCTGGCCATTGCCGCTCATCAGCTGGAGATAATCGATCACCACCAGGCCGAGTTTGTCTTCGAGCTTCAATTGGCGGCATTTGGACATCATCTCCATGACGGAGGTACCCGACCGGTCATCGATGTGGATCGGGGCAGCATAGAGCGTCGGCAGGGCGCGGGCGATCTTGTCCCAGTCCTCGCTCTGGAGTTCTCCGGTGGTCAGTGAGCGGGCCTGGACCAGCGACTGGGCGCTGAGCATGCGGTTGCCAATTTCCTCTTTGGACATTTCCAGCGAAAAAATGGCCGCCGGAACATTGTAGAGGGTCGCAGCCTTCTGGGCGATGTTGAGGGCGAAGGCTGACTTACCCATCGCCGGGCGGGCTGCCACGATGACCAGGGCACCCGGCCTCAGGCCGCCGAGGGCACGGTCCAGCGCGGGCAGGCCCGTCAGGACATGGCGTTCGTGGATCTTGCCCCGGGCCATCGCAGCGAGCTCATTGACCGTACGCCCCATGATGTCCTTGATGCTTTCAAAACCGGCCGCATCGCGATTTTCCCGGATCTCGTAGATGCGCTTGGCCGCAACGTCCAGAAGGATATCGGCTTCATTGGCCTCGTCATAGCACAGGCCAGTGACCTCGTCCATCGCAGTCAGCAGTCGGCGCAGCAAGGACTTCTGACGGACCAGGTCCGCATAATGCATCGCATTGGCCATGACCGGGATCGTGTCAGGCAGCGCACTGATGTAGGCAATGCCCCCGGCTTTTTCCAGCAGAGCCTTGCTCTCGAGATGGTCACTGACAGTCAGGAGATCGACCGGTTTGCTGGAAAGGTATAACTCGCAGATGGCATCGTAAATCAGCCGGTGGTCCGGCCGGTAGAAGTCATCGGTCTTCAGCAGGGCGGTGATTTCAGCAAGCTGACGCTCGCCGGACATGGCACTGCCCAGGACAGACTGCTCTGCCTGGACATTGTGCGGCAAGACCCGGATGGCCGGCCGAGGTTTGGCTGGAGAGGATGTCTGGGCAGCCATCAGTGGAGAGCAACGACCTCAAGGCCAATCTTGACGGTCACTTCATGGTGCAGTTTGATTTCTGCCTCGTAGCGGCCGAGGGACTTGATCGCCTGGTGCAGGGTAATGCCACGCTTGTCGATCTTGAAACCGGCCTTGTCCAGGGCGGCAGCAACATCCATCGCCGTAACGGCACCATAGAGGCGGCCGGCTTCCCCGGTTTTCATGGCCAGCTGGATGGTCTGGCCGCTGAGCTTGGCGCCCATATCTTTGGCCTCGGCCAGCTCACGGGCAACCCGGGCAGCTTCGGCACCTTTTTTATTTTTGATGCTGTTGAGATTGGCAGGCGTCGCCTCGAGGGCGAGATTCTGCTTGAACAGGAAATTCCTGGCGTAACCGTCCTGGACTTCCTTGATATCATCGGCCTTGCCGAGTCCTTTGACGTCCTTGAGTAAGATGACTTTCATACATGTACTCCTGTTTTGTCCCAGCTGATGATCCCAGCCGTCGATCTTGAGTAAAGTGCATTATAACATAAAAAGCGCCCGGGAATCCGGGCGCTGAATGTTCCTTATCGGCCTGATGCCTGAGGCGATGATTATTCGCCGGCGTAAGGCAGCAGTGCGACGTGACGGGCACGCTTGATCGAGATGGTCAGGCGGCGCTGATGCTCGGCACAGGTGCCGGTCATGCGTTTGGGCAGGATCTTGCCACGCTCGGAAACGAACTTGCGCAGACGGTTGATGTCCTTGTAATCGATCGACTCGACTTTATCGGCACAGAATGCGCAGACCTTGCGGCGTGAACGTCTCGGACGCATGCCGCGGCCTTCCTTGTCGCCGCTGTCGCGGCCACGTTTGAAATCAGCCATGGTTTTTTGCTCCTTTCAGCAAACTAGACTCTCCAGAGATCAAAGATCGAAAGGCAGTGAGGTGTCGTCATCCGATGAGGGGAAGAATCCATCCGGGCTTGGCAGGCTCGAAGGTGCGCTGGCACCGGCATTGGCCTGCTGTGAAGGTTCGTAACCACCACCACCGGATTTCTTGGTGTCGCCAAAATAAATTTCATCAGCAACCACCTCGGTAGCGGTGCGCTTGTTGCCTTCCTTGTCATCGTAGCTGCGGGTCTGCAGCGAACCGATGACAATCATCCGGGAACCCTTGTGGAAATACTTGGCGACAAAATCAGCCTGCTGACGCCAGGCGACAATGTTGATAAAATCGGCTGCACGCTCGCCATTGGCGGATTTGAAGCGCCGCTCCACCGCCAGGGAGAATGTGCAGACAGGCACATTGCTCTGGGTGGTGCGCATTTCCGGATCTCGGGTCAGATTACCCATCAGGATCACTTTGTTCATGGTCTCACTTGTCCTTTCTGACTCTTAATCGTCAGTACGGATTACCAGATAGCGCAGAACACCATCGGTGATCTTGAGCACGCGCTCAAGTTCCTTCGGGAACTCTGCTTCCGCACTGAAGTTGATGAGGAAGTAGTAACCTTCCTTCTGATCATCAATTTCGTACGCAAGGCGCTTCTTGCCCCAGACATCGATCTTGTCGAGCGTTGCTGACGCTTCAACGAGACCCTTGACTTTCTCGACGGTTGCATTCACTGCATCTTCACCGAGAACGGGGTTCAGGATAACCATTGCTTCATACTTTCTAGCCATTGTTTCACCTCCTCCTGGACTTACGGCCCAATAACCTGGGCGAGGATTGTTCTTTTTCAGTTTTAAAAGAACAACTGCAGCAAAGATTGCGCAGCGCTAAAAACTATAGCACGAGATGATCAGAGGGTCAAGTCCATTCTACCAGCGACTGGCACCCTTGTCCTTAGACTGGTCCAGAAGTTTTTGTCGCGTCCGGTACAATTTTGCGAATCAGGTGCTTGAGCAGCAGGGCAGTCTGGTCATAAACGGCCTGGGACAGGCCATAGGGGTCTGGAATCTCCACCTGTGGCTCGCCGGCTTTCTCCCCGATCGTGAAAATCTTGTCGGCCAGCTGGGGGTAGCGAAGGATGACCCAGTGCTTCTGCTGGACGTTCATGGTCAAGATATAGTCGAATAGCTCCAGGGCGACTGAATCGAGGCGCCGGGCCCGGTGATTTTCCAGGCTGCGCCCTCCTGCCTGGCTGGCTGCCCGGATGGCCTCGGCTGTAGCTTCATCACCCGGCAGGGCGTGTGTTCCAGCCGATTCAGATACCGTATCAGGCAAAAAACTTGCCGCCATCGGGCTGCGACACGTATTTCCCGTGCAGACAAATAAGATTTTCATGTTCCGCACCTTCCTGTTGACTATCTGGTTCGATCGAGATCGATTTTTGATCAGACGGGTTCTCCCCCACCTGCAGCTTTGACCAGGCGGTTCATGTAAGCCAGACCGTGGCCCTGCAGGGGCAAGCCTTCGGCCACGATCAACCGCATACCCCGCCGGTCAAACGAACGCAAGGCATTGAACAAATGATGCGACGCGGCCTGAGGATCCGGATGTTCGGCATAGATTTCCAATGCCAGGCCAGAGGGCAGATCAGCCTGGTGCATCAGATCAGAAAGCTGCAGGAAGGCTACCAGGGTCTCCCGGCAAAGGTACAGGCCAAATCTGGGTTCTGCTTGAGCGGTGGTTGGAGACTGCCAGCCCTCCTCGACCAGATGCGCCAAGAGGCAGGCAGCACGTTCCAGGCTGCTGGACTGGTCGCAGATGACCAACCGGGCCTTGGGCGCATAATGGCGGTATTTCATGCCTGGCGATTTGGGGGCACGGGCACTGGCGTGACCCTGCTTTCTGGATGTGCCTGAGTGTTTTCCGATCACACGGTCGATCATGTCCTGGGTAATGGCGCCGGGACGCAAGATCGTGGGGGATTCGTCTGTCAGGTCCAGCACGGTGGATTCCAATCCGAACTCACACGAGCCACCATCGATGATGTAGGGGATCAAGCCGGAAAAATCCTCCTCGACATGCCAGGCCCGGGTGGGACTGGGTCGGCCGGACTTATTAGCAGAAGGTGCCGCAACGGGCACACCAGCAAGCTCGATCAGGCGCCGGGCGACTGGATGCGCGGGGATTCGGACAGCAACCGTGTCCAGGCCAGCCGTAACAATGTCCGGCACAATCTCGGACCTGGGGAGGATCAAAGTCAGGGGTCCAGGGGCAAATGCCTCCAGCAAGCAGTGGGCCAGGGGTGTCAAACCGGTGGTCAAAGGCTCAATATCGGCTGGGTGAGCCACATGGATGATCAGCGGGTTGTCACCGGGACGACCTTTGGCAGCAAAAATCCTGGCCACAGCGTCGGCGTCCAGAGCATTGGCTCCGAGGCCATAGACAGTCTCTGTAGGAAATGCGACCAGCTCGCCAGTCCGCAAAGCCTTCGCTGCTGGTAGCAGCAGGCGATCCAGCCGGGTTCTGTCAGCAGGTGAATCCTCCAGCTGGGCGATTTCCATCAAGCCTGGGTCGATCAACACGAGTTGGGTCTTCATCCGGCATCATCCTCGCTGGCCTGGCCCAGGCTGTTCGAACGCGCCGCGGCCTGAAGCGCCCGGATGATTTCACCCAGATCGCCCAGCAAAATAGCCTCGAGACGATACAAAGTCAGTCCGACCCGATGGTCCGTCACGCGACCCTGATGGTAATTGTAAGTTCGGATCCGTTCACTGCGGTCACCCGTGCCCACCTGGTTCTTGCGTTCCAGGGCAATCGATCCGGCATGGGCGGACTGGGTCATTTCCAGCAGCCTTGACTTGAGCACGGCCATGGCCCGGTCTTTGTTCTTGTATTGCGAACGCTGGTCCTGGCAGGTGACGACCAGCCCGCTCGGTTTGTGCGTGATGCGCACGGCCGAATCCGTCCGGTTGACATGCTGGCCTCCGGCGCCAGACGCCCGGTAGGTGTCGATCTGCAAGTCATTAGGGTTGATGTTGACTTCCACATCCTCTGCCTCCGGCAAGACAGCGACCGTAACGGTCGAGGTGTGGATACGGCCGCCCGATTCCGTTACCGGCACACGCTGGACGCGATGCACACCACTTTCAAACTTCAGCTGGCTGTAGGCACCGCGGCCTTCGATCATGAAGACAATTTCCTTGTAACCACCTATTTCGGTCTCACTGGCATCGATCAATTCCGTCTTCCAGCCCTGGGAATCGGCATAAGCACCATACATGCGGAAAAGGACGGCTGCAAACAAGGCCGCCTCATCCCCTCCGGCACCAGCCCGGATTTCCATGATCACATTGCGGTCATCATTGGGGTCTTTGGGCAAGAGCTGCTCCTGAAGGTCCACTGCAAGCGTCGTTGCACGCAGTTCCAGTGCAGACAGTTCTTCCCGGACCAACTCGCGAAATTCCCGGTCATCCGACTGGGTCAGGAGTTGCCGGTGTTCCTCGATCGCTTCCTGAGTCTGGCGCAAAGCCCGGATATTGTCCACAAGACCAGATAAGTCCGCGTGCTCTTTCAGCAGACGGCGATACCGTTCCTGGTCGGCAAAAACGGCTGGATCGGACAATAAAAGGTTCAATTCATCAAAGCGGTTTTCAACCGCACTCAGTTTGTCAAGCATAATAATCCCTTTCGACCCCGATTATACATGATTTTTCCGCGCAAAGTGCGGCAAAAGACTTTCTCGACTTATGCAACTTCCCGTCTGGTAACCTGCGTGTCATTCGGATATAATGGCATGGGATTTTTTGCCTGCCCGAAAAAGATTCCAAGCTGCAGTCAGGTTGATCCTGAATGGCGGCAAATAGCTCGCAGGAAAGGCAAAACCATCTTTGAAAGGGGATAAAAGCATGCTGAAGACACACGAAGTAGAACACATGACTTGCGTGGCCAAAGGTGCCTACCATGGACCGGCACCGATTCCGCAAGAAGGCCGCTGGACCCAGGCCAAGGAAATCAAGGACATTTCCGGATTTACCCACGGGGTCGGCTGGTGCGCACCTCAGCAGGGCGCCTGCAAACTCTCACTCAACATCAAGGAAGGCGTCATCCAGGAAGCCCTCGTCGAGACGATCGGCTGCTCCGGCATGACCCACTCCGCCGCGATGGCCGCTGAAATCCTCGCCGGCAAGACCATTCTCGAAGCCCTCAACACCGACCTCGTCTGTGATGCGATCAATGTCGCCATGCGCGAACTGTTCCTGCAGATCGTCTATGGCCGCAGCCAGTCTGCCTTCTCGGAAGACGGCCTGCCGATCGGCGCGGGTCTTGAGGACCTCGGCAAAGGCCTGCGCAGCATGACGGGCACGATGTATTCGACCGTCGAAAAGGGCCCCCGCTACCTCGAGCTCACCGAAGGCTATGTCCTGAAAATGGGCCTGGATGAAAACAATGAGGTAATTGGCTACCAGTTCCTCAAAACCGGACCGATGCTTGACCTGATCAAGAAGGGCGTCGATGCCAATGAGGCGTTCCAAAAATCGATCGGCCAGTACGGCCGTTTCGACGAAGCCGTCCGCGTCATTGATCCCCGCCACGAATAATTCAAGACTCGCGAAAGGAGCACCCATCCATGGCACAACTATTTGAAAGTTACTCGCGCCGCATCGACAAAGTCAACGCGGCCCTTGCCGAATATGGCATTGCCTCGATCGAAGAAGCCAAGGCGATCTGTGAAGCCAAAGGCATCGATCCCTATAAGATCTGCAAAGACACCCAGCCGATCGCTTTTGAAAATGCCGCCTGGGCTTATGTCGTCGGCGCTGCCATCGCCATCAAGAAAGGCTGCACCAAGGCTGCTGACGCCGCCGAAGCCATCGGCATCGGCCTGCAGGCCTTCTGCATCCCCGGTTCCGTCGCCGAAGACCGCAAGGTCGGTATCGGCCATGGCAACCTGGCCGCCATGCTGCTGCGCGAAGAAACCAAATGCTTCGCCTTCCTCGCTGGCCACGAATCCTTCGCTGCGGCTGAAGGCGCCATCGGTATCGCCAAATCCGCCAACAAAGTCCGTACCCAGCCCCTCCAGGTCATCCTGAACGGCCTCGGCAAGGACGCCGCCCAGATCATCTCCCGCATCAATGGCTTCACCTATGTCCAGACCCAGTTCGACTACTATACGGGCAATCTGGCCATCGTCCAGGAAAAAGCCTATTCCAAGGGTGACCGGGCCAAGGTCCGCTGCTATGGCGCTGACGATGTCCGTGAAGGCGTCGCCATCATGCACCAGGAAGGCGTCGACGTTTCGATCACCGGCAACTCCACCAATCCGACCCGCTTCCAGCACCCGGTCGCCGGCACCTACAAAAAGGAATGCAATGACCTCGGCAAGAAGTACTTCTCCGTCGCCTCCGGCGGCGGCACTGGCCGCACCCTGCACCCGGACAACATGGCCGCCGGCCCTGCCTCCTATGGCATGACCGACACCATGGGCCGCATGCACTCCGATGCCCAGTTCGCCGGCTCCTCCTCTGTCCCGGCGCACGTCGAAATGATGGGCTTTCTGGGCATGGGCAACAACCCCATGGTCGGCGCCACCGTCTCCGTCGCCGTCGCCATCGAGCAGGCTGGCTGAGAAACCGTCTGATCCATTCCAGACAAACCCAAACCGAAAAGCCGTCACTTTGCAAAAGGTGGCGGCTTTTTCTGTATGGAGGTGGCCATCGTTGATGTGCACCCTAGCTGCAGATATTCATCAATTTTGACCAATTTTACTTCACTATTTGACATCACACGCACTTCGTTGTATAGAAAAAATGAGGGGGATGAAGCAATGAAACGTGTGCTGACCGTTGTCCTGATTTCGATCCTGATCCTTGCTGTCACGGCTTTTGTTACCATCATGATCGCCATCAGTGGTTTTCGATACCTGTTGCCGAATGTCGCTCCGGTCCGTTTGGTGGACCGCCAGTACGAATCGGCAAATGAACCACTTTCGGAGTTGCGGATCATCTTGAGGAACCGGCCGGCCACCATCCGCATGGACCAGGGAACAACCATCCGGCTGGATTGGAATGAAACCGAATACGAGCCTGTTCAAATACAAGAACAGGATGGTCGTTTATCTGTGGAAGAGGGAGAACATACAACTTGGCGAGCCCGTTTCGACTGGCTCTGGGGCTTTGCCCTGCGCCCGATGACCGTGACGATCCCTGCCACGTTCAAAGGTCGAATCGACCTTGTCACATCCAATGGCCCAGTGACGCTTGATTCACTGGATTTGGCCGGACCTGTCAATGTCCGCACCACCAATGGCGGCATCACCGTCCAGAATCTGGCAGTCACAGCTGGACTTGAACTGGCGACCTCCAATGGAGCCATCACGGCTCAAGACATCACGGTCGATTCAGCCTATCTGGTGACCAGCAATGGCCGTATCGAGGTTTCCCAGCTGCTGGCCAAAGATCTGTCTCTCAAAACCAGCAATGGGCCGATCAATTGTGCGGCCATCACAGGCGACACGATCCGGCTGGAAACGAGCAACGGCAACATTCGCGGCACCGTCCAGGGACGCGCGAAAGACTATTCCATCACCAGTCAAACCAGCAATGGTGAAAACAGCCTCGAGGATGTATCCGGCCAAGGAGCAAAGACCCTGACCGTTAAAACATCCAATGGAAATATCGAGATCCAGTTCACTGGAGAAACGCAGTCAGCTGGGAATTTGCTGTCCGTGACCTGGCTCATGAAGGCAGGCTTGGTTCGATAACGTCCTTCAAGGCTTTTTCCAGTTGGCGGCGAGGCCAGACGTGAAAGTGGCTGCAGCCAACGCAGATGCAACCGATATCAGCACCGACGCGTTCCACGCGCCAGCGGTCACTGCCGCAGGGGTGTTTCTTTTTCAGGACCAAAACCTGTCCAACGGCAAACGGAAAAAGGTTAAAACGTGAAGGCATGGGTGATGCTCCTCTAGTCCTCTATTTGCGGATAGGATCTGGTCAGGATTCGTGCAACCAGCCACCGGTGACGCGGGGATGGCCACCGTAATCGCAGACAGCTAGCCGGTCGGTCAAACCGGCTGCAACACACAGGTCTTCGACCGCCAGGGCCTGGTCGAAACCATGCTCGAGCAAGAGCAGTCCAGGGCGCTTGAGCCAGCGGGCGGACTCCAAAGTCAGGCGGCGATAGAAATCAAGGCCGTCAGCACCGCCATCGAGGGCGATCCAGGGCTCAAAAAGGCTGACATCCGGCATCAAGCCGGGAACATCAGTCTGGACAATGTAAGGCGGGTTGGCCAGGATCACATCATACCGATCATGACCAGACTGGGCAGGATCCGGCCACAAGTCCGCCTGAAAAACGTGCACCCGATCATTTGGCTGGTGGCGCTGAGCATTGGCCCGGGCAAACTCAATCGCCACCGGATCCTGGTCAACCAGATCGAGCTGGAAAGCTCGACCTTTGACAGCAAGCCGAGCGGCGACACTGATGCCAACGCAGCCAGTGCCCGTGCAGGTATCGAGGATGTGCAGCATCTGGCCGGGCGGAAAATGGGTCTCAATCTGTTCCAGGGCGACTTCGACCAGACGTTCCGTATCGGAACGCGGGATCAGGACACCCGGACCTACCGTAAACGCCAGGCCATAGAATTCGGTCTGCCCCAGGATGTAGGCGATCGGTTCATGCTCGATCCGGCGACGCAGATCGGCCCGCAGCTGCTCCGTCTGCTGGGGTGTGACAAGCTTTTCCGGATGGCTGTACACCCGCGCCAGAGATAGGTCGCAACGGGTTGCGATCAGCAGGGCGGCCTCATGACGGGCAGCTTCGATACCACTTTCAGTTAAAGCCAGCCGCAGGGTGCGCAACAGATCACCGACTGTCAACATGGCAGTCACCTTACCACTTGTCGCGGCCGGATTCCTCAGGGATGACCGCTTCCATGGCCGCAATGGCAACTTCCAGCATCGAGTCGTTGGGCTCCGCCGTGGTCAGACGTTGCAGCCACAGTCCGGGAACTGAGACAGCACGGGTGACCGGATTGTTGAAACGGCCAGCGAGGCGAATGATCTCGTAGGCGATGCCTGCCACAAACGGAACCAGCATGAAACGGATCAGGAGATTGATCCAGGGATTCCACCAGCCAACCAGGGAAAAGACAACGATGCTGACCAGGATCACAATAAACATGAAAGAGGTGCCGCAGCGGGGGTGGAAGCGGCTGAACTGGCGGACATTGTCAACCGTCAGGGGCATCTGGGCCTCATAACAGGCAATGGTCTTGTGCTCAGCACCATGGTACATCCAGACGCGCTGGATTTCACCCATGCGCGAAGCCAGCACCAGGTAGCCGACAAAAATCACGATCCGGATCGCGCCTTCAATCAGGTTTTTCAAGATGGCTGAAGCGCGGTCCGTGGCATCACCGATACCGACCCACTGGCTGACACCGCCAGCCAGCAAATTGGGCAGTAAAATGAATAATACGACGCTGAAAAGAATGCCGCCGATGGCAGAGAGGTAAAGCATGACTTCGGAATGGTGAGTCAGGAAGTGATCGATTTTCTGGTCTATTACTTCGCGCCATTCTTTAAATGTACGACGTTTACGTTTGGCTGCAGGTGCGGACTGGTCAGCAGTTTCAACCACTGCCGCTCCTTCAGCTGCTCCTGCAAGGGTCCCGGCCATAGCCACCGGGGTGGCCGGTGTGACCGGCTCGGAAGCTTCGTCGAGCAGTTCGGCTGATCGCAGCAAGGCCCGGGTTCCTGTGACAAGCTGGCGGAACAACCGGACCGAACCACGGATAAAGAGGAGGTTGGCCAGGCCGGTCCAGCGGGTCATCGGCAATTCCTCCAGATAGATCGAGCCATCCGGCTTGCGGACGGCCATGGCTTTTTTATCCGGGCCGATCATCATCAGGCCCTCGATCAGGGCCTGGCCGCCGATGGTTGTTTTAATCTGGCAGGAAGGTGCTGCCGCTTGATTGTTCAATTCTTTTTTTTTCATAAATCCTCGGTGAGTAAGTTACTCTGGATAAACAAAAGGGAGGCTTGCCACCGCCTGCCTCCCTCTGGTTTGAAGTCTTACTTCTGCGCCATGCGCTTCTTGAACTTGTCGACGCGGCCGCCGGTATCTACCAGCTTTTGCTTGCCCGTGTAGAACGGGTGACATTTCGAGCAGACATCGACATGCAAGTTGTCCTTGACCGAGCCAGACTCGAAAGTCTCGCCGCAGGCACACTTGATGACGGTCTTGCCGTACTTCGGATGGATGCCGTCTTTCATTTGCTTTCACCTCTTCATGGGATACAGCGCGGGTCCGCCGATAGGGCCTGGACACGTATGCTGCACCAAAATGGAACATACCCGATAATTTTACCCGATCTGTGGATGGGTGTCAATCATTGTCGCGGTCAAAATTGCGCCGGCCGGTGCCCTGGCCCCCTGGGGTCTGAGTGTTGCCATTGGTCTGGCTGGGCCTGGTGCCACGCATGGCATCAAAGACATTCTTGTCGTTGAAGGACACATTGATCGATGATATGAACTGCTGGTTGTTCTGGGTTTTGAGGAGCAAGTTGATAATCGTTTCGGTGACAGCTGCAGTATCGAGCTGGCCAAAAGCTTTGCGAATGGTCCAAACCGCGTCAAGTTCCTTGTCAGAGAGCAGGAGTTCCTCGCGCCTGGTGCCAGAACGGTTGATATCGATGGCCGGGAAGATGCGTTTTTCCGACAGCTTGCGGTCGAGATAGACTTCCATATTGCCGGTGCCCTTGAATTCTTCGAATATGACCTCATCCATGCGCGAGCCGGTTTCAATCAGGGAGGTGGCAATGATGGTCAGGCTGCCGCCATTTTCAATGTTGCGGGCAGCGCCAAAAAAGCGTTTCGGGCCGTACAGGGCACCCGGATCAAGCCCGCCAGACAAGGTGCGGCCGGTCGGGGTGATGGTCAGGTTGTAGGCCCGGGCCAGGCGGGTCATGCTGTCGAGGAGGATCACAACATCCTGCTTCAGTTCGACCAGGCGCATGGCACGTTCGAGCACCAGTTCGGTGACCTTGACATGGTTTTCCGGCGTTTTATCGAAAGTGGAGAAAACAACTTCGCCATTGATCGAGCGCTGCATGTCGGTGACTTCTTCCGGTCGTTCGTCGATCAGCAGGACAATCAATTTGACATCAGGATTGTTGGTACTGATGGCATTGGCTATTTTCTGCAAAAGGATCGTCTTGCCAGCCTTGGGCGGAGAGACGATCATGCCGCGCTGGCCTTTGCCGATCGGAGCGACCAGGTCGATGATCCGGGTGGAGAGCTCATTGCGGACTGTTTCCAGCACATAGCGTTCATCGGGATAGATCGGTGTCAAACGGTCGAATTGGGGGCGGCGGATCATTTTGTCCGGTGCCTGGCCGTTGACTTCCTTGATATAGAGCAAGGCCTGGTAACGGTCATTGTCACGCTGCTTCTTGCACGGGCCGGTGACCAGGTCGCCGGGGCGCAGATTGAACCGGCGGATGTACTGCGGCGGGACATAGGCGTCCTTGGCCCCCTGGAGATAATTGTCGCGGCGCAAGAATCCATAGCCATCTGGCATGACCTCGAGCACGCCCGTGATGGATTCACCGGATTCGATCTGCTGCTTGCGATTGAATTTGTCGCCGGCTGCAGTGGTGACCGGTTCTTTTTCCGAAAAAGCTTGGTCCTGGGTGGATTCTTCGGCCGAGGTTGGCAGCGTATCGGCAACAGACTCAAAACCGGGTTGAAATGACGGTACTCTGGATTCTTCTGGGACTCTGGTGACTTCTGGCAAAAGGGTGGGGATCGTCTCAGGTTCAAGTTCGGCATCGTGACCTGCAAGTGGATTGGCTGGAATGCCAAAAACCTTGACCCGCATCGGGCGGTTGTTTTCAACTGCAGTTTCGGCCTTGGCCTTGCCTTTGCCTGACGGTCTTTTCTGGTTCCGGTCCTGGCTGCGCGCAAAAGGCTGGTTTTTCGCCGGGTAACGGTCGGGGTATTTTCCTTTGCCCGGGGCAGGCCTTTTAGCAATTGTTCCAGCCTCAAACGAGCGTTTAACAGGCTCTTTGGCCTGGACGACTGCCGGTTGGTCTGTCAGGGGTTCTGCTTTCGGTTGTGCCTTGGGTGTTGCCTGGCGTTCTGACTGTTGCTTGACCACCGAGGGCATTTCTTGGGTGAACTCGTCAACCTGGCTTGGAGCGATCTCAGAATCAGCGGCCGCAGATGCCAATCCTTTTTTCGCAACAGGCTTCTGGCGTGTCTTTCTGATTTTTGCGGGAGCTTCCGAATCCCCAATCATCTCAGGGTCGGGGGCTGGTGTTTTTGCATGGACAGGAGCCGGCGCAGAGGCAGGTTCGGCAACCGCCAAAACTGGAGCTTCCTCGCTCACTGCCGGATGCTCTTGAGCAGCGGGTTTTTTCCGGGCAGCGACTTTTCGGGGTGCAGCAGGAGCATCCGGGGAAGTTTTCCGGGCAGTTCTTCCAGCCGGCTTGGGGGTACTTTCGGTTATGGTTTTGGGATTAGACTTGGCAGCAGACTCAGCGTTTTTCAGGAATTTCATCAATTCCGGCTTAGTCATCGTCATCGCCTGTTCACGGGAAAGCAAACCAGAAACGGCGGCAATTGTGGCAAGATCGTCTTTTGACTTGCCAGTCAGACTGGATGTGGGCATCAAACCACCTCAGGTGTGAGACTCGGGCACCGAAAAACACCGGTCGGCCCGGTAAATCATGGATAGAGCAGGAAAAATCTGTCGAAAAATCAAGCAGCGTTCAGAAAGACAGGAAAATAAAATCATTCCAACTGTTCTGCAAATCGGTCATAGCAAAGCCCGATTCAATTTCTGACGTGAATTGGTGTCATTATAGAAGTTCAACCCACAGGCGTCAAGCAGAGGTTTGACCGCGGGCTCTTTCCTTAACTCATTCATAAGGGATGTGCCGTACTTCGTTTGGCCAAGCGCCGCGTGCGGGGCGCGCGAAAACTGTCCTTTTCCCTGCAGTGTCCACAATCAGGTCAAAGGACAGGTTGCGTGAGTGTGCTGGTGGAAATCAGCTTACGTGCCGTCGCTCAGGGCGGAGAATTTATCCATCATGTCGAGGGCTTTGCCGGTACCGATGGCTACACAGGAGATGGCATCATCGGCGACGACGACATCGATGCCGATCTTGGCTGCGAGCATGCGATCGAGACCATAGAGCAGGGCACCGCCGCCGGTCATGACAATGCCGCGCTGGCTGATGTCAGCCATGAGCTCGGGCGGCGTGCGTTCAAGGACTGTGTGGACAGCTTCGAAAATCTGGCTGACAGGTTCTTCGAGGGCTTCGAGCATTTCGGTCGAATTGATTGTGATCGTGGCCGGCATACCGGTGATCAGGTTGCGGCCGCGCACCTCCATGGTCAGTTCTTCTTCACGCGGGTAGGCGCAGCCGATGTTGATCTTGAGCTCCTCGGCCGTGCGTTCACCGATCAGGACGTTGTGCTTGCGGCGGACATGCTTGACGATGGCTTCGTCAAATTTGTCGCCGGCGACTTTGAGGGAAAAATCGACAACCGGCTGGGTCAGCGAGATGACGGCGATGTCGGTCGTGCCGCCGCCGATGTCAACGATCATGCTGCCGCAAGCCTTGGTGATGTCGATACCGGCGCCAATCGCAGCAGCAATCGGTTCCCGGATCAGGTAGACGTCTTTGGCGCCGGCGTGCTTGCAGGCATCTTCGACAGCTTTCTGCTCAACTGGCGTGATCACGCTGGGGACGCAGACAACGATCGTCGGTTTGAAATATTTGGCACGCAGGCCTTTGCAAACGCGGTTGATGAAGGCCTTGAGCATGACCTCTGTGACTTTGAAGTCTGAAATGACACCATCGCGCAAAGGGCGGATGGCATCGACAATGCCAGGCGTACGGCCGAGCATCAGGCTGGCGCCTTCGCCAACAGCCAGGACCTTGCCGGTTTTGGAATTAATGGCGACGACCGACGGCTCACGCAGGACGACACCTTTGCCTTTTACATAAACAAGCACCGAAGCGGTGCCGAGATCAATACCAATATCCATTCCAAAGTGCATCGTTAAATCTCCAATCTGAGATGAAAGCTTGTGTTTGAGTAGTGTGCGCAACAATGATACAATAGAATTCATTCTTAATCAAATGATCACTCCGGTTTTGACCGGTTTTTTCGCATAATCAATCACTTTCGACAGAAAGGCGGATAAACTTGCTCAAGCTCTTCGCCGCATTGTTCATGTTGCTTGACCACATCGGATTTTACTACAGCGATGCCCTGCCCGGCGTACTGGTCATGTTCCTGCGCCTGTCTGGCCGGCTGGCCTTTCCATTGTTTGCCTGGTCGGTTGCCCGCGGATTTCGCCGGACCCACAACCTGATGGCCTATTTTCTGCGGATGACAGCTTTTGCCCTGATCTCACAGGTTATCATCCAGCAATCCAACCAGTGGATCGGCCTGCACATGGAGTGGACCAATGTCCTGGTCACGTTCTCGCTGGCGATTGTCGCCCTGGCTGGTTACCGGCTGGCCCGTGATTCCAGCCGTGATCTGATCGCCAGCCTGCGCCCCATTCCGGCAGCACCCAACACGGTGCCGATCCGGCCGATTCCGCCTCGTTTCGACCTTAAAATCAGCCCCGGCGGAATCACACTGGATGCCCGGACAGGGCTGGTCCTTGGCAGCCTGGCCCTGCTGGCCGCCCTGCTGGCTGCCGAAGGGCTGCACGCCGATTACGGAGCCTACGGTGTCCTGACGGTGGTTGTGCTGGATGCCGCCACCCATCGCGTTGACGAGGTCCATTGGGAACAGCGCATGTTCCAGTATTTACTGCCATTGAACATCCTTTTCCTGCTCATTCGCATCCTGACCACCCGTGCATCTGTCTACTGGGCAGTCATGCAACTGGCTTCTCTCGCAGCGGTCCCCCTGATGATCGCATTCCAGCGCGACCGCAAACCGCCCCGCTGGCTGAAGTATGTTTTCTACTTCTTCTATCCCCTGCACATCCTGGCCCTTTGTGTCCTGCGCATGGCCTTGCTGGGGCCTTTGCCCTGAAGAAGCGCCTGGTTATGCCCGGCCGAAGCCTTTTTTAGTGCAAAGTGCAGGAGACTTTGTTAAAATAGCCGGGAAATCTAAGCTTGAATGAGGGTATCGACATGGCATATTCCGTTGAAATCGACCGCAAGTGGCAGGAATACTGGGAACAATCCGGCCTGAACCATTTCAATTCCGAGCGACTGGACAAGAAACTGTACGTCCTGGAAATGTTCTCCTATCCTTCTGGCGCCAATCTCCATGTCGGTCACTGGTACAATTACGCTCTTTCCGATTCCTGGGCCCGCATGAAAAAAATGCAGGGCTACGAAGTCTTCCAGCCCATGGGGTTTGATGCGTTCGGCCTGCCGGCAGAAAATTACGCGATCAAGACGGGCATCCACCCTCTGGACAGTACCCACAACAACATCCGCACGATGGAAAAGCAGCTGCGGGAAATGGGGGGCATGTTCGACTGGGACGCCGAACTGGCGACCTGCGAACCAGACTATTACCGCTGGAACCAGTGGCTGTTCCTCCAGCTGTACAAAAATGGCCTGGCCTACCGGAAAAATGCTCCCGTCAACTGGTGCCCTAACTGCAATACCGTCCTGGCCAATGAGCAGGTCGACGAGGGCGCCTGTGAACGCTGCGGCACCGAAGTCACCCGCAAGAACCTGACCCAATGGTTTTTCCGGATCACTGCCTATGCCCAGGAGCTGCTCGACTGTCTGCCAACCCTCGACTGGCCGGAAAAAACCAAGAAAATCCAGACCAACTGGATTGGCCGCTCCGAAGGTGCGGAACTGGTGTTTGGCGCCGAAACCAACGGACAGCCGACAATGGATCACGAGGGCACCCCGGTTCAGCTCAAGGTCTTCACCACCCGGGCCGACACGGTCATGGGTGTCACCTATGTCGTCGTCGCCCCGGAAAGCGAACTGTGTGGCTTGCTGACAACAGAGGAGCACAGGGCCGCCGTCGAGGCCTATATGGCCGAGACCCGCAAGGTGTCCGACATCGATCGCATGTCAACGGTGCGCGAAAAGACCGGTGTCTTTACCGGATCCTATGCCGTACACCCTATCACAGGCGCCAAAGTCCCGATCTGGGCTGCCGACTATGTCATTGCCGGCTACGGCACGGGTGTTGTCATGGCTGTCCCCGCCCACGACGAACGCGACTTCGAATTTGCGCAAAAATTCACTCTCCCGATCCTGCGCGTCATCCAGAGCTCGGATGGTTCACCGGACGAATTACCCTTCTGTGAAAAAGGCCTCCTCGTCAACAGCGGCGAATTCGATGGCCTTGATTTCAAAGCCGCCGTCCACGCCATCATCAGCCGGCTCGAACCCTCGAACCAGGGCAGTCTGAAAATCAACTACCGCCTGCGTGACTGGCTTGTCTCGCGCCAGCGCTACTGGGGCACCCCGATCCCGGTCGTGCACTGCCCGGCCTGTGGCGTCGTTCCGGTACCCGAGGACCAGCTGCCTGTGCAGCTGCCCTACGATGTCGAGTTCCGGCCAGACGGCGAATCGCCGTTGAAAAAATGCCGCTCATTCATCGAAACCACCTGTCCGACCTGCGGCGGGCCGGCTGAACGTGACCCGGACACCCTCGATACCTTTGTCTGTTCCTCCTGGTACCAGTTCCGCTATGTCGACAACAAGAACGACCACGCCCCTTTTGCCAAGGACAAGGTCGATGCCATGTGCCCGGTTGACAAGTACATCGGTGGAGCCGAGCATGCCGCCATGCACCTGCTCTATGCCCGCTTTGTCACCAAAGCGCTGCGCGACATGGGTTATCTCTCTTTTGACGAGCCCTTCCGTTCCCTGGTCCACCAGGGCACCATCCTTGGAGCCGACGGCCAGAAAATGTCCAAGTCGCGCGGCAACACCATCTCGCCGGATGACTACATCGTGCGCCACGGTTCGGATGTCTTCCGCATGTACCTCGGCTTCGGGTTTGCCTACACCGATGGCGGCCCCTGGAATGATGACGGCGTCAAGGCGATCGTCAAATATGTCAACCGGGTCGATCGCCTGGTCGAGGAAGCCAAGTCCTGGCCGGCCCCAACCGTTGCCGCCACATTGGACAACGATGGCAAAGACCTGCAGTTCGCACGTCATTACGCCATCAAATCCGTGAGCATCGATGCCGAGCGTTTCCAGTTCAACACCTCGATCTCGCGCATGATGGAGCTTATGAATGCCATCAACAAATACCAGGGAATTGTATCTGCCGATCTTGCCCTGCTGCGTTCGGTCACCGAGGATTTATTGCGTCTGATGGCACCCTTCGCACCTCATTTCTGCGAAGAATCGTGGCACCAGCTCGGCTATGCCGATTCGATTTTCCGCCAGGGCTGGCCGACGTTCGATCCTCAGGCACTGGTCCGCGATACGATCGAAATTGCCGTCCAAACCAATGGCGCAGTCAAGTTCCGCCTCGACATCCCTTCCGGTGCTACAGCTGAGCAGGTTGAAGCCATTGTCAAAAGCGACGATCGGACGAAGTCCCTGCTCGATGGCAAGCAGCTGATGAAATTCATCTACGTCAAGGGACGCCTGGCCAATCTGGTCGTGCGCTGACCGGACCAGCCGCTTTGAGCATGCTTTATTTGCTGGCGCTGGGTCTGGCCATTCTGGCCGGGGTGGTCCGCTCCCGCCAGATCAACGCCCTGATGCTCTGGGAGCTGCGTGCCGTGTTCCTGCTGCCGCTGGCGCTGTTTACAGCTCTGCTCCCCTACTGGCTGGGCACCTACTGGCCCAGCCTGATCTGGACGGAAGACCGCCGACTCCTGATGGTGCTGCAATTGCTGGCCCGCAGCCTCTTTTTAAGCTTTGTCCTGATCAATCTGGTCCGGACCGCACGTCGTACCAACTGGACCGACCTCCGGCGCTATCTGCAGGTCGCTTATCTGCGCCTGCTCCAGCGGTTCCAAGCCCGGCCACACCGAATCCCGGCCGGGCTGGCGCGCCGGAGCAAGCAGGTCAGGGACTTGTCCCCGTTGCGCCTGGCCGGCCTTTTCCTGGCCGTACCCGGACTGATCGGCCAGATGATGGTCCTGTGGACGAACCAAGGCTACTGGCCCTTGCCAGTCTCGTATCTGGACCAGATCGAGGACCCCTTGCTGGCAGAAGGCATCCGGAACGGGGCCCTGCATTTGTCTCGCCTGATGGATGATCAGACCCGCTATGCATTCCTGGGCCGGATGATTGCCTGGCCGGATTGGGCCGGGCAACCTGCCACCCCTTCCTCCTATGTCAGCCTGACCGACCTGGCCCTGGCCCTGGCCCTGTTCCTGGTCACCATCAGCCTCTTCCCCGCCCGCAAGAAAATTCACCACGCAAAACCTGATTCAAACAAGAAATGAGGACAGCTTAGTCATGCGCGAATCATTGTTCAGCCGGCCTGATGGCAAACGCCTGCGTGACATCGACCCCTTCATGCAGTTTTTCCCGTTCATCATGAAAAACCGCAACGAATCCGCGATCTATTTCAAGCAGGAAATCGACATTACAGCGGTCAAGTCATTCCTGCACGAGCGCAACCGGGCCGCAGTTGCCGAAGGGGGCAACGGGATCAAGATGACCTTGTTCCATGTCATCCTGGCTGCCCTGGTGCGGATCATCGCCGAACGGCCACAGATGAACCGTTTCGTGGTTGGCCGCCGCGTCTACCAGCGCAACGCCATCAAGCTGGCCTTTGTCATGAAGCGCGAATTCAAAGACGAGGCCAAAGAAGAAATTGTCGTCATGACCTTCGATCCGGAAGATACATTGGGCACCTTTTCGGACAAATTGCAAAAAGAAATCCACCACATCCGGTCCGAGGCCAAAAAAGACGATGTTTCCCGCTCCGGCATCGTCAACTGGTTCAATGTCCTGATGCTCCTGCCCCGCTTTGTCCTCCAGGGTTTTGTCTCCTTTGTCACCTGGCTCGATTACCATGGCTGGTTGCCCAAATTCGTCGTTGACCTGTCACCGATGCACACCAGCGTCTTCATCTCCAATCTGGGCAGCCTCGGCATCGATGCTCCCTTCCACCACTTGTACGAATTCGGCACCACACCGATTTTCCTGACCATCGGTGTCAGCCAGAAAGTGCCCAAGGTCCTTGCTGACGGAACCATCGGCGTACGTGAGGTTGTCAACCTGGCCGTCACACTGGATGAGCGGATCGGTGATGGATACTACTACGCCCGCTCCCTGAAGCGCTTCCAGCAGATCCTGGAAAACCCGTCTGAACTGGAAAAGCCCTGGCAACCCAAAAGCAAAACCAGCGCAACAAACAGCATCGCAAAGTCTTGACAGGTCGCCCTTGCTTCTTTAAACTATCCCTTGCGCAGATCTTGATCGAGCGCAAGGAAAATGCCTGTTTAGCTCAGTTGGTAGAGCAGCTGATTTGTAATCAGCAGGCCGGGGGTTCAAATCCGTCAACAGGCTCCATGAGAAAAGACCTCTGGCAGTGATACATTGCCAGAGGTCTTTGATTTTTTGAACGTTTCGAAGTTTTTTGAGATCGATAAGGAACAGGTGCTTTACTTCGATACCAGATGCAGAATAAGGTCCACACATTGGTCCACGCCCAGTGTGGATGATTTCAGGCAGACATCATAGTTTTCAGCGTAACCAAACGTCTGTCCGGTGTAATACTTGGAAAACTTTTTCCTCTGTTTGTCGATGGATCGAATTTGTTCCTTGATTTTATGCTCAGACTGTTCCGGCAGCAGCGCTTGGATATGCTGTACTCGGAAGTTGATATCTGCACTGATGAAGAGATGCAGACTGTTGTCAAATTCTTTCAGAATATGATTGGCGTTCCGGCCCACAATGACACAGTCGCCCTTTTCGCCTATTTCCCGAATGGCTTTTGTCTGAGCCGCGTAAAGCCGTTCACTCAGGGGCCTGTTATAGAAATCAAACAAGCTCTGGGCAAACCCGAATTCAGTCGGAACATTTTCGTCCCATTTGATCAGACTGTCTGCGTCCAGATTCGAAGATGAAGCTGTATTGTAGATGATTTCCTTGTCAAAATAGCCATATCCCAAGGTCTTGGCCACTCTTCTGCCAATTTCACCACCGGCTGCGCCGAACTCCCGGCTGATTGTGATAACTTTTTTCATAATTTACCTTAGTCGTCATAGGACTTTATTGAGAAAGTCTATCGTTCTTGGTTCTTTCGGATGATTGAAAACATCTGTGGGAGCACCCGATTCAACAATATACCCGGCGTCCATGAAGACAACCCGATCTGCAACTTCCCGGGCAAAGCCGATTTCATGGGTGACGATGACCATGGTCATGCCTTCCGCAGCCAGCTCTTTCATGACAGCAAGCACTTCGCCAACCATTTCAGGATCGAGGGCTGATGTCGGTTCGTCGAACAGCATGATGTCGGGATTCATGGCCAATGACCTGGCTATGGCAACACGCTGCTTCTGGCCACCGGACAGCTGCGAAGGGAATGCATCCGCCTTATCACTCAAACCAACACGCTGCAGCAGGGCTATCGCTTTCACCTGTGCGTCTGCTTTTGACATGATTTTCAGTTCTACCGGTGCCATCAGGATATTTTGAAGGACCGTTTTGTGGGGAAACAAGTTGAAGTGCTGGAAGACCATGCCAATGTTCTCTCTGACTTTGTTGATATCGGTATGGCGATCGGTGATGTTTTTCCCATCGACAACAATCGTTCCAGCAGTTGCCGCTTCCAGTTGATTCAGGCATCTCAAAAAAGTCGATTTGCCGCTGCCAGATGGTCCCAGCAGAACAACAACTTCGCCTTTCCTGATATCGATGCTCATGTCTTTCAGAACTTCGAGATGGCCAAAATTCTTTTTCAAATTCTTGACGCTGATGATCGTGTCAAGCTCTGCCAAGGTTCACCCTCCTTTCAACCCGTTTCGCAACTTTGCTCAAGGCAACGATCACAATCATATACATGATGCCGACAATCGCCCACGTTTGAAGACTTTTGAAGGTGTTTCCGGAAATGGTCTTGCCCATGTTCGTCAGTTCCGGGAATCCGATAACCGACAAAATCGATGTATCTTTCAGCGTGATAATGAATTGGTTGATAATGGATGGAATCATGACCCGGAAGGCTTGTGGCAAGACAACAAGCCTCATGCTTTTGACATAACTAAGTCCCAGGCTGCGGCTGGCCTCCATCTGTCCTTTATCAATGCTCTCGATGCCTGCCCGTATGATTTCTGCCATATAGGCACCGCAGTTCATCGCCAGGGCAATCGTTCCAGCTTGAAGGGCTGTCAGCCGGAAGTCCAGCACACCCATCATTTTCATTCCGGTCGGAACACCAAAGTAAATGAAATAGGCCAAAACGATGAGCGGGACTCCCCTGACCCCATCGACATAAGCGGTTCCGAAAAAATTGAAAACCCGATTCTTTCCGACATTCATCAAAGAAAAAATCAGGCCGATGATCATGGCGAAAGACAGTGATAGCAACGTCAACAGGAGTGTCTTACCTAAAGCCTGCACCAACATGGAGCCGTATGTTTGCAAGATTTGAATCATTGATTATCCTCAAAACATCTTTCACAGGAAAAACGTGAGAAACTTCACAAGTCTCTCACGTTCATTCCGGTTTACTCTTGAATTTATTTCAAGTATTTGTTGAGAATTTCCTCGTATTTGCCGTTTGCTTTGATATTTTTCAGGCCGGCATTGAACATATCCAGCAGTTCCTGATTGGATTTATTCATGATTGCAAATCCGTAAGGTGCGCCTTCACTTTCCATTCCGGCCGGAATTTTGAGTGCGAGGTCGCCTTCCTTGATCGAAGCCGCCATAATAGGGGTGTCTTCAACACAAGCAGCGCTGTTGCCGAGCAGAACGTCCTGATACATGGTCGGTGAGTCTTCAAATGTTGTAACCGTAAAGCCATACTGGTCTTTCAGGCTGTTGGCAAAATCAGCACCGGCGGTTGCGTTCTTGACTGCGACATTTTTCCCGGCCAAATCAGCAAAGCTTGCGATATCGCTGTCAGCACCAACAACAAAGGTCTGTGTTGCATCAAAGTAGCCATCCGAG
>SABL01000417.1 GCA_009928985.1 Clostridia bacterium
CAGTCCAGTTCACTCCTGTCACCGGAGGAAAAGTCACGGTGGACACGCCGTTGTACCGGGCCGTGATCAATACCTCCGGCGGCGTTCTGGAGAGTTTTGTGCTGAAGTCCTTCAAGGAAACCATTGCCAAGGATTCCAAGAATATAGATCTGGTCACGCCCCAGTCCCTGACCAAGGCGCCATTGGGCCTGATCTGGAATACCACCCCGACCTGGGCCCAGGGAGAATGGAAGGTCGAAGGCGGGGATTTGAATCTGGCCGAAGGACAGACCGGCAATCTGCAACTGACCGGCGTCATGGCCGGGGTCCAGATCGTGCGCAATCTGTCTTTTGTCGGCGGATCCTACGAGATCAAGGAAGAGGTCAAGGTCACCAACACCTCGACGGCCCAGATCCAGGGCAACGTCTCCTTTTCCGTGTCCAGCGTGCCTCTTAGCGCCGAGGGGGATCAGTACAATTTGACCAAGGTCGCGTACCTGGCCGCGGATGAATTGACCGAGGAAGACGACAGCAAGGACTCGCAGCGGGGCCTGGAGTCTCCGACTCCTGTCCAATGGGCCGGAATAGAAAGCAATTATTTTCTGATGGCTCTGGTGCCGACTTCCTCGGACATGACGGCGCGAGCCAAGCTTGAAGACAATGTCTATCGCATGACCATTGCCGATCCGCTGTTGCTCGATCCGGGCGTGACGCAGCTGCGGACATGTTCGTATTATCTTGGACCCAAGACGGATGCGTTTCTCGCGGCCATGCCCAAGAATTTGAGGGCCAGCATCAACTATGGCTTTTTTGATGTCATCGCCAAGCCCTTGAACCAATTTCTCGTGTTTTTGTATGGCTACGTCGGCAACTATGGCCTGGCCATCATCATCCTGACCGTCATCATCAAGATTCTGTTCTGGCCGCTGTCGCACAAGAGCTACAAGTCCATGGAACAGATGAAGAAGCTGCAGCCCATGATGGCCAAGATCCGGGAAAAACACGCCGATGATCGCGAAAAGATGAACGCCGAGATCATGCAGTTGTACAAAACCTACAAGGTCAACCCGGCTGGCGGCTGTGTGCCCATG
>SABL01000029.1 GCA_009928985.1 Clostridia bacterium
GATGAGCGCCGCGCCGGGTTTGCCTTCTTCCAGCTGGCCAGACCTTGAACGCCGACCTTCTGGGGCAATCCCAACCACCCAGCCTTTGGACAGGAACGACATGACTTCACGCAGGGCATCCATGTCGTTTTCCCCTCGCGAAATCCAGATTACCCGAAGCGCGTTGAGCACCCAGCCAAAAAATGGAGCACGCTGGTATTCCTGGGCCACAACGCCAATCACGTCTTTTCGTTCCGTAGAGAGCATCAGGAACGGGGTGTCCAGGCGGCTGATATGGCTTGTTGTCAGCAGGAGCGCCCCAGTCGCGGGGATGTTCTCAGCCCCTTCAACATCCAAAACGACAAGCCGTTTGGCCAGTGACCTGATCCAGCCGATCCTGGATAACCAGGCTGATTTTGTCATTGGCTCGCGATTCATCACGAAAGCCGGTTTCCAAACGACTTGGACCCGGCGCATCGGCATCGTCTGGCTCAATACCGTCTTGCGGCTGATTACGCGCCAGCGTTTCACCGATGCGACATCCGGACTGCGGGCTGCCAATCGCAGGGTGATCCGACTGTTCGCTGCGAGCTATCCCTATGACTATCCTGAGCCAGAGACGATTTGTGTCGCGGTGCGCAAGGGTTTCAGAGTGATGGAAGCGCCGGTGGTCATGCGCGAACGGTCGACCGGCCGCAGCAGCATCCGCCCCTTTCATGCCGGCTATTACTTGCTGAAGGTAACCCTGGCGATTCTGGTTGCCAATATCAAGAAGGTGTAATCACGTATGCAAACTGTCACACAGATCTTCTCGATCCTCATCATTTTGCTGTTTAACTGGTACATCCTTCATATCCTGCGCAAGGAGCTGATCGAATACCAATATGCTCTCCTGCTGCTGGGTGCCGGCCTGGGCATGCTGCTCTTTGCTGCATTTCCGCAACTCCTGTTTCACATTTCCTCCTGGCTCGGTTTCGGTGTTCCGCTGAACTTCATTTATTTCGCTGCCGTATTGCTCATCCTCGCCTTGATTTTCCAGGTCATCGTCATGATTTCCCGGATGCGCCGCAGCATCGTCGAATTGATCCAGGAGGTCTCGATCTTGAAAGTCGAGATCCAGAAAACCAAGGAAAAAAACGTTCTATCGCAAATGGAAAACCAGCAGCCGGCCATGGACCATAAGAAAACCGGTGCCGAGCGGTGAAAATCCTGCAGATCAATGCAACCTGTGGGGTTGGCAGCACAGGCCGGATTGCCGCGGATATCCATCAAATGCTGCTGCGGCAAAACCACCAGAGTCTGGTGGCCTATGCGCGCAAGACAACAAAAAAATGCCCTGATCAACTTCACTTTGCGGGGCATTTCAATTTCATCACGCATGTCCTGTATACCTTCATCACCGACCGTCATGGCTTTGCATCACGTGCGGCCACGAGAAGACTGCTGCAGGTCATCGAGCAGTATAAGCCAGACCTGATCCATCTCCAGGCGATTCATGGCTACTATATCAATATCGAGCTGCTGTTCAACTATCTGGCAGAAAAAAAACTGCCAGTGGTCTGGACTTTGCACGACTGCTGGTCCTTCACGGGACACTGTGCCTATTATGATTATTCGGGCTGCCAGAAATGGCGAGTCCAATGCGAACACTGCCCATCCTTGCGCGACTATCCGATCAGCCTCCTGCTGGACAATTCCAGGCGTAATTATCGTGATAAAAAGAAACTCTTTACATCGCTGACGGATTTGACCCTGGTTACGCCGTCGCATTGGCTGGCTGGTGAATTGGCCCATTCTTTTCAAAGCCAGACCCGCTGTGTCGTTATCCACAATGGGATCAATCTCGAAACCTTCCAGCCGGTTGCCAGCGATTTCCGCAACCGCCACCAGTTGACCGGCAAGTTCATGATCCTTGGCGTGGCCAGTGTCTGGGATCGCCGCAAAGGTTTGAACTTTTTCCTGGAACTGGCCCAGCGCCTGCCAGAAGAATGCCGGATCGTTCTGGTAGGCCTTTCGCACAAGCAGTTGAACCAATTGCCAGCTTCGATCACTGGCCTGCGGAAAACAGATTCGGTCCGGCAATTGGCCGAGCTTTATTCAACCGCTGATGTCTTTGTCAATCCAACCCTGGAGGACAATTACCCGACGACCAATCTCGAGGCCCTGAGCTGCGGGACCCCAGTCATCACCTTCCAGACCGGCGGCAGTGTCGAAAGCGTCGATGCACAAACGGGATATATTGCCAGACAAGGCGACCTGGCTGATCTTCTGGAAAAAATTCTGCTCATCAAGGCCCAGGGTAAAAATCACTTCGCAAAAGCCTGCCGGGACAAGGCAGAAAATGAATTTAACCGGGAAGACAAGTACCAGCAATATATTGATTTGTACCAGTCTCTTTTAACAAGGGGCCAGTCATGAAAATCGTCCACGTAGCACAGTACCTGAATCCCGGATATGGCTACCAGGAGAACATCCTGCCCTATTATCAGCAGCAGCTCGGCCATGAGGTCGTCCTGCTTACATCGACGCATTCAAATGGATTTAATGGCGAAAATCGCGTCTATCCGACAGGTGAGTCCTGCGAAAATGGCTTCAGAGTCCGTCGCCTCGCCATCCGGGCGGAGCTGAAGGATAAGTTTGTTGTTTTCAAGGATTTATATCAGGCTATTGTCGAGGAACAACCAGATTATATTTTCCATCACATGCCAGCGACCCTTTCCATTCATACCGTCTGCCAATATAAAAAAGATCATCCAGCCGTGTTTTTGGCCATTGACAACCATGCAGACCGCAGCATTTCCATCAAAAACCGACTGCTGCGCACCCTGTACTATTCAGTCGCCTGGAAATATTTCCTGAAAGCTCAGGATCCCTGGATCGATCTGTTTTTCGGCGTCACCCCTGCCCGTTGCCTGTTCCTGTGGGAGGACTTGGGAGTCCCTCGCGACAAAGTTCGACTGCTGCCAATCGGGGCCGATTCGAGAGCCACCCAGGCCACCGTGGACCCTGGCCGTTTCCGTCAGAGGCATCAATTGCCAGCGGATTCGATCCTGATTGCCCACGGTGGAAAAATGACAGCAGACAAACAGACCGTCCGGATCCTGGAGGCCTTTCACCGGATCAGCAATCCCAACCTCTGCCTGCTCCTGTTTGGCGCGATTGACGATTCGAACATCCAGTCCTGGCTGGAAAAAGATTCACGAATCCGGTACCTGGGTTGGCTGGACCGCGCGGAAACGATGACGGTCCTGGAAAATTGCAATTTCGGGATCTGGAATTCCCGGCATACGACGCTGCTCGAGGATGCATTGGCTGCCCATCTGCCAATGCTGCTGCGCTACTATGGCAGTACCAGCCATTTGCTTGACGGATCCGGACTCTATTTGTACGATGGATCAGTCCGCGAAATCCAGGAGAACATGCAGCTGCTGATTGACCATCCAGACTTGCTCCAGAGTCTGAAAACACGCGCAGCCCTTCATGCCCGACTGCTGGACTATGCGACCATCGCCCGGGAGAGTCTGGCTTATGCCGATTCAACCCGACCCCAGGAAATCCATCGAAGACTCATGAATGTCCAGTACTGTGACTGGGATTACCCCCAGTTCAGAGATCTGGCAGATGAATAAGCGGGTAGGATTGAGCATGCCTGAACCGATTCAAATCGCATTTTTCACTGGCCTGGGTCAGGGTGGTGCAGCCAAGCAAGTGGTCGAAACCGCGCATTTGCTGGCGGCCCGGGGGCACCGGGTCCAGATCATGACCTATAACCGCCACAAATCGTTCTATAAAGTCAATGCTGAGATCGAAATCATTGACCTGCAAGGCCAGTCCCGAATACTGCCGGAGCCCATCGACAAAATGTTCGCTGTCATCCGACTGAGCCGGGCCGTGCGCACATCGGCTCCTGCGGTAGTCATCTCTTATACAACGATGCTCAACGTACTTCTGGGGCTGGCTGGACGCTGCCTCTTGCGTCAGCATTCCGCCCTGCTGATTGGTTCGGACCGAAATAGCGTCATGCGATACAATAATAGCCAACTCTGGATCTGGATCTGCCGGTTTTTTTACCGTGGCCTGGATGGTATCTTTTCCAATAGCCAATCGACCTGGCACAATTTGCATGCCCTATTGCAGATTCCTCCTGAAAAGACCCATTACCTGGCTAATTTGCTCGATACGGAGTACTTTTGCCCCTCGCCTGAGCGACCGGTAAAAACCAATAAAATCTGGGAAATCCTGGTCCCGGCCCGGATCACTGCCCAAAAGAACCAGAAAATCCTGATTCCCGTGGCTCTGGAGTTGCGCCAAAAGGGAATTGACTTCAGGTTTGTTCTGGCTGGCTTGCATACCCAACCCTTTACGTCTGAACTTCTGGCCATGATCCAGGACAATCACTTGCAGGAGTCTTTTGCCCTGCTCGGCCAACAGGAAGATATCCGCCAACTGTACTGGCATAGCGACCTGGTTTTCATGCCTTCCTTATATGAAGGTTTGTCAAATAGCCTGATTGAAGCCATGGCCTGCGAGAGTCTGGTCCTTTGCTCAGACATCCCTGAATTTTCCGAGCATATCCGCGACACCCAGAATGGCTATCTGGTTGACATCAACCAGCCGGCTGCGATCGGTGACAAGATCATTGCGATCTTGCATCAGGAACGATCGACTGCGGACCAGGTCCGGTCCCAGGCCCGCCAGTCCGTATTACCCTATGGACCCCAAACATACTATCAGCATTTCATGAGCATGCTTGACCAGTTTAGCCAGGCAAGCCTGTCTGCTGGCCACAGCCAAAGCACGAGGAAGTCCACCTGAATGGCTACACTTTATCAAAAATTGCTCCATGTCCTGGACACGCGGATGCCAGTCCTGACCCGGTGCCTGGTCCGGTTCAGGGCACAATTCATCCTCGTGGATCAAGTGTCGGCGTGGATTGCCTTTCGCCGTCTCTCCCGGGCCTACGCGCCGCAACTGGCAAAGCGCATCCCGTCTCTGGCCCTGTGGCAGCGCGCCTTTGCTGCCTATCTCAGGCAGAATCCCCGCAACTTAACCATATACCGCGCTTTCATGAATACTGAATTGGAAACCGTCCGCCAAAGCGCCAGCCCCGGGCAATCCGGCCCGCCAATCCTGGTTTCTGTGGTCAAGGATGATCTGGAACGCTTGAAAATGGTGATCGAGCACCACCGGAAGCTGGGAATCGAGCGCTTTGCCATTCTGGATAATGGTTCTACGGATGGAACTCTGGAGTGGCTGGTGCAGCAAAATGGAATTGACGTATACCAGACCAGGGAAAAATTCCAGTCTCTGAAAAAATATGGCTGGATCAACCAGCTTCTGGCCCGTTATGACTACGACCAATGGTACCTCTATGTTGATTCAGATGAACTGCTCGTTTACCCGGATTGTGAAACCAAGCCTTTGCAACGACTCATCGCAGAACTGGAGCAAAAAAACCGCGACCGCATGGCCGCGATCCTGCTCGATATGTACAATGACCAGGAATTGTATGGTTCTTCTGACAAAACCGTGCCGATCAACGAACAATACCCCTATTTTGACGCAGATTCCTATCAGTTGGGGATTTCCCGGCGAGGCCCGGTGATCAAGGGTGGACCGAGAAAACGCCTGTTTTCCGAGCATCAGGAAGATAGCCCCTTGCTGATTAAATTCCCCTTGTTCAAATTGAAGCCAGGGCTGATTTTTGAATCCGCCCATTATCTGTTTCCCTACCAAAAGAACCATGCCGTCCATGCCGCTCTGTTGCACTACAAATTCCTGGCCTCGGACCTGAAAAGGCATGAAATCATCGCCCGTGAGGGAAATTTCCAGGGCGGCAGCCGGGAGTATAAGCGTTACTTGAATACGTACCGGGATAACCGCCATTTAACGTTTATTTACCCGGGTTCGGTCGCCTACGAGGATTCCCGGAGTCTGGCCAGGATCCCGCTCATCCAGCCGATCGATCACGAAACCAGCCAAGGGCAACTACCATGAAAGCGGCTTTTGTCATCCTCCATTATCTGACTGCAGCAGATACCATTGCCTGCATCGAGTCGATCCTGACTGTTCTGCAACAGCCAGAACCCGCCATCGTTGTTGTGGATAACCATTCGGCTAACGGCAGCCTGGAAATCCTGCAAAGCCGCTTTGGCCATGTCGAAAGGATCCATTTCGTGATGCTGAAGGCAAACCTCGGCTTTGCCAGGGGCAACAATGCCGGCTATCAGTACGCCAAACAAAAGTTGGGCGCCGACTGGATCATCCTGATCAACAACGATACCCAGATGATCCAGCCTGACTTTCTGGATCAATTGCAGCGCGAATACCAGAATGCACCCTTTGCGGTTCTCGGCCCGGATATTCTGACCGCAGACGGCAGGCATCAGAATCCCAAAGCCCTCCACGGGTATTCTGCAGCGGCGCTGGCACGAAAAATCAGGTCCACCCGGCACAAATTGCTGCTGAACCGGGTCTGGCTATATGAAGCCCTGGTGATCTGGGACCAGCTCCGGCATCAAAAATGTTCCCCAGAGCTGAAAATAAAAGAACAACCTTCCCGAACCCAGCCAGAACTCTGGCAAAACCATCAGGAAAATGTCGTCCTGCATGGCAGCTGCCTGGTCCTGTCACCGGATTACACGGCAAAATTCAAGGGGCTGTTTGATGGGACTTTCCTCTACTGCGAAGAAGAAATCCTCTGGTCGATCGCCCAGGTCGAGTCTCTGCGTCTGGTCTATTGTCCGGACCTGAAGATCCGTCATCTGGAAGACCGCTCGACGGTTGCCCAGCACCAGAACAAGCGCCGGAAAAGGCTGTTCAAATTGAGACATGAGCTCGACTCCCTGCAGCAGTTGCAGCAGATTCTGGAAAACCCTGCCCAGTCGATCTCGACCCTGCTTGAATCATCGAATACAATCCAGCAACGGGAGCATGAGCATGTACCCCACTGATCCGGTCCGGTCCGGCCAGCATATCCGTCTGATGGACGAATTAAAGACCCTGTATGTCCAAGGGGTGATCCATGCCGATCTCAAAAGAGCCCTCTTGTTTCGCTTCAAACGATGGGCCAGGCAGCTGCTGGGCCGCGAAAGCTGCGAATTGGAACAGCCAGCGGATTATTTCTCAGATAAGCGGATCGCTGTCTATACGGTCATCTATGGCGCTGTGGACGAGATCCATGAGCCCCTGACTACTCCTGACAACTGTGATTTTTTCATTTTCACGGATCAACCGCTTGTCCCGGCCAGCATTTGGCAGCCCAAGGTATTCGTTGCCTCTGCACATGGCCTGCCCGATGATCCGGTTCTGAAAAGCCGCTATGTCAAAATGTTTCCGGATCAGTTTTTTGCTGAGTATGACTATACACTCTATCTCGATGGGAAATTCCAACTCCGGACCGATCCGACAGAATTGATTCACGACATGGACCCAGTAGGCCTGAAGATGTTCCGCCATCCCTTGCGCGATTGTGTACTCCAGGAAATCAAAGCCTGCATCAGGCAGCAGAAAGGTAAGCCCGAGACGCTTAAGGCCTATGGCCGCTATGTGCAGGCGATGGGCATGCCCCGGCATTATGGTTTGCTGGAGGGAGCCATCATTTTGCGCCAAACAGGCAACCAGCGGTGCCAACATCTGATGCACCAGTGGTGGGAGCAATTTGAACAGAAAGTCAGGCGCGACCAATTATCTTTGCCCTTTGTTTTATGGCAGAATAATATCAATATCGAGCAAATTGGCTTGCTGGGCGATCAGATCTGGTCCAACCCGGTTTTCCGAAAATACCCGCATCGAAAGAACAAAATCGATTAAACGTTAAGGACAAGCAGAATGAACCAGACTGAACCATCGCTAAAAATACATCCGGAGCAAAAATTGTCCGTATTGCAGAAGCTTTTCCGCCTGTTCAACCGTCAGGAACGCTGGGAAATCGTCATCGTATTTTTCGCCAGCCTTTTCACCGCCCTGGTCCAATCAACCAGTGTTATTTCAGTGATGCCCTTCATCAATATTGTCATGAACCTTCAAACCATGAAATCTGAGCCCTGGATCCAGCGAATATATGAATTGGGCAGATTTTCATCAGACCAAAGCTTCATCCTGTTCATGGGGATCGCTGTCATTTTCTTGCTGGTATTATCCAGTGTGCTTTCTTCATTAACCAGCTGGATCAAGCATCGTTTCGTCTTGAAACGAAATTACCAACTTTCCCTGCGCCTGTTAACCAAATACCTTAATAAACCCTATGAGTATTTTCTCGAGAAGAATTCAAGTGAACTGGGCAAGAACATCCTCAATGAGGTCAATAACCTGGGCAATCAATACCTGACGAATTTGATCGAACTGATCATCAGCAGTCTACTTTTCATTTTCATGTTGGCGACTCTATTTGTCATAAATTTCAAGATCACCCTGATTATTGTCGCTTTCTTTACCCTGACTTATGGTGGGATGACCATAGTCTTCCGTTTGCGCCTGATCAAGCAAGGTGAACTGGTGGTCCAATTCAATAAGCTCCGGTTCAAGGCTGCCACTGAAGCCCTCACCAGCATTAAGATCACCAAGGCCTTCAACCTCGAGCCCTTTTTCATCAAACGGTTCAGTAAAACGGCAGAAAAATATTCGAATTATCAATTATTTGCCCGCCTGATCGGCGATATCCCCAATTACCTGCTTGAGGGGCTGGTTTTTGCGACAATTATTGTCGTCGTCCTGTTTATCGTCAAGCAAGATTATGACTTGCCTTCATTGATCCCTACCATCAGTGTTTATGCGCTGGCGGGTTACCGGATATCCCCCGCCTTGAACAAAATTTTCAAAGCCGCTACGACCATGATCCATAACCAACCCGTGCTCGATAAGGTCTATTACGACCTGTTCGACGAGGACTATGAACCTCAGGCTCATGAACCGGAAAAGCCAGTAACAGAAGGGGAGAGCCTGCCGGAAAACCTGTCCTTTCAAGAACAGCTTGAACTCAAATCCGTCAGTTTCTCCTATCGGAATTCACGGACCATCATCGACCAGCTCAGCATCCAGATCCCGAAAAATTCTGTCGTTGGCTTTGCTGGCACGACGGGGGCCGGCAAAACGACGTTGATCGACCTGTTTTTAGGCTTGCTTCGCCCAACCACCGGGGAATTCCTGGTCGATGGCACTGTCATTAACGATACCAATGCCAAATCCTGGCGCAACATCGTCAGCTATGTCCCACAGGATATTTTTCTGATTGATGATACAATCCGCAGCAATATCGCATTCGGTGTCCCGGAAAAAAACATCGATGACGAAAAAGTGCACCGTGTGGCCAGACTGGCTGCAATCGATGATTTCATTGAGCAGCAAATGGCCAACGGTTATGATACGGTCGTCGGTGAACGTGGGGTCCGGCTTTCAGGCGGCCAGCGCCAGCGGATTGGGTTGGCGCGGGCCTTGTACCGTGACCCGGAGGTCTTGATTCTGGACGAAGCAACCAGTGCCTTGGATGGCACGACAGAGGAACGGGTGCTCAAGGGGATCCATCAGGAGTCCAGCGTTAAGACCATCTTGATCATTGCCCATCGCCTGAACACACTCAGAGTTTGCGACCAGATCTATTTGCTTGAAAATGGGCGGATTGTTGATCAAGGCTCGTATGAACAGATGTGTGAATACAATGCGACCTTCAAGCAGATGGCGATGGGCAAAGGAGTTGATTTCGAATGAGATCCTTGCTGATCATACAGGATATGCGTGGCTGGTTCTGGAAAACCTATCCCACGCCCAATCAGACGAAATCTCTCGATACCCGGATCATCGTGACAGAATTGGCTAAATGCGACTTTGAAGTCCAGTTGACCCGTTATGACCGGTTTGATTTTTCGAAAAACTACACGGGTCATTATGTCCTCTATGGCTCTTCGGAAGACTATCTGGGTGGCTCCAAATCTTATATGGACGATATCTTACTCTGGCTGGAACTGCATGGTGCAATCCTCATCCCAAACTACAAATATTTCCGGGCACACCACAACAAAGTCATGATGGAATTGCTGCGCCAGGATTTTTCTGGAGCGGAGTTCAAAACCATTCAATCCACTGTCCTGCCATCGGCCAGCTCGGGCCAGGCAATCCAGGCCAGGCTGCCGCTGCCAGCGGTCATTAAATCGGCATCCGGAGCTGGCAGCACGGGCGTTTATTTGGCCAGGACCGCACGGGACATGCAAATTGCCATTCGAAAAGCGTCATGCCAGGTGTCTGGCTTTCCCTATACTTGGATCCAGTTGCATAATCTGCTCCAGTTTCTCAAGCGCAAGGCACCACTCTATGTTAACAATTCAAAATATGTGGTGCAGAATCTGATCCCCGGTTTGGCTGGAGATTATAAAGTGCTGATCTTTGGCCAGAGATATTTCGCCTTGTACCGATTGAATCGTACGAATGATTTCAGGGCCAGTGGCAGTGGCCGATTTGTGGACAGAGAGGACCCAGAGCTGTTCCAAGTCCTGGATTTTGCCCGGCGCTGCCATCAGGAAATTGACTCTCCCTTTGTTTCCCTGGACATTGCCCATGATGGCCAGCAAGCACATTTGATCGAGTTCCAGTGCGTGTCCTTTGGATTCAAGGCCATGAGCCTGTCTGACCACCACTATGTCAGTACAACTGGCCACTGGCAAAGGTTGGATGGGCCTGTCGTGCCTGAACTCATTTTCAGCCAGGCAATCATGGATTATGTCGCAGCCAGGGATGCTTCGAGAATTTGCTGAATCGACTGATAATAATGGTCACTGATATTTCCTAATGCGAAATACTGACTGACGAAGTCCATGATTTCCTGACGATTGGCAGTCTGATCCGCACGATTATACTGTTCCAGAAAACTATCTACATCAGTGACACTGATCCATTCTTCTGCAGAGGGATCATTGACATAGGCTGGTCCGAATTTATAGGTCATGTGATTCATGAATAGAAACTGATAGAGCAGGCTGGAAGGATTGGTGATTGAGAAATCAACCCAGTCGACATAATCCATGACAGTGACTGATTTATCGAGGAACTTCTGACAATGATCATGCGGGACATCCTGATAGAAAGACTCATTGTCTGCCGGATGAAGCTTGACCAGGTAGGGGACTGAGATCGCCTGGCTGATCTGCTCGGCCAGGGCAATCAATTTGCGGTTGTCCTCGCGAAAGGCGAGGGCGCATAAGATGACGCCAAACCGATGCTGTGTCTCATGTGGCTTGGGCTGATAACCGATAAAAAAAGGATGGCCGACGCTGAGCACCTGGCAAGTGGGATTGTATTTTTCGATCAGGTTTTTTGTAGCAGGTCCCCAGGCCAGGAAATAGTCGGCACTGACGTTTTCATAATCGGTGACATGGATGCCTGGATAGGCCCATTCGATGTACAGGCCATGCTGCAGGGTGATGGTTTTTGAACCGGAACCTTTCAACTGCTGGCAAATCAAGTTCTGCAGGGAGGAGGCGTCGTGAAAAACGACGACTACACGTTCACGAATGAGCGTTGTTGCCAGGAGTTGATAAAAGTCTTCAATTTGCAGGATTTCTGCTGCCAGGGCAAGTGTTGTGACCAAACCCAAAGATCCCTGATGCGAAGCTTTGATTTTCCTGATGATTGCCAAAGCCCTGGCACTGCGCTGCTTAAGTGTTCGCCAGGTCAATCGTTGCTCAACAAAGCCCATGTCCAGAAAACTGGGCTGGTCAGCTGCGAACAAATCGATGACTTTGTCGTAATTGCGCTTGTGGTCAGCCCGTAAATACGATTCCCGGACGAAAAGCAAATCGCTCTCACTGTCAGTTTTGGCCAAGGTCCTTTTCCGGATATACAGATTGTAATAAGCCGATTTCAATCGATCGAAACTGCCCTGACCCATCAGGGCCCAGACCTTTTTATCGATGATTTTCTTGAAATCCAGGCCGTGGAACGGATATTTAGCCAAGACCTTGATAATTCTGGCATATTCACTGGCGTTTTTAGCAAGTGGCGGCATACATTCATCCATTTTCACGAGTCTAGGTCGACAGAGCCAAATAGAATCACAGGTATTTATTGAATCCTTATCGAATTATACATGGATTCCTTCAAATGGTCCACGATGGTGCGGATAATTGCTTTGCCCATTTTCTGCTGACTTTGGTATAATTGGCTCATTAATGTCAAAGTAAGAGGGAAGCAGGTACAGACAGTGGGTAAACTCGGCACCATGATGCGAAAAATCTTGCCGGATCCGTCAAATCTCAGGAAAGTCATCTATCTGTTATCTGATCTGGTTTTTGTCTTCCTGGCCCTCGAACTCGCTTTCCTGGTCCGCTTCGCCGACGACCAGCCTGTCCCGTCACAGCACCTGGCCAATGCAGATGCCTATTTGCCTTTTTTTCTGGTCACCGCCAGCCTGATTTTCTATTTTCTCCAGTTTTATCGCCATCTCTGGCAGTTCGCCAGTGTCGACCAGTACATCAGTATCCTGATTGGCACGACCAGCCAGACCGTCCTGGTCGCCATCCTGATGGTTGCCCGCAGTGCCCGCCTCCCGTGGTCGGTCTACATCCTCTACTGGCTCTTCCTGTCGTTTTTCGTCGCTGGCTACCGGATCCTCTACCGCCAGTATTTCCGCTACAAGCTACAGCAGAAAAAGCGCCAGACCTATGATGAAAAGGCTAAAAGAGAAGGCAAGGTCACCCACACCTATCAGTCCGATGTCCGTCGTGTCCTGGTCTATGGCGCTGGCCAGGCCGGTTTTGAAGTCATCCGCGACCTGCAGGAGAATTCACGTGGCAAGATCCCGGTCGTCATCCTGGATGACAACAAGGCTGTCCATCACCACCGGATTCTCGGGATCAAGGTCTACGGCGGCCGGGAAAAGTTCCAGGAAGCAGTCGAGACCTACCAGGTCGACCTGATCATCATCGCCATTCCTAGTGCTCCAGGCAAAGTGATCAGCCAGATCATCGAACAAGCCCAGGCCACCGGACGTGAAATCAAAGTGTTGCCTAATCTCTACGACCTCTACGATTCCAAGGCTACCTTTGCCAAGACCCGCGACATCGAAATCTCCGACCTTCTGGGCCGTACGGAATTTGATGTAGACATGAATTCAATCGGTGCCTATCTCCGCCAGAAAACCATCCTGGTCACCGGCGGTGGCGGTTCGATCGGTTCGGAGCTCTGTCGCCAGATTGCCCGGTTCGATCCAAAGAAAATCGTTGTCTTTGATATTTATGAAAACAACGCCTACCAGCTGGCCAATGAGCTAAAATTGGTTCATGGGACCAAGCTGGATCTGACCGTCCTGATCGGCTCCGTACGGGATGTGAATCGACTGCAGGAAGTCTTTGACCAAGTTCAGCCGGAGGTCGTCTTCCATGCGGCCGCCCACAAGCATGTCCCCCTGATGGAGGACAGCCGCGGTGAGGCGATCAAGAACAACATCTTCGGCACCTATAACGTAGCTCGCGAGGCCGGACAGCACCATGTCGACAAATTTGTCCTGATCTCAACTGACAAGGCCGTCAATCCGACCAACGTCATGGGTGCCTCGAAACGGATCGCCGAACTGATGGTCCAGAACATGGCACTGCAATTCCCCAGGACCCAGTACGCAGCGGTCCGGTTTGGCAATGTCCTGGGCAGCAATGGCAGTGTGGTACCCTTGTTCCAGAGCCAGATCAAATACCAGCAAAAGGTCACAGTCACCCATCCAGAGATCACACGTTACTTCATGACCATCCCGGAAGCGGTTAAACTGGTGATCCAGGCCGGAGCCTTGGCCCGAGGGGGCGAGATCTTTGTCCTCGACATGGGCCAGCCGGTCAAGATCGTCGACCTGGCCCGCGAGCTGATCCGGCTCAATGGCTTTGAACCCGATGTCGACATCAAGATCGAATTCACCGGTCTCAGGCCCGGTGAGAAAATGTATGAGGAACTGTTCCTCGACAAGGAAAACATGGACAAGACCAGTAACGACCACATTTTCGTTTTAAAACCCATCACCAATCTGCTCGTTGTCGAAACTGAACTCCAGTCCTTGCTCAATCTCATCCAGTATCCCAGCCCTGAACTCAACCAGTTGATCGCCCAGACCATTCTCAGCCAAGCCCCCTCTTCATAACACACATTTAGAAAGGAATCCTGCATGAAAATTGTTGGTGTCATTCCGGCCCGCTACAAATCCACTCGTTTTGAAGGTAAGCCCCTGGCCATGATCCATGGCAAACCGATGATCTACTGGGTCTACCAGCAGGTCAAGAAAGTTGAAAAACTCGACGAGGTCTACGTTGCAACAGAAGACCAGAGGATCGTGGATGCCTGTGCCCAGTACGACATGGCTTGTATCCTGACAGCTGATACGCATAAGACTGGCACCGACCGCATGGGTGAGGTTGCCAAAAAGATCGAGGCTGATTTCTACGTCAACATCCAAGGCGATGAGCCCATGATCGAGCCAGAAACGGTGGCAGCCGTGATCGACAGCATTTTTGCCCACCCCGGCTATGATGTGTTCAACACCATGACCCCGATCAACGACGCGGCAGAGATCACCAGCGATTCCTGTGTCAAAGTCGTCGCCAACAAGGATCACGAGGTCATCTATTTCTCGCGTTCTCCGATCCCTTACCCGAAAAATGGCCAGAAGATCCAGTACTACCGCCACCTCGGCCTTTATGGTTTCAAACGGGACGCCCTGATGTTTTTCGCCAATACCGGGCGCGGTCCGGTGGAATCGATCGAAGACGTCGAGATGATGCGCTATCTCGAAAATAACATCAAAATCTACATCACCGAGGTCGACTCGCGCACGATTGCAGTCGACCACCCGGAAGATATCGCAAAAGTTGAACAGGCCATGCAACTGGCCAATTGGAAAGGATAAGACATGAAAAACATTCGCGTACTCGATTGCACCCTCCGGGATGGAGGTTGTGTAAATGATTTCTGCTTCGGTCAAGCCTATATGGACCGCATCAAGGAAGGTCTTGAAGAATCAGGGGTCGACATCATCGAGCTTGGCTACATCGATGGGGCCAAAGGCGCTGAAGCAGGCCGGACCCAGTTTATCAGTGACGCAGCCATCCGGAACAGTTTTTTAAAATTCAAGAAACCAGGTGTCAAGTATGTGGCGATGATCGATTATGGCAAATTCGACATCGATCAGCTGCTGCCGCGTGATGAAACAACACTCGATGGGATTCGCGTCGCCTTCCACAAGAAGGACCGCTTCCAGGCGATCGAATGGGGCAAGAAGATCATCGCCAAGGGCTACATGATGTTCGTCCAACCGATGCTGACCCTGCGCTATTCGGATCGGGAATTGATTGAATTCATCGACATGGTCAATGAAGAGCTGCCCCAGGCGGAGGCTTTCTACATTGTCGACAGCTTCGGCGAAATGCGCCTCAATGACCTGACCAGGATCTCCTATCTGGTCGACCACAACCTGGCTCCCCAGATCACCATGGGCTTCCACTCCCACAACAATCTCCAGCTGTCTTTCTCGAATGCCGTCAGCCTCCTGAGTCATGAGACTACCCGGCCGATGATCATCGACTCATCGGTCATGGGCATGGGCAAAGGTGCTGGCAACCTCAATACTGAGTTATTCACCGACCACTTAAATCTCTATCACCAGAAAAACTATGCCATCAAGCCTCTCTTGATGGTGATCGACGAAGTTCTCAACCAGGTATCAGTGGATTTCCACTGGGGCTACTCAGTCGATCATTATCTCTCCGCCATCCACAGCTGCACTCCTAGCTATGCTGAGCACTTCTTTAACAAGCACATGCTGACGATCGACCGGCTCGATACACTTCTGGGCAAGATCGAAGAGCACAAGAAGATCTCCTTTGACAAGGCTTATGCCGAGCAGCTCTACCTGGATTTCAATCGCATCCCTTTTGACGATACGGCCAATCTAGAAAGTCTGAAAGCCCAGATTGACGGTAAAAGCGTGGTCCTGATCGCTTCTGGCCACAGTATTCTCGAAGCCAGGGACCGCTTGAGCGAGCTGGTCCAGCAGCCTGATGTCTTTTCGATCGCGGTCAACCATGATAGCCTGATCCCGACCGATTTTGTCTTTGCCAATCGCGAAAACATCTATGATGATGCCACTGAAAAAGGCCTGCCCACGCTCTACCTGTCGAGCATCAATACCGAGCAGTCCGGGAAAAACCTGATTTTCGACTATGCCAAATGGACTGAAATCAATGGTAAGAAATCAGACTCCGCTTTCTTTGTCATCACCCAGATTCTGCAGTCGCTTGGGGTCAGCAAACTGATGCTGGCGGGTTTTGACGGTTTTGACCTCGACCTGACCAAGACCTATTACGACCTCAAGCTGGCGCGGCCCAAGACCAAGGAACAGGTCGAACAGAAGAACAAAGAAACGATCGATTTTCTCAAATCTAAGTCCGGTGTCATGAGCTTTGAGTTCCTGACCCCGTCCAAATACCAGGAAGGCCTATGATCAGGCTGATCATTTGTGATGTCGACGGCACCCTGACCGACGGCAAGATCTATATGTCCGCCAATGGCGAGATGATGAAGGCATTCAATATCAAGGACGGCCTGGCACTGGCCAGGTTGTCCCGCCATGGGGTCACACCGGTGATCCTGACCGGCCGCGTTTCAGAAATCACCCTGCGCCGCTGCGAAGAACTCAAGATCACGGAGATCCACCAGGGGATCGAAGACAAAGCGACCCGCCTCCGGGAGATTGCGGCGACATACGCCTGCCCGCTGTCCGAGATCGCCTTCCTGGGCGACGACATCAATGACCTGGAATGCCTCAATCTGTGCGGAGTATCCGCCTGTCCAGCTGACGCGGTCCGCCCGGTGCGCGAAGCCTGCTCCTATGTCAGCACCTTCAGAGGCGGCGATGGCGCCGCCCGGGACATCATCGAATGGCTGATCGAAAACCAGCTCATCCCGGCGGAGATCCTGCAGTGAAGGTCATTTTCCTGACCAAGACCGGTTTTGTCCGGCAACATTTGCAGGACATGTACATCGAGGCCGTGCGCGGCCTGTTTGAGGTCGAGCTCTGGGACTTGAGTGCCATCTACAAACGCCACGACGAACTGCCGAACCGCCTCGAGTCCGATAAAGTCCTGCAGTCCTTTGCCGAATTCGACCAGGCGCTGGCCGCCATCCAGGGGCCGGCCCTGATCGTCACCAATATCATGTTCTATTCACTGAAGCGGATCTACCCCTATATCAAAAAGCACCACCTGGAGGTGGCGGCGATATTTAAGGAGGGACTGTTTTCCTACCTCAATGAAATCAGCTGGCATAATCTCGACCCAAGGAATGGCGGCCTGATCGATGTGCTCAAGATCCTGGTCAAGCGCCTGAACTGGATCCGGATCCCTTACAACCGCCTGGTCAATGGCCAGGCACGGTATGACTATCTTTTCGCGACCAATAATTTCTACCCGGAATACGCAAGACAATTCATCAAGGTCCACTATGTCAAATACGATGAATACCTGGCCTTCCGCGGTGCGCCACAGGTGCTCGCAGGACCCTATGCGCTTTTTCTTGATTCTGCGGCGACGACCCATCCCACTTACAAATACACCAGCCGGCGCAACCTGGATGGTGACCGCTATATCCGCCTGATGAATGAATTCTTTGATTATCTCGAGGCCCAGAGCGGCCTTCCGGTCGTCATTGCTGCCCATCCCAAGGCTGGCTACACCGAGGAGACCTTCAATGGCCGGCCAATCATCCTCGGCCAGACACCGGCCCTGATCGAGCATTGCTCGTTTGCCTTTGGCCATTTCACCACAGCCTTCATCAATGCCATCCTGGCCGATAAGCCGGTCGGTTTCCTCTACTACAGGGAAATGCTCCGTTGTGGACAGAAATTCATCACCATTGGCGGTATGGAGCTGGGTAAGCTGCTTCAGGCCCCTGTGATCAACCTGGAGAAGCTCAAGCCTTTCCCGATCGAGGTCAATCAGGCCGCTTATGACCGGTTCATCGATACCTATGTCCTCGATGCCCAGCATCCGGACCAGACGACCGAAGCGATCTTTCTCGATTTTTTGCAGGCTTACGCGGCAAAGGGACCGGCAAACGCATGAAACGGGTCTATTTTTTTATCGGCACCCTGTCCAAGGGCGGCGCTGAACGCACCGTTTCGACGCTCAGCCAGCACCTGTCACCCGAAATCGAGATCAAGATCCTGCTCTTTGGCACCGGAACCCGGATCGATTATCCCGTTCGTGGTGATTTGATCTATCTCGACCAGACTCGGTACAATACCCCGTTTAACAAGTTCCTGACGATCCTGAGCCGGGCCCGGAAAATCCGCCAGCTCAAGCAGCAGGATCCGGATGCGGTCTTCATCAGCTTCCTGGAATACCCCAATCTGCTCAACGCCCTGTCCTGGCACAAGGCCCGGACGATCCTGTCGGTGCGCAACCACATGTCGGCCAAGCATCGCCAGGGGCCCAAAGCCATTTTCTGGAAGACCCTGATCCGTTGGACTTACCAGCGGGCGGCGCAGATCCTCGCCGTGTCAGAGGATATCCGCCAGGATCTGATCGACCATTTCAAGATCCCAGCTAAAAAGACCCAGGTTCTCTACAATGCCTATGATCTCCCGTATCTGGCCCAGCAGGCTACCCAAGCACTGGAACCTGAATTCCAGACCATTTTCGCTAAGCCCACCCTGGTCACCATGGGCCGGATGAATGCTCAGAAAGGCCAGTGGCACCTGATCCGGGCTTTCCCGGCGATCAAGGCCCAGGTACCTGCGGCCCAGCTGGTGATCCTCGGCGAAGGCCAGCTGCTGGACGAGCTGAAAGCCTTGGCAAGTGCGTCCGGCCATACAGAAGCCATCCATTTCCCGGGCTTCCAGAAAAATCCCCACCACCTGATCGCCCATGCGACGGCCTTTGTCCTGCCCTCACATCATGAGGGTTTCCCCAATGCATTGGCCGAGGCCATGGCCTGCGGGGTGCCGGTGATCGCCAGCGACTGCCATTCCGGGCCGCGCGAGATCCTGGCCCCGGCGGAAACCGGTCTGGCTGAGATCGCCTATGGTGTACAATCCGGTCGCTTTGGCTTATTATATCCGGTAGATTATTCCCGGTATCTGTCCTTGCAGGTCCCCCTGACTGAGTCCGAATCTCTGCTGGCTGAGCTGGCCATCCACTTGCTGTCGGATCCAGACAGCCGCCAGACCTATGCCAGACTGGCCAGACAGCGCATGACTGATTTTGGCCTCGACTCCGTCATCCGGCACTGGGAGCAGATCATCTGCGGCGAATAATCGATCACCATCAGTCGACCAGATCGCAGGAGGGAAGATGAGCTACCTTACAGTCAAACGGATCCTCGACATCCTTTTTTCTCTTGTTTTGCTGACGCTCTTGTCGCCACTGCTGCTTCTGGTTGCCCTGCTGATCAAGCTCGGCTCCCAGGGCCCCGTACTGTTCAAACAGGACCGGATTGGCTATCGGACAAAACCTTTCCAGATGCTGAAATTCCGCTCCATGGTCCAGGGCGCAGCCCAGATGGGGACCGGCCAATACTCCTTCAAGGGCGACCCCCGCGTGACCCGGATCGGCCATCTCATCCGCATGACCAGCATCGATGAACTGCCCCAGCTGATCAATATCCTGAAGGGTGACATGTCGTTTATCGGACCTCGCCCTACCTTGCTTTTCCATCCCTTTCCGATCGAACAATTTCCGGCGCATGCCCTGCGCCGGTTTTCGGTGCGCCCAGGCATCACCGGCTGGGCCCAGGTCAATGGCCGCAAGGAACTGTCCTGGGACAAGCGTTTTGAGTATGACCTCGACTATGTCGACCGTTGTTCCCTGGCCCTGGATTTCAAGATCTTCCTGAAAACCTTTGGCAAGCTGGTTTCCTTTGCCGATAATGTCAATACCGGTAAGACTGCCTGAACCACTGGACCCCAGAGCAGGGAGGAGGAGCACCATGCCCTTGAAAATGATGCTGTTTACCAATCATGAAGCGATCGCCGCCACAGCTGACCGCTGCGGGGTTGACCGGATTGTGGTCGATCTCGAAATTCTCGGCAAGAACGAACGCCAGGGGCACCTGAACACCCGGATCTCTGCCCACTCGCTCGACGATGTGCGGCGAATCCGCGCGGTGGTCCACCAGGCCGAGCTTCTGGTGCGGATCAACCCGATCCACGATGGTTCGGCAGCGGAAATCGATGCCGTGATTGCCGCCGGGGCCGATATCCTGATGTTGCCCTTTTTCAATACCCAGGCCGAGGTCCGGATCTTTCTCGATCTCGTAGCCGGCCGGGCCAAGTCCTTCCTGCTGCTGGAAACCGCCCAGGCCGAGGCGATCGTCGATGACCTGATCACCATGGGCGGCTTTGATTCGATCCATATCGGCATCAATGACCTGGCCATATCCAAAGGCCTGAGCTTTCTGTTCGAATCCCTGCTCGAGCCTTCCTTTGAAACCCTGTGCGGAAAACTCCGCCAGGCAGGCATCCCCTTTGGCTTTGGTGGCATCACGCGCCTGAACGAAGGCAAGGTGGCAGCCCGCAAGGTCATCCCGGAACATTACCGCCTTGGCTCGAGCCAGATCATCCTGGGCCGGTCGTTTCTCAGCGCCGAGGAGATCGCCGCCGATCTGGACCAAGCGCAGCAGCTCCTGATGGACTCCGTGGCCGAGGTCCGGGCCTATGAGGCCGAACTGGCCAGCAAACCGGAAGCGTTTTTCCTCGAGAACTCACGCCAGCTGCACCAGCTGATCGCCGAGGTCGCAGCCGAAATTCGCCGGAAACGGGCCTGAACCGATGCGCGTACTGATCACAGGCGCTTTTCCGCTGCAAGATGATGAGCGGACGATCCTGCAAAACCTGGGCTGGACGATTGAGATCCATCCGGATGAAACTGCCCCTTATCTGGGCGACCCCCAAGCCATCGATGCCATTGTCTGCAACCGTTTTTTTGACCATCACGACCTGGCAACCTTCAGCCAGTTGAAGCTGATCCAGCTCTTAAGCGCCGGGATTGACCAGGTGGATCTGCAGGCGATTCGTTCACGGGGTATCCAGCTTTTCAATGCCAAGGGCGTCTACAGCATCCCGATCGCAGAGTGGACAATCGGCAAAATCCTGGAAATCGCCAAATCCAGCCGAGTCTTCCAGGTCCAGCAGCAGCAGCACCTCTGGCAAAAACAACGCGATCTCCTGGAGCTCAATGGCCAGACCGCCCTGATCCTGGGCCTTGGCGATATCGGCACCGCGATTGCCCAGCGGCTGCGTCCGTTTGGTGTCCAAGTGGTTGGTGTGGGCCGGCGGCTTGTCAATGAAGATGCCTGTGACCGGTTTATCCTCATCGAAACGGTGGATGTCTGGCTGCCTCTGGCTGACATCATCATTGTCTGCTTGCCTCTCAATAGCGAGACCGAGCACTTTTTCAGCCGCGAACGGCTGCAGAACTGCAAGCCCGGCTCGATCCTGGTCAATATTTCCCGGGGCAAAATCATCGAGGAACCAGCGCTGGCCGATCTGGTTGCCAGCGGCCATTTCCGCGGGGTTGCCCTGGACGTCTTTGAACAGGAGCCCTTGCCTGAGACCAGCCCGCTCTGGAACGATCCGCGCGTCCTGGTCACCCCACACAATTCCTTCGTCTCGCCCCGGAACCGGGAACGACTGTTCCAGCTGATCCAGACCCATTTGCAAAAGGTGGAGCGATCATGAAACCTTACAGCATCCTGATGACTGTCTGGGCCAAGGACAAACCTGAGCATCTGGCTCTGAGCCTCCAGAGCATGCTCGACCAGACCGTACCGAGCGACGATCTGGTTCTGGTCCAGGATGGACCCCTCACCCCAGAACTGGAGCAGGTGATCGCCCATTTCCAGACGGTCAGTCCGGCCTTGCATCCGATGCCACTGCCCGAAAATGTCGGCCTCGGTGCGGCCCTCAATGCCGGCCTGACCCAGTGCCGCCATGAGCTGGTGGCGCGAATGGATGCCGATGACATCGCCCTGCCCGGGCGCTGTGCGCAGCAGCTGGCCGCCTTTGAAGCGGATCCTGCGCTCGATATTGTCGGCGGTTATGCCGATGAATTCGCCGGGGACAATCTGGAGAGCCATTCCCTGAAAACCGTGCCCCTCGACCAGGCGGCGATCTATCGCTATGGCCGCCGGCGCAATCCGTTCATCCATCCCACCGTGATGTACAAGAAAAGCAACATCCTGGCCCAGGGTGGCTACAGCAACCTGCGGCGCGGCCAGGACATGGATCTTTTTTCCCGCCTGCTCCATGCCGGCGGCAAAGGCCAGAACCTGCCGGTGCCGCTGATCCGTTTCCGCTCGGGCGAGGACCTCTATCAGCGGCGCAAGTCCTGGAGGGCCAGCCAGAACTATATCGCGACGATCTACCGCTCCTGGCGCCGGGGCTATGCCCGCTTGCCGGATCTCCTGATCGCTGCCACCGGCCGCCTGACCATGCTGATCTTGCCCGTACCTGTGTTAAAATTACTCTACCGGAAATTGCTGCGGAAAAGAGGAGATCGAACATGAATATCCTGGTTGTCGTCGCCCATCCCGATGATGAAGTCCTCGGCGCCGGGGCAACGCTCTATCAGATGACCCGGCAGGGCCATGCAGCCTGGGTCTGCATCCTCTCTGGCGAAGTCAATGCCCGGGCCCACCGCCCCGACCTGCAGGATCTGCACGACGATCTCTCCAGCTCCCTGCAGCACCTTGGCGTCCAGCAGGTCATCAAAGGCAGCTTCCCCAATATCGAGTTCAACAATGTCCCCCACCTGCAGCTGGTCCAATTCATTGAGCAGGCGATCGTGACATCACAGGCTGACCTGGTCCTGACCCACCACCCAGCCGACACCAATAATGACCACCTGCATACCTCACTGGCCTGCCAGGCCGCCTTGCGGCTGTTCCAGCGCCGGCCTGAGGTCAAGGCACCCCGGGAATTGCTGTTCATGGAGGTCCCATCCTCCACCGAATGGTCAGTCAACCAAGCCCTCAACCCCTTCCGGCCCAATACCTTTGTCGAGGTCGGCGAAGCGGGTGTGGAAGCTAAGCTGGAAGCCCTGGCGGAATACCAGGGGGTGATGCGGCCCTATCCCCATCCGCGCAGTCCGGAAGCGATCCGGGGCCTGGCCGCCTATCGCGGCAGCCAGGCAGGCCTGGTCTATGCCGAAGCTTTTGAAAGTGTTTTCCGGCGTGGATTCTAAGGCCTGACGGATTCGGCCAGACCCACCCACGCCACCTCTAATTGAAAAGGATGCTGCTATGCTGAAAAAAATCGCCTTTGCCACCTGTGTCCAGCTCGGTCTCAGTTGTATCGAGGAAATCTACCGGATTGGCGGTCATCTCGATCTGCTGATCACGATCAAGGATGAGAAGGCCCAGAACAAATCGGGCCGGATCTATCTCGACGAGATCGCCACGGCGCATCAGGTCCCACTGCTCAAGATCGACAACATCAACGAGCCGGTCGTGATCCAGACCCTGAAGGACCTTCAGATCGACTGGCTGTTCATCATCGGCTGGTCCCAGATCGCCCGCAAAGAACTGCTCGAGACCCCAACCTATGGCTGCATCGGCATGCATCCGACCCTGTTGCCGATTGGCCGTGGCCGCGCCGCGATCCCCTGGGCCATCCTCAAGGGCCTCGACCAGACCGGCGTGACCCTGTTCAAGCTTGACGAAGGCGTCGACTCGGGCGAGATCATCGGCCAGGGTGTCATCCCACTGACTGCACAGACCACCGCCACGGAGCTTTATGCACAGGTCAACCAGATGCACATACAGCTGATTGGTGAGTACTGGGATAAAATCGTCAACAACACCGTCCAGCTGACCCGGCAGGACGATTCGAAAGCCACCGAATGGCCTGGCCGCAAGCCAGAAGACGGCGAGATCCTGCCCACCATGACCATGGCAGAGGCCGACCGGCTGGTCAGAGCGGTCACACATCCATATCCCGGGGCTTTCTATCGCCAGGCGGATGGCAGTGAGGTTAAGGTCTGGCGGGCTGAATTCAGTACCGCAGAGGGCGATTTTAAACTGGCTGACGGCTGGCTGCTCTCATTCGATTAAACACCTTGTCCTTTTAATTTGGGAAAATCATCTGCAAGGAGTACGTGTGAAAAGACCGGAAAATAAACCAGAGATTGCTAAAATGGCAGTGTGGAGAAAGGCCAGTCAATTGCTGCATCCCTCCGAACGCAGGAATTTTGTACTGCTGACACTTTTGAGTCTGATGACAGCTGTCTCCCAATCCTTCGGGATTGCGTCATTTTTGCCCTTCTTGAATTTGGCCATGGACCTTAATTCGATCCATGAAAACAAGTATCTGAACTGGGCTTACCAGACCTTCCGTTTTCAAAATGAAACTTCATTTGTCATCGTATCTGGAATTGTTGTTGGACTGTTGATCCTGATCTCAAATTTCCTGGCTGTCATGAACAATATGGTCAAGCATCGGTATGTCTTGAGCGTCACACATAAAATGTCGCGCCGACTTTTGAAGCATTATATCTATAAACCCTATGAATTCATATTGCAAAGGAATTCCAGCGAATTGGTAAAAGGTGTTCTGTCTGATGTCAATGAGTTCACCAATGGTTTTCTGCAAGGCTTGATTGAACTGATCATCAATTTCTTAATGATGATTTCCATCCTGGCACTTCTCTTTTTCGTCGATGTCAAAGTCACTTTATACATTATAGTCTTTTTCACGTTGATTTACGGAACTTTGACTGCTTTGACAAAAAACAGGCTCAAAAAAAATGGCATCAAAGTCATGAACGGGAATCGCGACAAACAAAAATTCGCCTATGAGGCAATGAACGGCTTTAAAATCCTGAAATCGCTGGGGATTGAAGATTATTTTATTGAGCGGTATACGAAGGCCTCGCGTAAGACAGCAAAATACCAGCTGTTTTCAAAATCCATTTCGACAGTACCAAAAAGTATCATTGAAGCGATTGTTTTTTGTGGCTTATCGGCTTTGATTGTTATTGTCATCATTCAGAAAAGAGACATTCAATCTTTTATTCCGATGCTCAGTGTCTATGTCATAGCGGGCTATCGGATTATGCCAGAGGTAGCCAAGATTTTCACTTCAATCTCGAATATCATCCACAATCAGCCTGTGGTAGACCGTTTGCATGCAGAGCTCATAGTCGACTATCAAAATGAACTGGAAAATATCCCCGGGCTCAATCCCACATCAAAAATAGAAGCTTTAGCCTTTGAAAACCAATTGAAACTGGCTGACATTGTTTTTCAATACCAAAATTCCGGGAATGTGATCGATCATATCACAATCGAGATACCCAATGGCAGTGTCATCGGATTTGCCGGGACGACTGGTGCCGGTAAAACGACCTTGATCGATATCATCATGGGCCTTCTGGAGCCACAGGGAGGAGCCATCTATGTCGATGAGGTCAAACTGGATCCACGGAATACCCGTAATTGGCGTGCGATGATCGGCTATGTTCCTCAGGAGATTTTCCTGATCGACGATACCGTTACAGCCAATATCGCTTTTGGGATCCCTCCTCAGGACATCGATCCGCAACGAGTTCGTTTGGTTGCAAAAATAGCGGCGATATCTGACTTTATTGAGAAAGAACTACCAGAACAATACGAAACCACCATTGGCGAACGAGGCGCACGTCTCAGTGGTGGACAGCGACAAAGACTTGGTCTGGCCAGGGCACTCTACCGGGAACCCAAGGTGCTTATCCTGGATGAAGCTACCAGTGCTCTCGATGGTGCAACGGAAGAATCCGTTGTTTCTAGCATCCATTCACATTCACAGGTTAAAACCATAATCATCATTGCCCATCGACTGAATACTCTGAAGCCTTGCGACCAGATTTATCTGCTGGAGCATGGGGCAGTGATCGATCATGGCACCTATGATGATTTGGTCATGAATAATGAAAAGTTCAGACAAATGGCAAAAATTGAGAAATGATTTATGATTAACCGGATCACACGGATGTAAATTATTTCAAAGGGTTGAACAGGTATGATGAGAAAGATTATTTCAGTAATTACTCCTTTTTATCAAGGCAATTCGTATATGAATTCATTGTTAAAGATGATTTCAGCTAATTGTAAGAATTTGAATGAAAACTATGAAGTCGAATATATCATCATTAATGATTCTCCCGATATCAACGTTCAATATGATTCCGACCTGGTCGGAGACTTCAAGTTTTATATCTATGTTAACAATATCAATATTGGTATTCATAAATCAAAAATTGCTGGCCTGAGTTATGCAAAGGGTGAATACATTCTATTTTTAGACCAGGATGATAAAATCGAAGAAACCTATCTGGCCAGCCAGATAGAATGTATTGGAAATCATGATCTAGTCATTTCCAACGGCTATAAAGAATCAGTCAATAAAAGGAAAGTAATTTTTAAAAACACGATATCGATTCATCTGGCAACAAATAAGTCATTTGCACTATATTATGGAAATATGATTGTATCTTTGGGACAATGCTTAATCAAACGCAGCAGCATACCTGAATTATGGCTAAGAAATACACTGACTATAAACGGCTCAGACGATTATTATTTATTAATTCTGATGCATTTGAATAAGAGAAAATTCAAAATAAATCCCGAAAAACTTTACACACATACTTTAACAGGTATAAACGTGTCAAATGATGCAGATTTACTGTACAATTCAGTTCAAGAATTTTCTAATTATCTTATAGGGTATGAAAAATATAAAAGATCAATTAAAGTCATGTTACGAAGAATTGAATTTAAAAAAGCTTTAAAAACTAGCAAAGCTCATAGCAAGATATTTACTATTATCCATTATTTTCCTTATGCTATTTATTATTATGCTGGAAAGATACTAATCAAATGAAATCATTCAATTTTGATCAATAGGGAAGGGAAATGTGAATATGATACCGATCGCTTTTGTAACCGATCAAAACTACCTGAATCATACTCTAGTTACACTATCATCCGTGATCAGTAATTCCAAGGCGCAATTTAATGTATATATTTTATTTACAAATATTAACTTTGAAGCTCGGCAAAAATGTCTGAAGAAATTTGAAAACACTAATGCACATTTGAAATTTATTGAATTTGACGCAGACAGATTCAAAAATTATATCATCCATAATAAAAAGCTATCTCTTACAACATATGCAAAATTTGATATTCCGAACTTGATTTCAGAGGAAAAAATTATTTATTTGGATTCTGATATTATTGTTGTTTCCGATTTATCTACTCTTTGGCATTCCT
>SABL01000130.1 GCA_009928985.1 Clostridia bacterium
TCTCAAAAATCTTCCGCAAATCTTCTATACCCCATGCCCCCTCTTTCTGGAACCCGCTGCATTTTTTACATACCTCTCACGGAATGAGATAAAGAGCCCGCCTTCGCGCCCCCTTGCCATCACCGGCAGTTCATGCTAAAATTTCACAGGCTCAAAAAACGCACATGGGACTTGCCCCTGTTGCTGGATCGAACTGGATCTGGTTGGCAGCCCATGGTGGAAAAAACAGGAGGAACCTTATCATGGCCGTTATTTCAATGAAGCAACTGCTCGAAGCCGGTGTCCATTTCGGTCACCAGACCCGCCGCTGGAATCCGAAGATGGCAGAGTACATCTACACGGAACGCAATGGCATCTACATCATCGACCTGCAGAAGACCGTCCGCAAGGCCGACGAGGCTTACATGTTCATCCGCCAAGTGTCGATGAACGGTGGCAATGTGCTCTTTGTTGGTACGAAGAAGCAGGCCCAGGATTCGATCCGTGAAGAAGCCGAACGTTGCGGCATGTTCTTCATCAACAACCGCTGGCTCGGTGGCACTTTGACCAACTACACCACCATCAAGAAGCGCATCAATCGCCTTGCCGAGCTGACCAATATGCAAGACAACGGAACCTTTGACGTTCTGCCGAAAAAAGAAGTCGCCAAGCTCAAGCTCGAGATGGAAAAGCTGGAGAAGAACCTCGGCGGCATCAAGACCATGCCAGGCCTGCCGGCTTGCATGTTCGTTGTCGACCCCAAGAAAGAACACATCGCCGTCATGGAGGCCCGCCGCCTGGGTATCCCGATCGTCGGCATCGTTGACACCAACTGCGATCCGGAAGAAGTTGACTACGTCATCCCGGGCAACGACGACGCCATCCGTGCCGTCAAGCTGATCGCCGGCCGCATGGCTGATGCAATCATCGAAGGCCGCCAGGGCGAGCAGCTCGCTGCTGAGCAGGCTGAAGTCACCACGGACGAAACTGCCAAGATCGAAGAATAATCAATCGCTTAAAATAGGGAGGAACCCCCCATGGCTATCACCACTGATATGATTAAAACCCTGCGTGAAAAAACTGGTTCCGGCATGATGGACTGCAAGAAGGCCCTGACCGAAACCAATGGCGACATGGACAAAGCCGTCGCCTGGCTGCGCGAGAAGGGTATCGCCTCTGCTGACAAGAAAGCTTCCCGCGTTGCTGCCGAAGGCATCGTCGACGCTTACATCCATGCGGAAGGCCGCATCGGCGTCCTGATCGAAGTCAATATCGAAACCGACTTTGCTGCCAAGAACGAAGAATTCCGCCGCATGGTCCGTGACCTCGGCATGCAGGTTGCTGCGATGAACCCCCGCTGGGTTTCCAAAGAGGAAGTCCCGGCTGAGGAACTCGAAAAAGAGAAGACCATCATCCGCAACAAAGCCCTCAACGAAGGCAAGCCAGAAAAAATCCTCGACCGTATCGTCGAAGGCAGCCTGAACAAGTTCTACGAAGAAAACTGTCTCTTGGAAATGGCCTATGTCAAGGATGATTCCAAGAAGATCTCCCAGCTGGTCAAAGAAATGATCGCCAAGATCGGCGAAAACATCACGGTCCGCCGTTTTGTCCGCTTCGAACTGGGTGAAGGCATCCAGAAAAAAGAAGAGAACTTTGCTGACGAGGTCATGAAACAGATCAAGTAAGATCGTCACCGATCGAAAAACGAGGGACATGCTCAGGCGTGTCCCTTTTTTCACACTAAGGAGGCGTCCCATGTCTGCAATCTACAAACGAATCCTGCTCAAGATCAGTGGCGAGTCCCTTGCCGGCGGCAAAGGAATCGGTCTGGACAATGATACCCTGCACCACCTGGGCAAGACCATCCGCGACCTGATGGGTTTGGGTGTCCAGGTTGGCATCGTCGTCGGTGGCGGCAATTTCTGGCGCGGCCGCACCAGTGAAGGCATGGACCGGGTCACCGCTGACCACATGGGCATGCTGGCCACGGCGATGAATTCGTTAGCTTTGTCGGACGCGCTGGAACAGGCAGGTGCTGTCACCCGGGTGATCAGTGCCATTGAAATGCGCCAGTTTGCCGAGCCCTATATCCGCAAAAGGGCCGTCCGCCATCTCGAGAAGGGTCGTGTGGTCATTTTTGCCTGCGGCACTGGCAACCCGTTTTTCTCGACCGATACTGCAGCGGCGCTGCGCGCGACTGAAATTGATGCCGACATCATTTTCAAGGCGACCAATGTCGATGGTGTCTATGACAAGGATCCGCGCAAATTCCCCGATGCGGTCCGCTATGACTCCGTCAGCCATGATGAAGTCTTGCGCCTGAACCTGGGCGTCATGGATGCCACGGCTGCCGCCCTATGCCGCGACAACCACGTGGCGATTGCTGTTTTCTCGATTGCTGAACCGGACAACATCCTGCGCCTGGCCCAGGGGGAAAAAGTCGGAACGATCGTCAGCTGAATTGCACCAGTCCCCAGCCTTAGGCTATAATGGTACTGATTATTCACCGGAGGTGACAGCTATGTCGCAGATTGTTTTGAATAAAGAGTCCTACATGCCTTATGAGGACCACATGAAAAAGACGCTCCACGTCTTGACGGAGGAGTTCAACACGATCCGGGCCGGACGGGCCAACCCGAAAATCCTCGACCGCATTGCGATCGACTACTATGGCGTCCAGACACCGATCAACCAGGTTGCCAATATCCAGGTTCCTGAGCCACGCCTGATTTCCATCACCCCCTGGGATCCGACTTCGCTCAAAGCGATCGAGAAGGCGATCCAGGCATCGGACCTGGGCATCAATCCCAATAACGATGGCAAGTCTTTACGCCTGGTGTTTCCGCCCCTGACCGAGGAGCGCCGCAAGGATCTGGTCAAGCAGGTCAACAAATATGCCGAGGAAGCCAAAGTGGCCATCCGCAACATCCGCCGCGATGGCATCGACAAGTTCCGTCACCATCTCAAGAACAAGGAGCTGACCGAGGACGGCATGGCTGAGGTCGAGACCAACCTCCAGAAGCTGACTGACAAGTACATCAGCGAAATCGAAAAGTCCGCCGCTGCCAAGGACAAGGACTTGATGGAAGTCTGACCGGTCTAGCTTACCGATCTGCTTTGCTGCTGACCGGGTGTGGAAGCACCCGGTTTGTTGTTTGAAAGGATTTCCATGCGCTTTCCCTGGTATTCCTTGTCCAGATTTTGGGCGGGTCGTAAAAGCATGGCTGTGCCCGCTGCAGCTGGTTCTGGCAACTCGGAGCTGAAGATCCCGGTCCATCTGGCTGTCATTATGGATGGCAATGGCCGCTGGGCCAGGCAACGTGGCCTGCCACGCCAGGCGGGTCATCGCGCTGGCGCCGAGAACCTCAAGGCTTTGTGCCGGATGTGTGGCCGTCGTGGCATCTCGTATCTGACCGTTTATGCATTCTCGACCGAGAACTGGAACCGGCCAGATGACGAAGTCCATGCCTTGATGGATCTGTTTGTCGAGTTTTTCCGCCGGTATGATCCGGAACTGGCTGCCGAGGGCATCCGGGTCCGCTTTTCTGGCGATTTGGCCGCTCTGCCGGAGCATATCCAGGCCATCATCGCAGAAAATGAAGCGCATTCCGCTGGCCGTGACAAGATGCAGCTGATCGTGGCCATCAATTACGGCGGCCGGCGCGAGATTGTCCAGGCCTGCCGCCAGCTGGCACAAAAAGTGGCAGACGGCGAGATGACTTCGGGAGAGATTGATGAAACCGCCATCCAGCGGGCCCTTTATCTGCCGGATGTTCCCGATCCGGACCTCATCATCCGGCCCAGTGGTGAAATGCGCCTGTCCAATTTCCTGCTCTGGCAATGCGCCTATGCCGAGTTCTGGTTTTCAGATGTACTGTGGCCGGATTTTTCCGAAGCACATTTGGACCTGGCATTGACTGCCTACACGGAGCGGGACCGGCGCTTTGGAGGGGTTAAACCGAAATGAACCAGCGTATTCTGACTGGAATCTTGTTCGCCCTCGCCGTGGCGGCTTTTGTGATCCCGGGCTATTGGTGGCCCATTGTGCCGCTGATCCTTCTGATCCTGGTGGTTAGCCTGTCCAGAACCGAGCTGGACCGGGCTTTGGCTTCGCGCCAGCTGGGTCTGCCGCCTGTCCTCAGCCGGATCGGTGTGCTTTTATTTTTGCTGCCCCTCCTGACCTTGCTGCCGCAAGTGAAGGATCTGGTTGCACCGATCCAGCTGGGGCAAACCTGGCTGGGCCTTTTCCTGCTGATGGCTGGCCAGATAGCCTGGGCTGCCGTCATGTCCTTGACACTTTTGATCCTGCAAGGTCCCCAGGTCATGCCTCGGGCAGTGGCTGCAGCTGTGTCCACCACCTATTTGGCGTTCCCTTTTGGCACCGCCGTGGTCATCCTGATGACCCTGGAGCAGGGCTGGTTGTGGCTGATTGTGGCCTTGGTCACACCCTGGTTGTCCGATGTTCTGGCCTATTTTACCGGATATTTCCTCGGACGGCACAAGATCGTACCCCAGATCAGCCCGAAGAAAACAGTCGAAGGCAGCCTGGGTGGCCTGGTTGGCGGCATGCTGGCCTTAGGCCTGGCATTGCCCCTGATCACTGGTTTCACCTATGCCAGCTTTTTCACCTTGCCGGTCCATTGGCTAGCCGTGATTGCTGGCGGCATCGTCCTCAGCACCGCATCCCAGCTCGGAGACTGGCTTGCATCCGGCATCAAGCGCTGGTGTGATGTCAAGGACTTCGGTGCCTACCTTCCTGGCCATGGCGGCACACTGGACCGCTTTGACAGTGTGCTGTTCACATTGCCTTTCACCCTGCTGCTGGCCATTTGGGGCCAGATCGCCGGCTATTGAGAATCCGGGAGGTTGCTTGTGACTCAGACGATTTCCTTGTTAGGTTCAACCGGTTCCATCGGAACTCAGACCCTGGAGGTCTGCCGCCACCTCGGGATCAAGGTCGCCGCCCTGACCTGCGGCCGACGCCTGGATACCCTGGAACGCCAGATCCGCGAATTCAAACCAGGCTTGGTCTCTGTTGCCAGTGCCGAGGATGCTCGTGAGCTTCAGTCTCGCCTGTCCGGGGACTTTCCCCGCCTGGAAATCCTCCACGGCCGTGAAGGCAACCTGGCAGCAGCAACGCTGCCGGGTGTCACAACCGTCGTAGCTGCCATGGTCGGTGTCGCCGGTCTCGAACCAGTCCTGGCCGCTGTGCAGGCAGGCAAGACGATTGCTCTGGCCAACAAGGAGACCCTCGTTGCTGGCGGTGCCCTGGTCATGCCCCTGCTCGAGACAACTGGCGCCCGTCTCTATCCAGTTGACAGCGAGCATTCAGCGATCTGGCAATGCCTGGCCGGCGCACCAGAGGGTTCTCTGACGCGGATTTTCCTGACGGCCAGTGGGGGTCCTTTCCGCGGCAAAACACGCGCGGACTTGGCCACCGTTACAGTCGAACAAGCCCTGCGCCATCCGACCTGGGCCATGGGGGGCAAGATCACGATCGACTCGGCCACCCTGATGAACAAGGGTCTGGAAGTCATTGAAGCGGCCTGGCTGTTTGACTGCCCGGTCGACCAGATCGAAGTCGTCGTCCATCCCCAGAGCATCATCCATTCGATGGTCGAGTTCAAGGACGGCTCTGTTCTGGCCCAGATGGGTTTTCCGGACATGAAGCTGCCGATCCAGCTGGCCCTGAC
>SABL01000030.1 GCA_009928985.1 Clostridia bacterium
GGTTTCAGTGGCCCGAAGCGAATGGTCTCCGGGCCGCGCTTGGCCATGGATTCGATCGGCATGCAGCCTTCAAAGACTATCTCGCGATCAAAATCTTTGACATCGGCCAGATCGGCGGCTATGAGTTCGCGATAGAAGATTTCATAGGTCTCCCGGTCCATCGGGCAATTGATGTAGTCATCCCCGCCGCGACCGTAGCGGGACTGGCGGAAAGCTATCGACAAATCGATGGATTCATAGGTGACGATCGGGGCGGCAGCATCAAAAAAATGCAGCGTGGACAGGCCCAGTTGATCACGGATGGCATCGAACAGGCCACCTTCGGTCAGCGGTCCAGTCGCGATGATGACAGGCCCCTCCGATGGATCAGGCAAGGTGTCGACCCGCTCGGAAGCAATCTCAATCAGCGGGTGTTCTTCAATCGCCCGGGTCACAGCAGCCGCGAACAGGTCCCGGTCGACGGCGAGGGCTCCTCCGGCTGGCAGGGCGGTCTGGTCAGCGGCCGCAAGGATCAGGGATCCCAGGCGGCGCATTTCTTCTTTGAGAAGGCCGACAGCATTTTCCAGCCGGCTGGCCCGGAGGGAATTGCTGCAGACCAGCTCGGCAAACTGGCTGCTGTGGTGGGCCTCGGTCATCTGGTGCGGTTTCATGTCGATCAATCGAACGGGTATGCCACGGCTGGCAACCTGCCAGGCTGCTTCACAACCTGCCAGACCGGCACCGATGATGGTGACTTTACGCACCATGGTTCTCCCCTGTCGCTTTGTCTTCAGGGGTCTGCTCATCTGCAGCAGCCGGTTTTTCCTTTTTCTGGTTGGTCGGGCATTCCCGGCTGCCGCATTTGGGGTATGAACGACCCTTGAAGTGCTTCAAGACCATATATGTGCCGCAGACCTCGCAGGTCCGGCCATCGATCGGCAGATCCCAGGAAATGAAATCACAATTCGGATCGCTGCCTTTCTTGTCACAGGTGTAGAAGCGGCTGCCCTTGAATTTTTTCGAGACACGCTGCACCAGGCCAGAGCCGCATTTGGGACAATGCGCTTTGATCTCCTGTTCGATGTTCTTGGTGTATTTGCAGGTCGGGTAATTTGAACAAGCGATGAATTTGCCGTAACGACCTTCCTTGATCACCAGATCGCCTTCCTGGCAGTCCGGGCATTTTTCCCCGGTCGGGACATCGGCGATCTTGACACGTTCCACCCCATCGGTAGCCTTGACGATTTTTTCATGGAACGGCGGATAGAAACGGTCCAGGATGGAGACCCAGTTGTTTTCGCCTGATTCCACCGTATCCAGTTCTTTTTCCATGTCGGCCGTGAACTCAACATCGACGATGGTTTCGAAATTTTTCTCCAGCAACTCCGTCACAGCTTTGCCCAGTTCGGTCGGCAGCAGGTATTTCTTATCCTTTTCAACGTACTTGCGGTCGAGAATGGTGGAGATCGTGGGGGCATAGGTAGACGGGCGGCCGATCCCGTTCTCTTCCATGGCCTTGATCAGGCTGGCTTCGGTGTAGCGCGCCGGTGGCTGTGTGAATTTTTGCTCGGGCGAAATTTTGTCGAGCAGCAAGGTTTCACCTTCTGAAAGTTCCGGCAGTTTCTCTCTCGACTCTTCTTCTGATTCTTTTTCCGGTTCGCTGTCGACCAGGGCGACACCATACTGGGCCAGGTAACCAGGGAAGCGCACAGTTTCACCACTGACCCGGAACAGGTGTGTATTGCCACTGACCAGATCAGCCACAACTGTGTCAATCTGGGCGGCAGCCATCTGGGAAGCCATGAATTTGTCCCAGATCAGCTGATAGAGTCTGAACTGGTCATGGGATATCTGAGCCTTGATTTTCTGCGGCGGCAGATCAAAATGAGCCGGACGGATGGCTTCATGGGCATCCTGGGCTTTGTTGCGGTTCTTAAACAGGCGCGGGGACTTGGGCAGATAGTCTGCGCCGTACTTGTCCTGGATATAGGTGCGCGCTTCCTGTTCCGCTTCTTCCGAGACGCGGACCGAGTCGGTACGGATATAAGTCACCAACGCCGTAGCGCCAAGGCCTTCAATTTCCACGCCTTCGTACAACTGCTGGGCAACGCTCATGGTCTTTTTGGCGGTATAGCCCAGGTAGCGCGAGGCTTCCTGCTGCAGGGTGCTGGTTGTGAACGGCGCACTTGGTTGCTTGTGTTTGCTGCCCTTCTTGAGCTTGACCACGATGAAGGGCTGGTTTTGAATGGCAGTCAGAATTGCCTCTGTTTCAGTCTGGTTCGTCAGTTTGACTTTTTCGACTTTGCCATTGACCCACTCACCATGATAGCGAGCTTTGAAAACGGGATCCTTGCCCGTCTTGTGCAAAAAGGCTGTCAACAGCCAGTATTCTTCCGGCTTGAACCGGACAATTTCCCGCTCGCGATCGACCACCAGGCGGGTGGCAACCGACTGGACACGACCTGCAGACAGGCCTTTGCGGACTTTTTTCCACAGCAGGGGGCTGAGTTCATAACCAACCAACCGGTCCAGCACCCGGCGTGCTTGCTGGGAATTGACCCGGTTCATGTCGATTGGCCGCGGATGGTCTACGGCTTTGACCACGGCTGGCTCGGTAATTTCATTGAAGGTGATCCGGCAGGGGCTGGTCTCATCAATCTTGAGTACCTGGGCGATGTGCCAGGCAATGGCTTCTCCTTCACGGTCAGGGTCGGTGGCGATCAGGATCCGGTCGGATGTGGCAGCCATTTCCTTGAGCTCGGTGATGACCTTGTCCTTGCCCTTCATGGTTGTGTACTGGGGTTTGTAGGCATGTTCGACGTCAACACCCAGCTTGGAGGCCGGCAGGTCGCGGATATGACCGACCGAGGCGGTGATCCGGTAATTCTTGCCGAGATATCGGCCGATGGTTTTTGCCTTGGCCGGTGATTCTACGATAACTAAATTTTTTCCCATGAAGTCCTATCCTTGTGTTTTACAGCCGTTCAGGCCGAGTGCAAGCGTTATTCGTCCATTATATACTTGAATCTCCAAGCTCTGTCAAAGCATACCGGCCTCGACTTTGCGCAAGATAACCCTGAAGTTCCATGAGGGCGACCCGGGCAATCGTCTCCTGGGCGGGTGCGGCAATTTCAGCTGCAAGCTCATCCATGGTCAGACTCTGGATACGCAAAGCCTGCAAAATCTGGGAAATTTCGCGGTTTTTAACACTCGTTCCAGCCTGTCGCACGGGTTCAAGCCAGGATAACTGGCGTTCCAGTCCACATATCTGGAAAATGTCATCAACTGACTCCAGGACATGGGCGCCATCCCGGATCAGCTGATGGCAGCCGGCGCTGGCCTGGTCAAGGATGCTGCCGGGCACGGCAAATACTTCGCGATTCTGGTCGGCGGCATAGGTAGTTGTAATCAGCGTGCCGCTTTTCTGTGCTGCTTCCATGACCGCCACGGCTTTCGACAAACCACTCAGAAGCCGGTTGCGGGCCGGAAAATTCTGGCGCACCGGCGGCACCCCCGGCGGATGTTCGGACAAGATAACCCCTTGTTCAGCCATTTCAGCAATCAAGCCGGAATTTTCCGGCGGGTAATCATAATCATGGCCACTGGCAATCACACCGACTGTGAATCCCTGGTTTTTCAAAGCAGTCTGGTGCGCCAGCGTGTCGATCCCCCGGGCAAGGCCACTGACGATCACAGCACCCCCCTGGCACAAACCCCGAGTGATCTTGCGCGTCACTTTCTGACCATAGACCGTTGGTCGCCTGGTCCCGATTACCGTGACCCAGGGATAGCACTGGAGCATGTCCGGCAATCGGCTGCCACGGACATAAAGCAACGCCGGGCAGGTATTGAGGTCATGCAAAGCTTGGGGAAACTGTGGATCACCACTCAAGACCGGTTCAATGGCAAGATGGGCACACTGCCGGGCCAGGGCGATGGCTTCTTTCTGGCTTCTGGAGTCCTGCAAGGCCTGATGGATGGCCAGGACCTGGATGCGCACACGATCTTCTGGCAAAGATGCTTCCGGGTTATCTTGAGCCGTCATCAAGCCGACGAGCCCATCAAGGTCCAGTTGCATCAGCTGCGTGAGATCATGACAACGATCCGTCAGCTTACGCAGTTCTGCATGCCGCAAGTGCAGCGTGCGTTGGCAATTGGTCAGGTGGATGGCCATGGCCAGATTCATGACATCAGATGGCTGTTCCATTACAACTGTCCCTCCGGAAAAAGATTGATCCTGTAACCAAGCGCTTCGGCCAAATGGCCCGGCGAAACTTCACTGGATGCCTCCAGATCGGCAATGGTCCGGGTGACTCGGAGCAATTTCTGATACGATCGCACACTCAGATGATAGCGTTCAGCCGCCTGGCCAGCGAGGTTCAAAACTGCAGGCGGAATGGCCAGGAGCCTGGCCAGATCTGGATCCTCAAACCGGCCATTGAACACAGGTGCTTTGCCCAGCTCCCGGCAGCGATCCACCTGGATCTGCCAGGCGGCAGCAATTTGTTGCTGCAATTGGGAGGATGACAAGGTTTCGGGAGCATTTGATTGGGGCTGGACCGTCTTGATCAAGTCATCTGGTGCCGGACGCCGGACTTCGACAGCCAGATCCAGACGATCCAATAGGGGGCCACTGATTTTGCCCAGATGGCGCGCCACCGAATCCGGTGTGCAATGGCAACGCTGGCCTGGTTCAAAATATTCACCACAGCGGCAGGGGTTGGCGGCGGCAACGAGGAGAAAATCCGCCGGCAGCACCAGGTTGTAGCGCAGCCTGGAAAGATGAATCTCCCGCTCCTCCAGGGGCTGGCGCAGCATGTCGATGACGGAACTGTCCAGTTGCGTCAATTCATCCAGGAAAAGCACCCCCAGATGCGACAGGCTGAACAATCCTGGCGCGGGCGGGTTGCCGCCTCCGGTCAGGGCATGGCGGGTAACCCCGGCATGTGGCGCCAGGAAAGGGCGTTCTGAAACCAATCCGGGCTGCCCCACCATCCGATTGGCAGCACTGTGGATCTTGGTTACCATCCGGGCTTCGTCCGGACTCAGCGGCGGCAGGATCCCAGGCAGGGTGGATGCCAGGAGAGTCTTGCCGCTGCCAGGCGATCCGAGCATCAGCACTGGGTGCCAGCCGGCAGCTGCCAAGGTCAGGGCCCGAACTGCCTTGGCCTGGCCTTGAATCATCCGGATATCCGGTGCCTTGGCGGCTAGGCCTGGTCGTGCTGGCCGCGTCAGCGGCTCTCCCGAGTCCTCGGGCATCCCTTGGGACAAGATCCGGGCACTGTCGGTCAATGTCAAGGTTCCAGCGATCATCAGGTTCGCCGAAGCGGATGTCCTGGCTTCCTCCAGATTGTCTGCAGGCACCAGCAGATGATGCAGAGTGGCCTGGTTGATGGCTGCAGTCCGGTTGAAAACACCTGGAATTGGCCGGATCGTGCCATCGAGGCCCAGTTCGCCGAAAGCACCAGGCAACTGGCCATTGAAGGATGGATGCAATTGCACCTGGCCGGAAGCCAAAAGAATCGACAGTGCCAGCGGCAGGTCAAAGGCACTGCCCTCCTTGCGCATCCAGGCCGGCGCCAGGCTGGCGGTCACGCGGCTGGGCGGAAAAGCAAATCCGCTGTTCTTGATCGCAGCCTTGATCCGGTTTCTCGATTCCCGGATCGCCGAGTCCCCCAGGCCGACGATTTCAAAGGAGGGCAGACCTGGCAGCAGGGCAACTTCAATTTCGATCAGGATGCCTTCTATTCCGTGGATGGCAGCAGAACAAAACCGGCCATATTTCAGATGCATGCTTGTGACCCCCCTTGTGAACTGACTTTCACCCTAGCAGAATCCATCATGACCTGACAGCCAGGTTCGTACGACAAAAGTCGTCAGGATTCGACAGCGGCTTCAGGTGCCTGATCTCCAGATGAGCTGTTTTCAGGAGTATGGGGGCAGTCTGGCTTGATCACTTAGTCGACAAAACGTAGCCTAAGTTGAACGGATGCCGAGAATCTGCCATAATACCCTTTGTTTATGGATGAGGAGGACCTTCATGCGTCTGGGAATTGTCGGTTTGCCCAATGTCGGCAAAAGCACTTTATTTAACGCCATCACAAAGGCGGGCGCAGCTGTCGCCAATTACGCCTTTTGCACCATCGATCCAAATGTCGGAGTCGTCGCTGTTCCCGATCCCCGCCTCGACAAGCTGGCTGAAATGTATCACCCCGAAAAATACACACCGGCCACGATCGAGTTTGTCGACATCGCCGGACTGGTGCGTGGGGCGAGCAAAGGTGAAGGACTTGGCAACAAGTTCCTGGCCAATATCCGTGAAGTCGATGCCATCGTACATGTCGTGCGCTGTTTTGATGACCCGGATGTCATGCATGTCGACGGCCAGACAGATCCGGCGCGCGACATTGAAACCATCAATCTCGAGCTGATCCTGAGTGATATGGAATACATGGAACGCCGGATTGACAAGACGAAAAAGATGCTCAAGGGCGGCGACAAGAAATTCCAGGCCGAACTCGAAGTCCAGGAAAAAATCCTTGCCTGTCTCGAGTCTGGCAAATCCGCCCGTACCCTCACTTGGGAAGAAGATGAAAAACTTTACCTGCGCGACCTGTTCTTGTTGACGATCAAGCCAGTTCTTTACGTGGCCAACATCGCTGAAGACGCCCTGGCTGGCCCCGAACCGGACTATGTCGCCATCGTCCGGGCCATCGCGGCGACCGAAGACGCTGAAGTCGTCACCATCAGTGCCAAGATTGAAGAAGAGATCTCGGTCCTGGACGATGAAGAACGGGCGCTGTTCCTGCAGGATCTCGGGCTGGAAGAATCCGGCCTCGACAAAATCATCAAGGCAGGCTATCACCTGCTGGGCTTGATGTCTTTTTTGACCGCAGGTCCGACCGAAGTGAGAGCCTGGACGATCAAGCGTGGCACCAAGGCGCCCCAGGCGGCCGGCAAGATCCATTCTGACTTTGAGCGTGGCTTTATCCGGGCCGAGGTCGTCAATTTTCACGACCTGATGGCCAGCGGCACTTATGCAGCGGCCCGCGAAAAAGGGCAAGTCCGATCGGAAGGCAAGGAGTACGTGATGCAGGATGGCGATGTCGTCCTGTTCCGCTTCAACGTCTGAGCATCCCGCTGCACCTCTCTGAAAAAAAGCTTCCCGGCATGAAACCCGGGAAGCTTTTTTCGCGGCCAAGTGAGTGTAGACCAGGTTAGTCTTGCAGCTTCCGGGCCAGATAGGCATCCAGCCAGATCATCAAGCCGACTGGCAGCAGGCCCATCACAAGTACGGCTAACAGAAAGGCCAGGAATTGCGGCACCTGAAGGGAGCCAGATTGTGGACCCAGGACCAGAAGCGGGATCACTGCACTGTGAAAAACCAGCCAGGCTGTCAGGCATTGCGGGCGAAGCAAGGCCTGGCGGATCGAAAAGCCGGGTACGCGGGTATTCCTGGCTGACCTGGATTTGCGGCCCGAAAAAACCAGCAGCAACCAGGCCAGGTTGATCAGGCTCAGGCCTGCTGCAAAGAACAGGCCAGCCTGGGCCAAAGGCCGGCCGGAAAACGCTGCCCCATAACGGACCCAGAGGTAACCAACAGTCCCGGCACTTGCCAGCATGTTGACACCCGCTAGGACACGGCTGGCCGGATGCTGAACCGGGACACGGGTCCTCTCAGGCTGGATTGAATGCACGGTCATCACCAGTGTCGGCACTCGTCAAGGATTGGTAGCGGATGCCCCTGCTGGCCAGTTCGTCCTTGAACAAGTCCTCGACGGTTTGGATCAGCGCAGCAAAGTCACCGCTGTTATCGATCAGGTGGTCCGCGATGGCCTGGTATTCATCCCGGGTCATTTGCATCGCAATCCGGCGCCGGGCGTCATCCTCGGCCATCCCCCGGCCAAGAAGGCGACTGATGCGCACGTCTTCTTGTGCCCAGACGACCCAGACCTGGTTGACAGAATCAAGGAAACCCTGTTTGACCGGAATCGGTACATCCAGCACGGCAGCCTTGACCTTCTTGTCCTTGAGCTTTTCGATCTGGCGCTGCATTTCCGCAATCACTTCACGATGGACGATCTGGCTCAGCTGATCGAGGGCTTTACGATCGGCAAAGACTTGGCGGGCCATTTTGGCGCGGTCCAGACCGCCCTTGGCGTCGAGCACCGAGCGGCCAAAAGCAGCCACGATCGGTTCGATGGCCAGACCCTCCGGAGCGGTTGCCTGGCGCGAGATTTCATCAGCATCGATGACCGCAAGTCCCGCTTGACGGCACAGATTGGCCACAGTGGTCTTGCCGCAGCCAATGCCGCCAGTGATTCCTATGATAAACATCCGTTGATTGTCTCCTTCAATGACAGTGGCAAAGGCATGGCAAAAATCCGGCCTTCAGGTTGCGTGTTGTCCATTAATCCTTGCACTCACTCCAGCGCTGACCTTGCTTGACCTCGGCAATCAGGGGCACCGAAAGCTCCAGGGCATCCTCCATAGCCTGCTTGAGCAAAGCAGCTGCAGCAGCAGCTTCAGCCAGAGGTGCTTCGACGATCAGTTCGTCATGAACCTGCAGGACAAGGCGCGCCTTGAGCCCTTCCTGGATAAACAAATTGCGGGCCCGGACCATGGCCATCTTGATCAAGTCAGCCGCCGTACCCTGGATCGGCGTATTCATCGCCGCCCGTTCCCCGAACTGGCGCAGGTTGCGATTGGCAGATTGCAGTTCCGGCAGGTAGCGGCGCCGGCCAAACAAGGTCTCGACATAGCCTTGTTCATAGGCTTGCTTGACGATTTGTTCCAGGTAGGCCCGGACATGGGGATACTGGCTGTTATAGCCAGCGATGTACTGGTGGGCTTGTTTCACCGTGACACCAAGATCGCGGGCCAGGCCAAAATCGCTGATGCCGTAGACAATGCTGAAATTGACCGTCTTGGCCACCGACCGCTGCGCAGAGGTCACCTCATGGGCTGCTACACCAAAAATATGGCAGGCGGTATTGGTGTGGATGTCTTCGTTCTCGTTAAAAGCCTGCTGCATCGCCGGATCCTGGGCCAGATGAGCCAGGAGGCGCAGTTCGATCTGCGAATAGTCGGCATCGAGCAGGACATGACCGGGCGAAGCGATGAATGCGGCCCGGATCTGGTTGCCTTGTTCACTGCGGATCGGGATGTTTTGCAAATTGGGCTCTGTGCTGCTCAGGCGGCCGGTTGCGGTCAAGACTTGGTTGAAGGTCGTATGGACGCGACCATCGGCCGGATCGATCGCTTTGAGCAAACCTTCGACAAACGTCGAACGCAATTTGGCCAGCAGGCGATGTTCGATGATCGGGGCAATCACCGGGTGCTGGTCAATCAGCCGTTCCAGTTCCTCCGAATCGGTCGAATAATTGCCGCCGCTGCGCTTTTTGCCGGTGGCCAGGCCGAGATGGTCAAACAGGACCGCCCCGAGCTGTTTCGGTGACATCAAATTGAAAGTCTTGCCACTCAAGGTGAAAATTTGCTCCTGCAGGGCATCGATCCGCTTTTGCATGTCCTGGGACAGGCCTGAAAGAATCGTCTGGTCGATGGCAAATCCTTGCAGTTCCATTTCGGCCAGAACCCCTGCCAGGGGCAATTCCACCTGATAGGCCAGATGCTGGATCCCTCGCTCGGCGATGGCTTGCTTCTGGGCTTGCCAGAGGTCGGACAGTGCGGCGACCGCCAGCGGTGATTGTTCGAGATTCCAGGTCTCCCAGACTTGCACAGTGGGGCTGGCCGGGGCAGCGGATTCCAGGACAGAAAACAAGTCCTGCTGGCGATCTTTTCCGGCAGACTGGGCATCGGCAGATGCTGCGGCAGCACTGCCAGGGCCCAGGAAAGGCCAGTTTTGACCGGTCACCCGGCTGTACAGGCGGGTGAAGTCCGGCTTGCCGTCGAGCTGGTTTAACAGATACGCGGCAACCAGCACATCCCGGACCAGTCCCGGCAAGGCGGGCAGGCGGAAGGTGCGCAAAGTCTTCTTGTAATCATAGGTCAGGGTCGGCAACGCTTCTTGGGCCAATAGGTCCCACGCCTGGGTCAGGTCCGCGGTTTGAAGACCATGGACCTGATGCGGGTCGGTACCGGGCACCGACCAGAGCCATTGGCCATCCGGACCGAGGATGAACGCCAGGCAGCCATCCGGCTGATTTTTGACCGTCTGGATGGCAGCCTTGAAATCAGCGAACGTTCCAGAGATGAATGCAACCGTGGTTGTTTGCTCCAGTGACGGTGGCACAGGTTCAGAATCAAGGCCAAGCTTGGCGACCAGGCTGCGGAAATCCAGCCGGGCCAGCATTTCGAGCAGGGCCTGGCGGTCAGGACGAAGTGACTTGAGCTCAGACAGGGAAACCGGCAAAGGCACCGCACAGTCGATCTGTGACAGCTGGCGTGACAGGTACGCCATGTCGCGGTTCTCGGCCAGTTTGGCAGCCAGGTTGGGCTTGATGTCAGCGAGATGTTCATAGATCTGGTCCAGGCTGCCGAATCGGGAGACCAACTCGAGGGCACCTTTTTCGCCGATGCCTTTGACACCGGGGATATTATCGGAGGGGTCACCCATGATCGCCTTGAGGTCGACGAATAGTTCGGGGCCGATGGTGTAGCGCGCGCGGACCGATTCAGGGGTATAGATCTGGACTTCGGTCTTGCCAGTCGTCGTCACAGGATGCCAGATCGAGATGTGCTCGTCCACGAGCTGGAAGCTGTCCTTGTCTCCGGTCAGGATCGCCACCTCCCTGCCCTCGGACTCAGCCTGGCGAGCCAGTGTGCCCAGGATGTCATCCGCCTCGAACCCGGGCACTTCCACCCGGCCTACGCCCATCAGGTCCAGCAGTTCCTTGAGGATGGGCATCTGGGCAGCCAGATCATCGGGCATCCCTTTGCGGGTCGCCTTGTAGCCATCAAACATCTGGTGGCGGAACGTCGGCTCCTTGCGGTCAAAAGCCGCCACGATCTGGTCGGGTCCATACTCGGCTTTGAAACGCAGGAACATGTTCAGGAAAGCATACAGGGCACCGGTCGGGGTGCCATCTGGTGCGGTGAGGCGATTGCGGCCGGCCAGACCGAAAAAGGCCCGGTTGATCAGGCTGTTGCCATCGATCAGCATCAATTTATCTGGCAAAATCAGTTTCCTCCAAATTCAAGGATCAGGTAAAGACAGTCAGGGTGTTGCAAGACCTGCCAGGCAGCAGCAGCTTCGGTGGTGAGCCAATCGCTGAGCAGTTGTTCGGCTTCGGCTGCGGAGGCCGTGGCAGAGTTGACCGGGGGCGCCAAGTCCGCTGTTGCAGCAGCAATCGATTCTGCCGGGTCCTCACCCACCACCACAGGCCAGGCCACGATCAGGCGATCAGGCTCGACCCAGATGGCAAAACGTGCTTCCGGCAGGATTTCCCCGGCCAGGACCGGCACATCTGGAGCAGACTGGCGATAGACAGGCAGGACGAAATCCTCAGCGATGGCGAACCAAGACTGTACAGGAGCACTAAAGAGCCTGGCTTCGGCCATTTGGCCCGGTTGGGTTTCTGGTTGCGGTTCCATCAGGCCCTTGGCATTGCCTGCTGCACCGGCAGCAGTGCCGTCAGGCATCAGCGCAGCTTCCGGCACGGCCATGTCGGCAGCCTGTTCGAGCATCGCTGCTGCTGTTGTTTCAGGCGGCAATGCAGTGGAGCGGCCCGACTGTGTGGCCAACGCATAGATGGACCACAGTCCGGCCAAAACGACCAGGGACGCGGCGACCAGGCCGAGGCGGCGCAGCTGGGCAGGTCTGGGTCTCCAGGTTCGGGCCTGTACATCTTTGTGCGCAGTTTTATCCGTCTCGATTCGAATGGTTTCAAGCAGCCGGGTGGTGAATTCGGGCGTCGGGTCCGATGCCGGGATTTGCTTTTGGGCCATCGTACGATACGGCAGCCAGCGGCGCAAGTGTTCCAGGTCTTCGCGGCAGGGCGGACAGTGAGCCAGGATGCTTTCCAGCTCAGCTTTTTCGTCGCCCCGGATTTTATTTTCCAGATAGCGGATCAGCTGGTCTTCGTTCAGGCGTGTGTGCTTGCGGCGTTCGAAATGGATCATCCCTACACCTCCCTTCCGCGCTTTGGACGGGAAAACGCATGGATTTGTTCCGGCTGGCCAAACGAAGGCCCTGATTGAGCCTCCAGGCTGGACATGACCTGATTTCTGGCTCGGAAAAGGCGGGATTTGACGGTGCCCTCGGAAAGATCCAGCCGGGCGGCGATTTCTTCGTAGGACAGGCCCTGGAGGTCGCGCAGGATCAAGACTTCGCGCATGGCTGGCCTTAGCTGGCTGATCTGGTATAGCAACGTGCGCCCGAGTTCGTGGTTGATCGCCTGCTCATCCGGCAACGGACTTTTGTCCGGCAGCTGGAAAAGCCGGTCGCCTTCCTCGTTTTCCTGGTCGATCGAGGTGGTCGGATGGCTCTTTTTGCTGCGCTGCAAATCGTGGCAGACATTGACAGCGATCCGGTAGATCCAGGTATAGAAAGAAGACCGCCCCTGGTAGAGGGACAGGGAGCGGTAAGCCTTGAGGAAGGTTTCCTGGGTGCAGTCCTCGGCATCGTCACGGTTGCCGAGCAGGCCGAGGCAGACATTGAAAATGCGCGCCATGTGGCTTTGCACCAGCTGGCCAAACGCCTCCCCGTCACCTTTCATCGCTTGTTCAATCCATTCTTTTTCTTTGTTGGCAAACATACCGCCATTATATCATTTCATCCTCTCCTGAGGGCATTTCTTTCTGGCTCTCGGTGGTATAATAGGCCTGCCGGGAGGTCCTGTATGCTGAAACGATTTTCCATTTCCCGTGAAGAAATCATGCCCAAGTACGGCATGCCGCTGGATGCTCCCACCCAGCGGGACTTGGGAGCAGCCATCTATTCGATTGTCTTTGGCATGGCCTATTTCATCATCACCGGATACCCGGGCGCATCTCCTCTCTTCACCGCTTTTCTCAAGGAGTACCTAGGCGTTAGCGACAGTGCTTATGGCCTGATCCTGACTTTGCCTTTCATCACGGTCCTGATCCAGGTTCCCTTCACGATCTATGTCGCCCGTCACGGCCGGATCAAACAGTCTTTCCTGCTGGCCGGAGCCTTGGCCAAGGTCACATTCCTCACACTCGCGTTCCTGCCAATCCTGGGCAATCGCCTCAATAGCCAGGTCTCTTTCCTGGTCGTGGTAGTCACGATCATCCTGACGTCCACCTTCAACTGGATCGCCGATTCGGCGATCAACACCTGGTTTGGCTCACTGATCCCGACTGAAATCAAGGGCCGCTATTTCTCCACGCGCCAGATGATTTTCACCATCGCCATGCTCTTCTACGCCCTGACCATGTCCCAGCTGCTCCAGCTCCTCAAGGACTGGCGCTGGAAATACACCCTGTTTTTTGGCCTGGCCGTCCTGTTCGGGCTCATCGACATCCTGTTCTACACCAAGGTCCGGCCCCCGGAAAAGGCCTACCTGCCCTGGTTTCACACCAGTCCGGAGCAGAAGCGCCAGACCTTCAGCATGCACCAATTCCTGTTGCCGCTGCGCGACACCCGCTATCGTGCTTACCTCTTGTTCACGATCAGCTGGAGTTTCTCGATGCAGATTTCAGGTCCCTACTACAATGTCTACATGTTCAATGACCTGAAATTCACCCTTGGCCAAATGACGCTTCTGAGCCAGATCATTCCGGCCATTGCCACGATCCTGTTCTTGCGCCGGATCGGGCGGGCATTCGACCATTATGGTTTCAAGCCGATCCTGATCCTGTCCTGCGGCGTTTCCCTGATCCTGCCGATCACTTGGATGTTTGCCACGGTTGATTCCAACTGGTTTGTCTACCTGTCCAATGTCCTGTCCGGCATCTTCAACATCGGGATTGACCTGGCGATCATGAGCCTGGCCATTTTTCTTGCACCTCATGCCGAACGCAGTGCTTACCTGGCCATGAAAAGCATCGCCATGGCCCTCTTGGGCTTTGTCCCGGCGATTATGCTCGGTGGCTTTCTGTCGGATCTGCTGCGTCCGGTCCTGCGAGAGGCCGAGTTGCCCTTTTTCCGAGGCCAGATCATGAATCCATTCCACGTCCTGTTGATCCTGACGTTCTTTTTGCGCCTGTTTACGCTTCTCTTCTTTACTCGTCGGCTCCAAGAACCGACCGCCATGTCGTTCGCTGCTTTTGTAGCTCATGCCAATGCCAGCCACCTGGCTCAGCTGCACCGCAACCGTGTCCTGTTGCGTGAAAAAAGGCGCCGCCTCAGACAACGCCTCAATCCCCGGAAAAAATAAATTCTATGAACGGTCCATCTGTTCTGACAGCTGGATTTGTATCAAGTCAGATGTGGGCCAGTCAGATCTCAGCTACCAACTCGATCTCGATCCGGGCGGATTTGGGCAGTGCTGCCACCTGGACTGTGGAACGTGCTGGTTTGTGGTCGCCGAAAAATTCTCCATACAGGCCATTGACGACAGTGAAATCAGCCAGATCGGCCAGGAAAATGGTCGTTTTGACGACTTTTTGCGGGTTGGATCCGGCCTGGTCAAGCACAGCAGCCAGATTGGCGAGCACCTGGCGGGTCTGGGTTTCGATGTCCTCCCCTGCCATGTCGTTGGTGACCGGATCGAGGGCGATCTGGCCGGAGGTGAACAGCAGGCCGTTGCTGACCACGGCCTGGGCGTATGGTCCGATGGGTTTGGGGGCATTGAGGGTGTAGATCGTTTTCATCAGCATTTATCCTCCGCAAGTTTATTGGGTTTTATTTTTCTGCCGGACGGGTCGGTGATGTGGACTTCCACCGGCAGCCGGTGCTGGTGGAAGGCGGTTGAGATCATCAGCTTGATCCGGTTTAGCTGGTTGACCTCGCTGGCTCCGGGGTCGTAGTCAATCGCGACAATATTGGCATCCTTGAACTGGCGGCGCAATTCCTTGATCATGCCTTTGCCGGTCACATGGTTGGGCAGGCAGGCAAACGGCTGCGCGCAGATCACATTGGGTGCGCCGCTTTCAATCAGCTCGATCATTTCGGCCGTCAAGAACCAGCCTTCACCAGAACTGTTGCCGAGTGACAAGACCTGCTTGGCTTTCTCGCCCAGTTCATGGATGGAGACAGGGGGGCTGAACTTGCCGCTGGTTTTCTGCAAGGCCTTGACCATCGGGCGGCGGTATAATTCCAGCACCCGGACGAGTGTGTCACCAATCAGTGCCGATTTGGCACTCGTGCCGAGCTGCTCGTGATTCCAGCGTGCGTTGGAAAAGGAATACAGGAAAAAGTCGAGAAGGCCGGGCAAGACTGCCTCGCAACCTTCGGATTCGACAACGCCGATGACATTGTTGTTGGCGTCGGGATGGAACTTGACCAGGATTTCGCCGACGATGCCGACGCGCGGTTTATCGCGCTCCGGCCGGATCGGCAAGGCATCGAATTGCTGGACGATCGTTTCGATCAGGGCTTTGAAAGACATTTTTTGCTCCAGCAAAGGCGAATAGCCATCGTTCAGGAACCACTCGCGCGTCACCTGATCCCAGTACTGGTACAACGCATTGGCACTGTGGAGCTTGATTTCATACGGGCGGACCCTCAAGAGGACAGTCTGCATCAGGTCACCCAGCACCAGGGCCTGGGCAGCCTGGTTGAGGAGTTTCGGCGAAAAGCTGAAACCGGGGTTTTTCTCAATGCCACCAGCGCTCAGGGAGATCACTGGCACTTGCGGGAATCCTGCTTCACGCAAGGCTTTTCTCAAGAAAGCGACATAATTCGTCGCCCGGCAGCCACCTCCGGTCTGGGTGATCATGACCGAGCAATTGTCCGGATCATACTCACCTGACAGCAGGGCATTGACCAACTGGCCGACCACAAGGATCGAGGGGTAGCAGGCATCGTTGTTGACAAACTTCAGACCCGTTTCGATATCCTCGCTGGAGGCGTTTTCAAGGATGCGGGTGCGGTAGCCACTGCGATTGAACACGGCCTCGATCATGCGGAAATGAATCGGGGACAGCTGTGGTGCGAGGATGGTGTGGTTTTTCTTCATCTCGCGGGTAAATGGAATTCGCTCGATCACATGCGAAGCAAGGCCTGGTTTGCGCGGCCCGTTCTTCTCCCGTTCATCCATCGCCGCCTTGAGTGAACGCAAACGGATTCTGGCCGCTCCGAGATTGCTGACCTCGTCAATTTTAAGCAAGGTATAGGTCTTGCCTTTGGCGGTGAGGATTTCCTGGACCTGGTCTGATGTGACAGCATCGAGACCGCAGCCAAAGGAAGTCAGCTGGACCAGCTCCAGCCGGGGCTGGCTGGCCACAAATGCGGCCGCTTCGTAGAGCCGTGAATGATACGCCCACTGGTCAACTACCCGCAAGGGCCGCTCAAGATCGCCCAGGCCAGCCACACTGTCCTCGGTCAGGACGGCCAGGCCCAGGGTATTGATCATCTGCGGAATGCCATGGTGGATTTCCGGATCGACGTGATAGGGACGTCCTGACAGGACGACGCCTTTGCAGTCATGATCAACCAGAAATTGCAGGGCTTCCTGGCCTTTGGCGCGAATGTCTGCCTTGACCCGGTCCAGTTCGGCAAAACCATGTGCAAGGGCGGTTTTGACCTCCTGGCTGCTGACGTCCCAGGCCGAGAAAGCATCGACCAGACGCTCGGCGAGCTTGTCCTTGTTGTGCAGGGACAGGAACGGATTGATCAGATGGACACTATTTTCTGCGATTTTCTCGACATTGGTCCGGATCACTTCCGGGTAGCTGACGACAATCGGGCAATTGAAATGATTGTTGGCCTCGGAATACTCCAACTGTTCGTAAGTGATATCGGGATAGAAGATCTGGTGGATTCCCTTTTCGATCAGGTCCGTGATATGGCCATGGGCCAGTTTGGCCGGATAGCAGACACTCTCCGAGGGAATGGAGTCCATGCCCTTTTCAAATAATTTGTGGTTGGATCGTCCAGACAGGACGACCCTGAAACCCAGCTCGGTCAGGAAGGTGTGCCAGAGCGGGTAGTTCTCGAACAAGTTGAGGGTGCGCGGGATGCCGATGACACCGCGCGGGGCTTTTTCCTGTGGCAGCGGCGCGTAGCTGAAAATACGCTTGTATTTGTAGTCATATAGATTCGGCAACTTGACCTTGTGGATCTCCTCACCTGTCCCGCGCTCACAGCGGTTGCCGGAAACATACCGTTCACCGTTGGAAAAGCGTGAAATCGTCAGCTGGCACTGGTTGGTGCACAGTTCGCAATGGGTCAGTTCGGTCTGGACATCAAAAGCTGCCAGTTCCTTGCTCGCCATCAGGCTGGTGGCCTGGCCGGCAAAGCGCTCGCGGGCAATCAGGGCCGCGCCATAAGCCCCCATCAGGCCGGCGATATTGGGCCGGATCACTTCACGGCCGGCGACCTGTTCGAAGCAGCGCAAAATGGCGTCGTTGAGGAAGGTGCCGCCCTGGACGACCACTTTCTGGCCGAGCTGGGACGGGTCTTTGATCTTGATCACCTTGTAGAGGGCATTGCGTACGACCGAGTAGGACAGGCCGGCGGAAATGTCACCGACGCTGGCGCCCTCCTTCTGGGCCTGTTTGACGCGCGAATTCATGAACACGGTGCAGCGTGTACCCAGGTCGACCGGGTTTTGTGCCTCAAGGGCCTCCAGCGAGAAGGTATGAGCGTCCATGTGCAATGTTTCAGCAAAAGTCTGGACAAAGGAACCGCAGCCAGATGAGCAGGCTTCGTTGACCATGATGCTGTCAATGACCCCATCGCGGACCTGCATGCATTTCATGTCCTGACCGCCGATGTCGATGATGAAATCGACCCCGGGCAGAAAATGTTCTGCCGAACGATAATGGGCCATGGTCTCGATCTCGCCTTCGTCGACGCCGAGGGCAGCCTTGATCAGGTTCTCGCCATAGCCAGTGACACAGGTACGGGCGATTCGCGCCGTCCGGGGCAATTGCTGGTAGAGCTTTTGCAGGATCGTGATGGCGCTTTTAACCGGGTCGCCCTTGTTGCTGGCATAGTAGGTGAAGATCAGCTCGCCCTGGCCATCGATCAGGACGGCCTTGGTTGTGGTGCTGCCGGCATCGAGGCCAAAGAAGCAGTCCCCCATCGCCTGGGCGATGTCCTTGAGCTCGACCGAGGCTTGTTCGTGCCGTTTCTGGAAAGCCAGTTTTTCTTCCGGATTGGCAAACAGCGGTTTCATGCGGGAAATTTCCGGTTCGAGCCGGCTGGCCGAGGCAAAACGGTCGCGGATGGCCTGGATCGGCTCGGGTGAGCCTTTGGCCAGCAGAGCCGCCCCCATGGCCACATAGAGCTGGGCTTTGTCCGGGATGGTGAACTTGGTCACTTCTTTATGCAGGGACCGTTCAAAAGCTTTGCGCAGCTCGGGCAGGAAATGCAGCGGGCCGCCGAGGAAAACGACATGGCCGCGGATCGGCCGGCCGCAGGCGAGGCCGGCGATGGTCTGGTTGACGACTGCCTGCAGGACTGAGGCCGCAAGGTCTTCCCTGGCGGCGCCGTCATTGATCAGGGGCTGCAGGTCGCTCTTGGCAAATACGCCGCAGCGCGAGGCGATCGGGTACAACTGCTGGTAATTGGCCGCCAGCTGGTTCAGGCCGGTGGCGTCGGTCTGGAGCAAGGTGGCCATCTGGTCGATGAAAGCCCCTGTGCCGCCGGCACAGGACCCATTCATCCGCTGCTCAGGATTCGGCTTGAGGTAGGTGATCTTGGCATCCTCGCCGCCCAGCTCGATGATGACATCGGCCGATGGATCAAAGACACGGATGGTCTCGGTCTCGGCGATGACCTCCTGGACAAAGGGCAGGCCCAGCCACTTGGCCACACTGACGCCACCAGATCCGGTCACGCTGACCTGGACCTGTGCTGCCGGATGGGCCTCAGTCAGCTCGGCAAAAACGCGCTCAAGTTCCCCGGCAATGTCGGCATGATGACGCCTGTAGCGCGAGAAAACTGTCCGGTAGCCATCGAGCAAGACCACCTTGAGGGTAGTAGAACCAATATCGATCCCAAGTTTATATTGTTGGCTGAAATTCATGTGTTTACCTGTCCAAACAGTGCGGTCATCGACCAAGTTGACATGATATGAAAATTCTAAAATAGAAGTTTATCACAAATTCTTGACCCCGGCCACACGGTTGGCTACCAAATGAAACCAGGTCCAGCTGCTCATTTTTTATTCAAAGGGCGGCTCAATATGGTCTGGAAGGGACAGCAGGTGATCACCTCAAGACTGGAAATGCGGGTTGTGAAGGGTTTGAAAGAGTCGATCAGGGCATCATAGGCTCGTGGCAATTCGAGCGGGTCCATTTCCAGAACCAAGGTGCAGTGCGGTGTCCATTCCGGCTCCAGGTAAAGCGGGGAAAAATCCTGGCACAACGGGCTCAGAACTTGATGAATCAGGCGATGCAAGGATAGGAGTTCACTATTGACAGCCGGGACGAGATGCAGAACGCCCTGCAGCCCCGGGAATATGCCCAGGCTGGTGAACCGGACCTCGATTTCGGACGCATTCTGTGCCAGCATTTGCAACGCTGACTCGACTTGGGCGAAATCTTCGGTCGAAAACTCCGACAAAGTGATGTGCGGTGCAAAACCAAAACTTTCGTACAAGTCGTTGACACCGTGGTCAGCCAGCCTGCGCATCCAGTGCCGGACCATGAAGTCACCTGTGGGTTCAAATCCTGCGATCAAAGCATAATCCATCGTTACATCATAACAAAGAGATGGCCTTTGGTCACCCTGGCCAGGTAAATTCCATGAAAAAAACCCGGCTGACACGTCAGCCAGGTTCTCTGCTCCAGCCATCGATGGCGGATATGATTACTCTTGTGTGACTTCGCCGAAAAGGTTGAGGCGGAAGAGATAAGATTCGTCTTCCTGGTCGTCGCAGTAGATCTTGGCGTCGACGATGCGGCCGCCTTCGATCAGGTTGATGACACCTGCGAGCTGGCTCAATTTGCTTTTCAGGTTGAAGCGGTCGTTCTCGGCTGTGACCAGCATGACATTGCCTTTGCAATTGTCGAGGGCCAGCAGGAATTTCTTGACATCGATGTTGTTCATGCTAAATGAACGTCCCATAATTGTATCCTCCTATTGATGGACATAGGTCAATTTTTAGATCGTCGCGAACGATGGTGGGCAATAAATCGAAACCGTTCACGAGTTTCATTATAAACCGTTGGTGGTTGGAATCAATTGACGAATCTATCAAATAAATGAGCATATTTCCGTGATTTCATGCGAATGTGCCCATTGTCAGGGCTCGATCTGGCCGAGAAAATCGTATCCGGCCTCGCTGATGGCTTCGGCTGCCTCATCCAGGTTGAAATAGGCTTCTTCGATTTCCAGAGTGGCCCGACCGCTGGCAAGGTCTACTGTGACTGTGGTGACTCCGGGCAATTCCTGCAAAGCCTGGGTGACGTGGGCGACACAATGCTGGCAGCTCATCCCGCCGATTTTCAAGAGCAGTGGATTCATGAGACGTTCCTCCCTGTCGGTCTGATTTGGATTTTTGACTGGATCTTCCAATAGATTAGCAGATCCAGGATACAAGAAAAAGGACCGTCGTTACGACAGTCCTTTCGCCTTGCTGGAGCCGCTGGTGGGAATCGGACCCACGACCTATTCATTACGAGTGAATTGCTCTACCCCTGAGCCACAGCGGCAATTGCCTTGTCTATTTTAACATGAATCGATCACCTGTCAAGCAAGGCCGTGCCTGGATGCAGACTCCTAGATGCAGATTCGGTTCAGTTAACCTGATCAGGTCATGCGGTTTAGTCGAGCTGCGCTGCGCAAGGCATCATGCTTGATTTTTTCTTCGTCCAGAGTCTGGAGGTCATGCTTGTACATCAGCCACTGGCCATCAACCATCAGGGATTCGACGGCTGAGCCCTCACTTGAGTAAACGAGGGCAGCGTTTGGTTCACCTAGAGGCCACAGGCTGGGCCGGTCCGCATCCAGGATCTGCAAATCAGCTTGATAGCCGGTCGCGATGCAGCCGGAACGGGCAAAGCCGAGTCCTTGCTGGGCTGTAAGTGTGGCCATACGGATGAGGTCATCCGCCGGCAGGACGGATGCGTCGCCCGTGCTGCCCTTGGCCAGCAGGGATGCCAGTTTCATTTCCTGGTACAGATTCAGGTTGTTGTTGCTGGCAGCCCCGTCTGTTCCCAGACTGACCTTGACCCCGGCAGCAAGCAGGGCTTTGACATCTGCAATGCCGCTGCCCAGCTTGAGGTTGCTGGTCGGGCAATGCGCGACCAGGATGTTGGCGCCAGACAGAATGGACCGTTCCTGGTCATCGAGATGGACGCAGTGGGCAGCCACAGTCGGTGTCTGGAAAAAGCCGAATTCAGATAACTGGACGGCTGGCCGCCGGCCATAGGTGGCCAGGCAATCGCTGACCTCACGGGCTGTCTCGCCGATATGGACCTGGACAAAGCACTGCTGATCCACTGCCACCTGCGCCAGTTCCTGGTACAGATAGGGTTCATAGAGGTAGATCGAATGGACCAGCAAGGCTGGTTCGATCCTGCCCGCACCCACGGAACGGCACATGCGGATAAAGCGCTCGATTTCTCCAGGCTGGACGTGCGTTTTGCCATCAGGTCCCTCCGCTTTGCCGTCAAAACAGACATTCAGGCGCATGCCGGAGGCCACTGCGGCTTCCACCACTGCTTCGCTGAAATAATACATGTCAGCCGCTGTCCCCGTGCCAGCCCGGATCATTTCAGCCATGCCCAGCAGGGTGCCGTTTTTGACGTGCTCCGGAGTCAGGTGCTTTTCGCGCGGGAAAATCATGTCAAAAAGCCAGGCGTGGAGATTGGCATCGTCGGCCTGGTTACGCATCAATGTCATCGGGATATGGCCATGGGCATTGGCCATCGCCGGCCAGAGGATCTTGCGCCGACCATCATAGGTGTCAAAGTGGTTGCCGACTGCTTCAGTGAGTTGCTGGCGGGCAGCATCTTCAAAGGGGCCGGCATAGAGAATCTGGCCATCGGCGACAGCGACAAAGGCATTGGACAGCGAGAGGACTGGGCCGTCTGGCAGGGGCGTGACAAGCTGGATATGGGAAAAAAGCACGGCTGATTGCACAGGAACTCTCCTCAAACATAGGTTCAGATCATTTATTGGGTCAGACCTGTCGGGATGTTTCCGGTCATTATGCTTCCGAGAGGTCCCAGTTAGCCAGATAATGAGCCTGCTCAGGTGTCAGGACATCGATCGAGCGTTTTTTGTGCTCGAGCAATAATGCCGCCACCCGGTCATCAATGGCCGCTGGCAAATGGTAAACACCGGGTTGGAGATTTCTGCCATGCTCAGCCAAATAGAGGACTGACAAGGCCTGGAGGGCAAAACTCATGTCCATGATTTCTGCCGGATGGCCATCACCGCCGGCCAGATTGACCAGGCGGCCTTCTGCCAGGACATTTAAATGGCGGCCATCGGCTTGCGCATAAGCCTTGACGCCCGGCCTGGCCTGCTCAACCGATGTGGACAGAGCCCTGAGTTGGTCCAGATTGATTTCGACATCGAAATGACCGGCGTTGCAAAGGATGGCGCCGTTTTTCATCCGTGAAAAGTGACGCTCAGTGATGACATCGCGGCAACCGGTGACGGTGCAAAAGACATCGCCTGCAGGGGCGGCTTCGTCCATGCTCATGACATCATAGCCTTCCATCAGGGCTTCACAAGCTTTGACCGGATCGATCTCGGTCACAACAACACGGGCACCAAGTCCGGCGGCCCGTTGAGACACACCTTTGCCACACATGCCAAAACCATTGACCACCACGGTCTTGCCGGCCACGACCAGATTGGTCAGGCTCATGATCGCGGTCCAGACCGACTGGCCAGTGCCATAACGATTGTCGAACAAATGCTTGCAGCGGGCATCATTGACCGCAATGGATGGATAGAGCAGTTTGCCTTGCGTCTCCAGGATCCGCAGGCGCTTGACCCCGGTTGTCGTCTCTTCGCTGCCTCCGATCAAGTCCGCCATCAGATGTTTTTCGGAGGTGTGGAGCAAATGGGCAAAATCACCGCCATCGTCAATCACCAGATGAGGCTTGATCGACAGGGCCTGGCGCAAATTGCGGGTGTAGGTTTCGTTGTCAGCCCCGTGGATGCAATACACTGCCATGCCTTCCTCGGCCAGCGCGGCGGCGACATCGTCCTGGGTTGACAACGGATTGCAGCCGGTCAGGCTGACTTCAGCCCCGCCCATCGCCAGAGTTTTGGCCAGCCAGGCTGTTTTAGCTTCGACGTGGACACTGACGGCAATGCGCAAGCCAGACAAAGGCTTGGTCCGGGAAAATTCTGCACCGATGATGCCGAGCACTGGCATATTGGCAGCGGCCCAGGCGATCTTCTGGTGACCAGAGGGGGCAAGGCTTAGATCTTTGATTTCGAAAGGCATGCGTATCTCCTGTGTCCTGTAGGGTGATTGGCGGCTGTCAATTGGTCACAGCCGGTTGAGGATTTCCGAGAGCAGGTCGATCATGCGGCCACTGGCCATGAGTCCAACCTCGAGGACCTCTCTGTGGCTCAAGGGCTGGCCGGACAGACCGGCCGCCAGATTGGTGATGCAGGACAAGCCCAGGACATCCATCAAGCAGTGGCGGGCCACGATGGCTTCCGGTACAGTCGACATTCCGGCTGCCGAAGCTCCCAGCTGACGCAGGAGGCGAATTTCGGCCGGTGTTTCAAACTGCGGTCCTTTGCAGAAGCAATAGACTCCCTGGTGCAGGTTCTGGCCCAAGTCTCGGGCAGCTGTCTGCGCCAGAGTGATCAATTTTCTGCTGTAGACCTCGGTCTGATCGATGAAACGCTCGCCGAAAGTGTCGAGATTCATGCCCCGCAGCGGGGACTCCATAAACAAGCTGATGTGGTCCGTGATCTGCATCAGGTCACCAGGCGCCATCCCCTCCCCCATGCCGCCGGCGGCATTGGTCAGGATCACGGTCTTGACCCCAAGTGCTGCCATGACACGGATCGGGAAGGTCACTTCGCTCATGGCATGGCCTTCATAAAAATGGAAACGGCCCTGCATGACGGCAATGCGCCGGCTGCCCCACTGGCCTAGATGCAGTTTGCCAGCATGTCCGGGCACGGTCGCCTGGGGAAAGCCTGGAATCGTTTCGTAGTCAATGACGGTCGCGTCAGCGACACGGTCTGCCAGCGCACCGAGGCCGGAGCCCAGGATGAGGAGGCAGTCGATGGGCCCGGTGGCTGCTTCAGAAATAAAAGTGGCCGCCGTCTGGATCCGGGTCAAGTACTCATCGCGTGTATTCTGTAAAGCAGACATATCGGTCTTCCTCTCCGTCTCATCCGGCTTTGATCCAGTCAGCTTGCATCACCTGCTGCTCAAGTTTCAGACTTGCCATGGCAATTCTTGTATTTCTTGCCGCTGCCGCAGGGACACGGATCATTGCGCCCGACTTTGGCCTCATCGCGCCGCTGCGGCACAGCCGGAGCAGCCTGGGGCGCCTGGGGCCTGGGGGCCGCTGATTGACCGGACCTGGCGGCGCCAGGGCTGGCCAGGGCAGGTGCAGGAGTTCCCGGGGTGGCTTCATCTCCAGCATAGCCGCTGCCACCGTGGCCTTCGGTCAGGTTCCTGGCGACGGCATGGCGCTTCTGGATGTTTTCGACATTGAACCGGGCCCGCATCATCAGGCGGACCGAGTCCTCCTGGATAGCCCGGGTCATGGCTTCGTGCATGGCAAAGCCTTCTTTTTTGTACTCAATAACCGGGTCATGCTGGGCATAGCCGCGCATGCCGATGCTGTCCCGAAGGTCATCCATCTGGTCGATGTGATCCATCCAGTGGCTGTCAACCGTGCGCAGTAAAATGACACGCTCTGCCTCGCGCATCAGGTCTGGGGAGCCAATGTCATCGACCCGGGTTTCAAAGCGGGCCAGGGCATCAGCCACCAGCGCTTCGGTCAGTTCTTCGGCATCCAGCCCTTGCTGGGCCAGGCCGGTCTGGGGGTTGGACAGCTTGTGCAAGGATGGCAGATCGCCGCAAATGTCGAGGATCTTGGCCTTGATGCCGGCGATGTCCCATTCGCTGGAATTCGGCTGGCCGGAACAGAAATCGAGCATGATCTCGGTGACAGCATTGCGGATCATCTTGCGGAAATTGTCATGCAAGTCTTCTCCTTCGAGAACTTGGCGGCGCTGGCGGTAAACGAGCTCGCGCTGCTTGTTCATGACATCGTCATATTCGAGCACGTGCTTGCGGATGCCAAAGTTGCGGCCTTCCACTTTTTTCTGGGCTGATTCGATCGCCTTGGAGAGCATGGCGTGCTCGATTTCCATGTCTTCATCGACGCCGAGGGCAGCAAAGACAGTCGTCATCCGGTCGCCACCAAACAGGCGCATCAGGTCATCCTCGAGGGATAGATAGAATTTGCTTTTGCCCGGGTCGCCCTGACGGCCGGAACGGCCGCGCAGCTGGTTGTCAATGCGCCGCGATTCATGGCGTTCCGTGCCCAGGATGTAGAGTCCACCTGAAGACATGACCTGTTCGCGCTCCTGCGACGTCTGGGTCTTGAATTTTTCATGGAGGCCGGCGAATTGCAGGCGTGCGGAAAGGACCAGTGGATCACTCGTCTCGTTGTGAGTGGTGGAGGCTTCGATCAAGGACTCATCCAGGCCGTTTTTCCGCAGCTCCTGCTTGGCCATGAACTCAGGGTTGCCCCCCAGGAGAATGTCCGTACCACGGCCAGCCATGTTGGTGGCAATCGTAACCGCACCCAGCCGGCCCGCCTGGGCGACGATCTCGGCTTCACGCTCATGCTGCTTGGCATTGAGCACATTGTGCGGGATGCCATTCCTCCGGAACAGGCTGGATATGTATTCGGACTTGTCGACGGAAATGGTGCCAATCAGGATCGGCTGACCCTGTTCATGGGCTACCAGAACCTCGCGCAGCAGGGCTGTGTATTTGCCATTCTGGGTCTTGAACACAGCATCGGGCTGGTCGAGGCGGACCATTGGCCGGTTGGTCGGGATGCAGACGACATCGAGGCTGTAGATTGCCCGGAATTCGTTTTCCTCGGTCAGGGCCGTACCGGTCATGCCGGATAGTTTCTTGTACATGCGGAAATAATTCTGGAAGGTGATGGTGGCCAGGGTTTTATTCTCGTTGGCCACTTTGACGCCTTCTTTGGCTTCAATGGCCTGGTGCAACCCATTGCTGTAGCGGCGGCCAAACATCAGGCGGCCGGTGAAATCATCGACAATGACGACCTCCCCGTCCTTGATGACATAGTCCTGGTCCCGGTGCATGATGCCATAGGCCCGCAGGGCATTGTTGACGTGATGGTTGATTTCGTAATTTTCCTGGTCGGAGAGGTTCTCGATCGCAAAGAAGCGTTCAGCCTTCTGGATACCCCGGGCTGTCAGGACGGCGGTCTTGGCTTTTTCATCGACTATGTAATCAACTTCGCTGCCGATCTCCTCGAGATCCTGCTTGTCGTCCGATTCCTGGATGACGCGGGCCTTGTAGCCCTTGACCAGACGGTTGGCTCGCTCATACAAATCGGATGACTCATCACCCATGCCGGAAATGATCAAAGGTGTGCGGGCTTCATCGATCAGGATGCTGTCAACCTCATCGACGATGGCAAAATTGAGTTCGCGCTGAACGCACTGTTCCTTGTAGGTGACCATGTTGTCGCGCAGATAGTCAAAGCCGAATTCGTTGTTGGTGCCGTAAGTGATGTCCGCGCGGTAGGCGGTCCGGCGCTGTTCATTGTCGAGGCCGTGGACGATCAGGCCGACTGACACGCCCAGATAGCGGTAGACCTTGCCCATCCATTCACTGTCGCGCTTGGCCAGGTAGTCGTTGACCGTGACGACATGGACGCCATTGCCGGTCAAGGCATTGAGGTAGACCGGCAAGGTCGCGACCAAGGTCTTGCCTTCACCCGTTTTCATCTCGGCGATCCGGCCCTGGTGAAGGACAATGCCGCCCAGGATCTGGACTGGGTAGTGTTTCATCTCCAAGACTCGTTTTGCGGCCTCACGGACAGTGGCGAAGGCCTCCGGCAGAATGTCGTCGAGGCTTTCCCCGGCAGCCAGGCGGGCTTTGAGTCGCGCTGTCTGACCCTGGAGGTCGGCTTCGGACAGGGCAGCCATCTGGCTATCCAGCTTTTCGACGGCTTCG
>SABL01000418.1 GCA_009928985.1 Clostridia bacterium
GACCGCCTATAACAACAAATACAGCAACAAGCCTTTTCATGACAAGCTGAGCATGCATAATGGCTTTTTGGAAAGCAAACTGGCCCTGAATAACTTCGTGATCCAATGCAGCACCTGGGGTGAAACCGAAATCGAGCAACGTGCCAAACAATTAGTCGAACGCGCAGCCAAACGCTAGCCGATGATCGCAAGCACCTTTACGCCTTCCAGACCCGTGGATGAGACGATCACCCTGCTCGATGGAGACACCTTCACCTTCAGACAGATCCAGTCCTTTGAATTCAAAGGCATCGAAAACTCAGCCAAATCCTGGAAAGAGCTCTACGAGTATATCCTGAAGACCCTCTACGAACAGGACCCAGGCCTGATGACAACCCTCATCCAGGAACCCGAGCAATACCCAACCCTGAAAGTCATCCTCTCCTTCAGCAGGCAAACCTTGCGATCACCGATGCTCGTCGGCGACAGCATCTATGCCGAAACCAACCTCGACACCAATCGCAAAATGCAAGCCGTGCGGGATCTACTGGAAGCATATGGAGAGGACCTCTCGGGTCTGGCCATCACCTTGAAATCATCAAAATCACACCTGCCAGCGGATGACGAGGACACCGGTGACTCAGTCGATAGAGCCCTCGAAGAAAATGCTTCGGATGAACTGTTTCTCGATTTTTGGAGTCAGACCCTGGAGCATCTCAGCAGTCTCACAAGTCAATTCGGCCACCTGCAACCCACCTCCGATTCTTGGAAAAATTTCGGCGCAGGCCTATCCGGATTGGCCTATGGATTTAGCATCTCCCAAAAGGACTGTGCCGTTTATTTCATCATGCAACGCCCAGACAAGGATGAAAACAAAAGCGCTTTTGATTATCTTGCCGCCAGACGAGCCGAAATCGAAAGCACCTTTGGCAGCAAGCTGGAATGGAATCGACTGGATCAAAAGAAATCCAGCATCATCGTCATAAGGCTCGGTTCAGTCGATATCCGTCAAGAAAGCCAGTGGCCAGCTGCGATTGATTTCATGACAAACAACCTGATCCGAATGCAACAGAGCATCAGCCCG
>SABL01000419.1 GCA_009928985.1 Clostridia bacterium
CTGCTGGTCCGTGACACCGAACAACCGCTGAATCTGAACGTTATCGACAATTACCAGGCAGGCGAGACGCGTACCACCCGCAACCTGTCCGGTGGCGAGAGTTTCCTCGTCAGCCTCGCCCTGGCCCTCGGCCTTTCCAAAATGGCCAGCCGCAAGATCCGCGTCGATTCCCTGTTCCTCGATGAAGGCTTCGGCACCCTCGACGACGATGCCCTGGAGACCGCCCTCGAGACCCTTTCTGGCCTGCAGGCGGAAAACAAACTGATCGGCGTCATCTCCCATGTCCCAGCCCTCAAGGAACGGATCAGCACCCAGATCCGCATCCAGGCGCAGGCTGGCGGAAAAAGCATCATTTCCGGCCCCGGTGTCGAAAGGATACACCCATTGGACTGAGATAGGATTATAATGAAAGCATAGAGCAACCCTGTCACGATCCAGATGCTCAGGGAGGTCCTTTATGAACAAGACAGTAGCGATTACATCCTTTGACTGGGACGGGTTCCTCGAGGAGACAGCGAAAAACCTCGAGAACCTGATCGATGACGAACGCCTCGTCATCAAGCTGGTCGATGGCCAGGTGATCTTTTTCGAAGACGGCTGGAAATCCTCCGACCTGCTGGAAGAACTTGCAGCAGCCGAGACCCGGCTGTTTGTCCCCTTTGCCGTCGACAACCTCGACAACGCCGTCATCCTGGCTGATGGCACGACCCAGCTCTACATCGATCCGACACTGGTCAGCCCGGAGGATGAGGACGAATATGAAAACGCCATCGAACAGGCGAGGGAGTTTTTCGTCGACGACAAATCCGAGTCCGTCGGCTTTCTCTTCTCCCTCGACGGCGAAGACCTGGCCATCACAGCCGCCTGGTTCCGGGATGCCTCCGACGACGGTCCTGCCTCTATTGACCTACTCAACAATAACGAAGAGCTCGACCTGTATGGCTTTGCCATGGAGCGCTACATCGACCAGTTCGAACTGGCTTGACGACAAAGCGTCTTGCCGGTATCATACTGTTGAACAAGCAGTTTTCCGGGGCAGGGTGCGATTCCCTACCGGCGG
>SABL01000420.1 GCA_009928985.1 Clostridia bacterium
TGGCCGGACTTTGGCGCATAAGCGCCGGGTCAGGGCCAGATCGAATACCATTGACGCCGTGATTGAACTGTTGAGAGCTGCCAAGGATATCCCGGCCCGCTACGTCTTGTTCGACAGCTGGTTCACCATGCCCAAGACCGTTGCTCGAGTCAAACGTGAAAATGGTGACGTCATCGGGATGATGCGAATTACCGAAAAAGCCTACTACGAGTACCAAGGTCAGTGGATCGATGTCAAACAAATCTATGCCCAGGCTGGATTTGACAGCAAAGACCATGGTGTCATTGGCTCAGTCCTGGTCAAACTCCGCGAAGAGCGCGACTCGAACGAACGGGTCGATGCCAGAATCGTCTTTGTCCGGGATCGCCGGTCCGACAATTGGCTAGCCATTCTGAGCACTGACACCGAGTTGGATGCGGAAGAAGTCGTCCGGATCTACGGCAAACGCTGGGACATCGAGGTTTTCTTCAAAGTATGCAAGCACCATCTGGCATTGGCCAAGGAATTCCAGGGCCGCAGTTACGACATGCAGGTTGCGCATACGACGATCGTTTTCCTGCGCTACGCCATGTTGGCGATCGAGTCTAGAAAGGCCAACGATGAACGGACAATCGGCGATTTGTTCTACTATCTGCGAGAGGAATTGGCAGACATTAAGCTCTCTCATTCGCTAATGCTGCTGGTTAATACCCTGCGGGACATCTTGAATGAAATGCCGACGATCAGCGAGGCCATGGCTAATGACATCATGGATAGCTTTCTCAACGCCCTTCCTCATCCGCTGAAGCAGAAATTGTTATTGAGTGCGTGACTATATTGATTTTTCAAGGTTCAGATCTATATTTTGCTATGGGAAAGTTGAGTGATTGAAAATAAATTGCCCTTCACGCGCTCAGGATCAGACCATCCTCCACCCGGATGATCCGTTTGGCCTGGGCGGCGATGTGGGGGTCATGGGTGATCATCACAATGGTCTTGCCTTCGGCGTTGAGCTCCTGGAAAAAGCGCAGGATCTCCTGGCCGGTCTTGCTGTCGAGGGCTCCGGTCGGTTCGTCAG
>SABL01000421.1 GCA_009928985.1 Clostridia bacterium
CCTGACCGGCCCTTTGCAGGAGGCTATTTCAAAAACGGCCACCACACAATGATAATTTGACCAAACAGGGAGCCCGCCCATGCGCACTGATTTCCCCGAACCGTACTTTATCCGAGCCCATGGTATTCGCCTGGCCGTTTATGAGCAGGGCGGCGGATTTCCGGTGGTTTTCTGCCACGGTTTTCCGGAACTGGCTTTTTCTTGGCGCTATCAGTTGCCTGCGCTGGCGGCCGCTGGATTTCGGGCCATTGCTCTCGACCAGCGCGGCTACGGTAGGTCCGATAAGCCCGACTCGGTAGCGGAGTACGACCTCCCACACCTGGCAGACGACCTGATCGGTGTGCTGGATGCTCTGGAACTGGAAAAGGCGGTGTTCTGCGGGCATGATTGGGGTGGCCATGTGGTCTGGGAAATGCCGATTCTACATCCTGAGCGAGTGGCTGGAGTCATCGGACTCAACACGCCGCATCGTTATTTTCGAAGAATGGGCGAAGACCCGGCAGGCTGGGTGCGCAACCATTTTAGCGCCGGCAATTACCGATTGGCTTTTCTGCAGAAAGGAATCGAGAACGAACTGACGGCGGATCTTTTGCCCAGATTTCTGGGAGGGCTGTTCAGAGCTCGTCCCCTGACCATGGCCGAATTTATCGACGCACCCCCGGCGGTCCGCAATCTCGAATGGGATTTCATCCAGGCCGCCGCTCTGGACCCGGACCCGGCTGGCAGCCCATTGATGTCGCCGGAAGATTTGCAGGTCTATGTCGAAGCCTTTTCTGCCGGGGGATTGACCGGCCCCATCAACTGGTACCGCAACCTGCACAGGAACAATCAGCTTCTTGCCGGCACCAGTGACAGGATATCCGTTCCATGCCTCATGGTTTCCGCAGAAGACGACATCTTTTTACCTCCGGAGTTAGCAGAGGGTATGGAAAAATACGTTCCCGATCTGGAAAAAAGCCTGATCCCCGAATGCGGTCACTGGACTCAGGTCGAAAAACCCGACGAGGTCAACCGTTTACTCATCGATTGGCTGGTACGAAGGTTTGTTTGAAAATC